>CAZORS010000005.1:9375-14840 GCA_964582025.1 uncultured Pirellulaceae bacterium | reverse complement strand
CGATCTATTTCGGCAGGTTCCGGGTTATCTTCATCGCAAGGGTCATCTTTGCACTCCAGTTGGCACTTCAGCGATTTGACCAATTCATCAGCTTCTTCAGATTCAACTGCTGTTTTCTCAGAAAGCTCCGTTAACCGCTCCCTGAATTGTTCTGCAGAGTCGCAGTCGGCACCGATGGCGGCAAAGCAACCTTGCAACCGACAAGCTGCGATTTCTTCATCCAACTCAAGGTCTTCAAAGCATCCTCTTTGGACGACTTCGTCGAGACGATCGAACATTTGAAACTCACGCAACACCTGAACGATTCGCTTTTGTCCATAAACGGCACTGCCCGAACGTTTCAATCCGAACGCGTTGAATCGCGGATGACGAGGAAGCTCCACAAGATTCATCGCAAGGTTTAACGCATCGTTGGCTCGACCGAGAAACGCATAGTTTCTTGTCAGCCATTCGTTATTGTGAGCGTAGTTGTGGATTTCATCCGGAATCACGTGGTCTGTGATCATGTGCCGATGATCAGTCCGAGCAGAAGCTTCTTGATAGTAGACTGCTTCGTCGTAACGATTCAGTCGAGAGTAAATGTGGCCCGGCATGTGCCACATGTGTGCGATTGAAGGCGATGCGAGCCCACACATTCCGGCCGACTCGAGGGCCAGTTTTGGCTTACGTCGATCCCAAAGATGGATGCGATAATGGTGCGCAGGATGTAGCGGATTGACTTTGAGGATCTCTTTGAGCAACGCTTCCGCTGCGACGAAACTGCCGATCTTCCAACCGGCTCGCGTGTTGTGCCAGATTCGATGAACTACTAAGGCTTTCGCTTCGATATCGTTGGGGTACTCGATGACGATATCTTCAAGGTCCTTTAAGTATCGAGCCGCACGCTCCTTTCGATTTGAATCGTCAACGAGTTCGTATTCCGATTCAGTTTTCTCTGACTCATCATCTTTCGCATCGTCCTTTTGAGAATCGTCAGCCTTTTTCTCTGTATTCTCGCCACGGAAATATCGATGCAACGCTTCGATGTAAAGTGTCTCTCGTGGCGAAGCAGACTCAACTTTCTCTAACGCCTCTTCGATGAAGCCTGCAGCACGTTCCGGCTTTTCGAACGTCGCCAACGCGGCTCCCCAGTACGCCATCGCGCAATCAGGATCAATCATCGCGACTTGGCGAAAAGAGCGTTCGGCTTCAAGGTCCCAAAACCCGTGAAGCTGACCGATTCCTTGATTGAAAAATTTGCGAGCCTCTTCCGATTCGGTCGTGACTTCGAAATCGACTTTCCCCGTCCCGCCAAGTATTCGAGCCGCTTGCCGGGCTCCTTCGTTGAAAGCCGTTCCGTGATAAGAATGCCCAGCGAGGACTTCTGCTAGTGGGTCGTCAGATGATGCTTCCTGCGGGGAGGCAAAAGCACAGTTTGATATAAGCACGCACGTCACAACAAGCACGATGGGCAATGTGTGAACTTGCGTTGGCCAAATCGTGCGAATCGAATTAGGTTTCAATTGAAACCTCCCTTATATCTATCTAAAGTGAAAATCACGCCAAACGATGCATCTGACTTTCAAAAACCGACGATTCACATTCTAATCCGCGATTCGCAAAATGACGATCAGTAAATGGTCTCAATCCACCACTCTTGTTCATACCGAAAATCCAATGGCCACCACCAATAACTGGACGCCTGGGAGCTGGCAACAGAAGTCCGTTCTTCAGCAGCCGACTTACCCTGACGGCGATCAACTTCAAGATGCATTGCAACGTCTGGCGAAGCTACCTCCGCTGGTAACCAGTTGGGAGATCGAGAGCTTGAAAAGCCAATTGGCCGACGCAGCCGAAGGCAACGCGTTTCTCCTGCAAGCAGGCGATTGCTCGGAAAGTCTGGATGACTGCGACAACGATTCGATCGTTCGCAACTTGAAGGTGTTGATGCAGATGAGCTTCGTGCTGATCTACGGCGGAATGAAGAAAGTTGTCCGCGTCGGTCGTGTGGCTGGCCAATACGCAAAGCCTCGATCCAACGATACTGAAACTCGTGACGGCGTGACGCTGGAAGTTTACCGCGGCGATATCGTAAACCGATCTGGCTTTACCGAATCAGATCGTAAGCCAGATCCCGAACTGTTGCTCCGCGGCTACGAGCGAGCGGCACTGACGTTGAACTTCATTCGTGCACTTTGCGGCGGCGGATTCGCTGACTTACGACATCCCGAAAACTGGGCGCTTGATTTTTCTGGCGATACAACACAAGCCGACAAATACCATCGTATGGTGGACTCCGTTACCAACGCGTTGCAATTTATGGAAGTTGTTCGCGGCGAAGAGTTTCAGTCGAACAATTCGGTCGACGTGTTTACATCTCACGAAGGTTTGCACCTCAACTATGAACAGGCTCAAACGCGACGCGTGCCACGCCGTGACGGATGGTACAACATGAGTACACACTTTCCGTGGATTGGCTATCGGACGCGAGACGTCAACGGTGCTCACGTTGAGTACTTTCGAGGCATTTCAAATCCTGTGGGAATCAAAGTTGGACCCAAGTTCGAAGTCGACGAATTGGTCGCGCTCATCAAGTCGCTGAATCCGAATGACGAAAGAGGTCGCGTCACGTTGATCCATCGTTACGGAACTGACGAAGTCGCGAATCGCTTGCCTTTGATCCTCAATGCGGTGACCGAGGCGAATCTTAGGGTGCTGCACACTTGTGATCCAATGCACGGAAATACATTTTCGACGAAGTCCGGCATTAAGACTCGCAGCTTTGATAAAATCGTCGATGAAGTTCAGCAGCAATTCAAGATTCATCGCGACCACGGCACGATTCTGGGCGGAGTTCACCTCGAGATGACGGGCGACAATGTCACCGAGTGCATCGGAGGTCAGTCTCAAATTGGAGAACCTGACTTGGTGAAGGCGTATAAAAGCGCCGTTGATCCGCGTTTGAATTATGATCAGGCAATGGAATTGGCATTCCTCATTGCGGATCAGCTAAAGGCTAGCCACAATGGGTAGGCCGATTCGCGGTTGAGCAACCGTTAACATGACGTCAATTGACCGACTCCTTTTGCAAAATATAGCCATGAAATCGACTTCTCGACAAACAGATTCGCTTAGCGAACTAGTCGAAACGTGCGAAGGATTATTAGGCTACCATTTTCAAAACAAGAGTTTGATCTCCGAAGCGATCACGCATTCATCGTACGCGGAGAAACGAGTTAACTCTTACGAACGGTTGGAATTTCTGGGCGACTCGATTCTTGGATTTGCGGTTTGCGAGTATCTGTTTAATCGCTATCCGAACTGGCTTGAAGGCGATCTGACGAAAGTCAAATCAAACGTTGTCAGCCGCCAGACTTGTACGCGAATGGGATTGGATATCGGTATCGACCGAATTTTGGTGGTTGGAAAAGGTGTCGGTACGCTGGGGCGAGTTCCCTCTTCTTTGATCGCAAACGCGTTTGAATCGATTGTCGGAGCCATCTATCTGGACGGCGGCATCGAAGCGGTTCGCGATTTCTTGATGCCACAGATTGAACGGCACGTTGATGAAGCCGTCGCCGGTCGACTGGAAATCAACTACAAAAGCGAATTGCAGCAGTATTCTCAAAAGCGATTCAGTGTTCCTCCGAACTATCGTGTCGTCAGCGATCGTGGTCCTGACCACAAGAAAGAGTTCCTGATCGCGGCCGTTGTCCTAAAGCAAACTTACGCACCGGCTTGGGGTTCCAACAAAAAGGAAGCTGAACAGCGAGCGGCGGCCAATGCGTTGGCGGCACTTGACGGAAAAGAGCCACCGTTTTCTGATGATACGCCGTGCTGAGTACCGAGTACTTTGTACTCAAAAAAACACACACCGCTAACCGAAAACAAAAATGAACAAACTGGTTGTACTTGACCATCCGCTAGTCGACTGTCACCTGACTGTTTTGCGAAATCGCGACACGTCACCTGCCGAGTTTCGTCAATCGGTGCGAAGACTTTCTGTGTTACTGGCCCATTCGGCGACCGCTGAACTTTCTACTACCGATTCGAGAATCGATACACCGCTACAGCCGATGACTGGCAAAAGGCTGCTCAATCGAATTGGATTGGTTCCGATCCTCCGTGCTGGAATTGGAATGGTTGAACCGATGCTGGATCTGATTCCGACGTCTGAAGTTTGGCACTTGGGGCTTTATCGCGACGAAGAGACGGCGAAACCTGTTTCGTATTACAGCAAGCTGCCTGAAAGTTCGCCCGTCGACGTCGCCTTTGTGCTCGATCCAATGCTCGCAACAGGTGGATCCATGTCGATGGCCTGTCAGGCGCTGATCGATTGGGGCGTGTCGAGCATCAAAATGCTGTCGATCATTTCGGCTCCGGAAGGCATCGCCAAAATGCAAGCCGACTTCCCTCAGATCGATATCCACACTTGCGTCATCGACAAACGTCTCAACGAAGATTCCTTCATCGTCCCGGGACTTGGCGACGCAGGTGACAGAATTTTCAATACGCTTCACTCTTGAACAGGGATCGTTCATGCCACAAGTTTTTGGTTGTCCGAACTGCCAAAATCCATTCCAAGTCCCGGATGACGCTGCCGGTAAAGCATTCCAGTGTCCGACTTGTGAGGCAACAGTTGAAGTTCCCGCTTCGGTCGACGTCTCGCCTGAACCAAGCGGCGCGGCTCAAGATGAACGCGAGTTCGATGCCGAAGTTTTCTCCTGTCCACATTGCTCTGGCCAGTTCGGCGTTGACGAATCGATGCACGGCCAAAAGCTGACATGTCCTCATTGCGATGAATTGGTCGCCATCGGGGAAGTGCCGCAAGAGGAAGTCGTGCCGCCGATAATACAAACGGCATCCGAAGCGTCAGAATCAGCAACCGTTGAAGAAGCTCCAGATTTCGAACTGACCAGCGAAGAGAGTCCCGCGAACGAGGAAGACTCGGCGACCGATCAAACTCAGCCGGCAGAAGTTGAACCAGAAGAAGAGTTGCCTCTACAGGATCCGGTCTTCGAACCTCAATCCGTCGACCACTTGTTGCCGCCGCAGTTCGACATTCCAGATCCAAAACGATTTCCAACGCGACTCGGGTCTGACGAAGTCATTCTTCCAGACGGCGATGGCGGTTACCGCTCAGTTGATGCCAATATCGTAACGATAACTCACAACGGGCAGTTGTATCAACTGAAACGAATGACGCCCGAGCAGCGACGTCGCCGGAAAGCGATTCACAACACCGTGATGATTGGAGTCGCGATATTGCTGATCTATTTGACGCTGCGAACGCTCGGAGTTTTGTCGTAGCGACTCAGTACCGCTCAATAATCGACTGGGATGCACTTCGTTGTTTAACGTCCAGCCGTAGGCGTCGGCGTTTCGCGTTTCAGAGCGCCGACGCCTCCGGCTAGACGTTAAACAATTGCATAAAAAACGCCCCGGTGAAATCAACGGGACGCTCTCTTTGGAGAAGACAAGCTTCA
>CAZORS010000005.1:0-9275 GCA_964582025.1 uncultured Pirellulaceae bacterium | reverse complement strand
AAAAAACGCCCCGGTGAAATCAACGGGACGCTCTCTTTGGAGAAGACAAGCTTCACCTTGCAAGGAAAGATCTTTACTCAAGCGTTTCGAACGACGCGTGCATGACACTGGCGTCTGCTTCTGGAATCGCATTGAAGTGAGGATTGGTGAAGACTTGGGTAGACTTGTTGTCTGTCGACGTTTTGTCTTCTTCCATTACGGAAACCGGAGTGCTTTTGTTCTTATTGAAGAACGGATTTCGGACAGTGGCCGGTTGAGCTTCTTCTGGAGTATGGTTCAGCTCTACCGGACGAATGCCTGCTGGAGCTGCGTATGGGCTGATTCCATAAGGACGACGCACAATTCCGTTATAGTAAACGGGAGGGAATTCTGCGAAGTAAGGAGGACGAGCCGGTCGATTGACGCCACGGCTGATGATTCCGCCAAATCCGAATCCCCGATTGCGATGGCCAAGATTCAAACCGCCGGCGTTGGCTCCAGCTCCGAATTGATAACCATTGTTGAAAGAGAACGACTGGGCAGAAGCCTCAGGTCCTGCGACGATAGCTATCGCCGCGAATGCGACGGCAAGGGCGATGATTTTCTTCATTTTGGAACCTTTACGTTTATTGTGATACAGGACGTTAAATAAACGCCTTCAAATTTTGGGTCATCTTCCACAGTATTTGCGACTTGTGACCGTGCAAGCAATCCTCTTGTAATGGCACGTTTAATTTTGGAATCATCCTGAATCACACCGCCTTATCGATGAATTCGTCACAATCGTTAAAACAGGAAGCTTGCCGGCTAGGCTTTGATTTCGCGGGAATCGTGCGTGCTGTTAAACCAACCGGTTTTTCACGACTCAACGATTGGCTTTCGCAAGGCTATCACGGAGAGATGCATTACCTTGAAACTCGCCGCGACGTCTACCAGCATCCGAAGGGCGTACTGCCCGAAGTTCGCTCGATCATGATGCTGGGAATGAGCTACCACACAGATTCCGTATCGCTTCCGGCTCAACCAGGACAAGGACGGATCGCTAGGTACGCTTGGGGCAGTGTCGACTATCACGACCTGATTCACAAAAAGCTGAAGGCGCTGTGCAAGTTTGCCCGTTCAACAGATGAAGAAATTTCAATTCGTGGCGTCGTCGATACTGCACCGCTTTTGGAACGTGAATTCGCTCAGCTTTCTGGGATGGGTTGGCTTGCAAAAAATACGATGCTGATCAACCGTGAGCTCGGCAGCTGGTTTCTGATCGCCGCAATTTTGACCGATGCTGAATTGGAGCCAGATGCTCCGATGGAAACGGATCACTGTGGCACTTGTACCGCCTGCATTGAAGCATGTCCCACGGATGCGTTTGTCGACCCCGGAACTCTGGATGCGACGAAGTGCATTAGCTACTTGACGATTGAGCATCGTTCGCCGATTCCTGTTGAGTTTCGCGCTCCGATGGGCGACTGGATTTTGGGTTGCGATATTTGCCAAGACGTATGCCCTTGGAACAACAAAGCCAAACTGACAACGAACGCGGAATTCGAACCAGTCGCCCAACTAAGACCTTTGGAGTTGCATGAACTGTTTCACATGGACGACGATCAGTTTCGCGCTCGATTTC
This sequence comes from uncultured Pirellulaceae bacterium, assembly GCA_964582025.1. Classification (GTDB taxonomy): domain Bacteria; phylum Planctomycetota; class Planctomycetia; order Pirellulales; family Pirellulaceae; genus Mariniblastus. Next base: position 7,672 of record CAZORS010000005.1, on the reverse strand, counting down.
GAAAAACACCCCTCTGGCGCCCCAAACGCAGAGGAATTCTACGCAACGCTGCGATCGCGTTAGGCAATTTGCCGACAGCCGAAGGCTTGGAATCGCTCTCGATTGGCATCAACGATGACGAACCCTTAATCCGCGGTGCAAGCGCGTGGGCGATCGGGAAGCACATCGAATCGTTTGGTGGCTTGGATATTCTTCAACAGCGAAAATTATTGGAAACGGACTTGGACGTTCAATCAGAGATCGAAGCTGCGATCAAATCGAGCTGATCGCCCATTCTAAAATTGTTTAACGGCAATACCGTTCAATGAGGGTCGCGACTTGCGTAGCCGGACTGGCAGCAGTTCGGGTGAAGCTGAGACAATGCCGAGATTCTCTACTATTCTCCCGAAGTCTTGCGACTCCGGCTACGGTTTATTGAAAAGTATTGCCGGTAAACAAGGTCTACTAGCAGCTAAATTCAAAATGGCCTATTCGCCAAGCTGCTCTCGAATCGCTTTCACAACTTCACCGGCCAGTAGTTTCGACCCTTCAGGAGTAAAGTGGACGTTCGCCGGCTTTTGGATTTCATCGAGCCGCGTGTTGGCGAACGAAAACAGATCGTTAACCGGGCAATCATGCTCTGCAGCCAATCGTTTTGCAATTTCGTTGTAGACCGACGGAGCGGTTGTTTCACGAAGCGGTTTGCAACCCGGAGGAACTGGCGTGGTCGTGCAAACGATCACTTTCGCACCCGTCGCCTTTGCCTTGATTAGGATTGTATCTAGCTGCTTTTCGTAGTCCTGCGGATTTGATTGCAGCGGATCATTTGGATTTTGTGAACCGGCACCTGACTTCGGATCGACGTGCTGTAGGTCGTGCAAACCAAAGTTAACGTGGATCACATCCCACTGACCGGCTTGCATCTTCAGCCATCGGTCGATGCTCTTGAGACCTCGATCGGTTCCCGCACAATTCTCAGGCTTTCCGTTTTTCATCGGGCGAAACACAGAGGCCTCTTCTGCCAATGCTTTCTGCACAAACGGCGTGTAACCAATCGAAATCGAATCGCCCAAAATCAGGACTCGCGGTTTGCCAAATCTGCGGTGCAGCTTGTTAAGGTTGTCATTGCCACGTTCAATTTCAGATGCATCTGGATCCATTTCTTGAATTCGAGCGATCGAATCCGCGTCGACTTCATCCCGATAACGATCAAGGCAATCCAAAGCATTGCAGGCCACGTAGTAGTTTGAGTTACTCTTGTCCGCCAGATGCACCAAAATCTCAATGACTTCTTTGCTCGCCTGACCTTTCGAGAGGTAAAACTCTGCAGCCTTCACTCGCAAGGCCATCGACTTACTGTTCTTCAGTATTGAAGATATGGATTTCCGTGTTGGCATATCCGGAAGTTCCACGTCGTGGATCAAATTGACCAATGCCCAAAACTGGAGCTCGACGCGATTCGAGTCGAGGTTCTCCGTGATGTTTTTTCCGTTGGCAGCATCCAAAACATCCTTGAGCCGAAAACCTTTTTCATTGGCATATTCTGCCCGTGGCTTTCCGGTGGCTTGCTCAAATTCGTGCAGCGTCGATTCAGGAACGAGGTCAAGATCTCCAATCTGAATCATTTTCGTTCGCATCGCTTTCCGCAACTCCGTAAGTTTACTTACGTGTGAATTGTCGCTTGCAAGATTCACGGTTTCGTGCGGATCGGCCTGTAAGTCGAACAACTCTTCTGTTGGTCGCGGTTTCCAAAACGCAGACTGAACCTCATTCAGTTCACCTTTGCCAAATTTCTCGAACCAAACCCTCGTCGATGGATTCGTTTGCTGGTATTCGACGAATTGACCATGCGGTAAATGCGGCATGAAATTTCGAATGTAAACGAATCGACCATCGCATACGCTGCGGCTTACGTCGTATCGTTCATCCATTCGATTCCGAACGCCAAATACATATTTTGCTTTCTTTGCGTCGGCGCCAAGAAACGATTCGCCTTGCATGCGATTGGGGATTTCAACACCAGCGATTTTCAAAACGGTGGGAGCAAAATCAACGAACCCGACAGGCCAATCACTTCGTGCTCCAGCTGCATAATTGCTGCTCCAGAACTTTTTCCATTTCTCTGGCACATGCGCAATCAAAGGAACTCGCATCCCTGAATCGCCTGCGTAACGCTTGTGCCGCGCCATTCCGGCTCCATGGTCGCCCCAGAAAACAACGATCGTATCGTCAGCCAAACCAGCATCTTCAAGCTGCTTCAGATGGGCCGCAAACCAGCCGTCCATCGTTTGAATGTTGTCCAGATATTGAGCCCAATCTTGGCGAACCTCCGGTGTGTCCGGCCAATAAGGAAACAGTGAAACGGAAGCAGGATCGATCTGCTTTTCGTGAGGCCGCTTTCGAACTTTGCTTTCATGCGTGCTAGTTTGGTTGAAGACCGCGAAAAACGGTTTGCCGTCAGGACGATTTTTCCAATGAGCCTTACTTGAACTTTCGTCCCAAACGTCGGCGACATCCAAAAGGTTGTAGTCCGTTTTCGAAGCATTAGTGCAATAGTATCCAGCGTCTCGCATCAGCTCAGGAAGCAACTTCAAACCTTCGGGCTTCAAAGCGCCACACCGCATGTTGCCGGCCCCAAGCGCCGTCGCATACATTCCGGTGATGATCGTCGTCCGACAAGGAGCACAAACGGGATACGTCGACCACGCCACGTCGTACGTCAACGATCGCTTTGCGAAAGCGTCAAGGTTTGGCGTTTTGACGTCGCAGCCATAGCACCCAAGATGCGGACCAATATCTTCGGTCGACAGCCAAAGGATGTTCGGGCGGTCTGCAGTCGTTGCCGGCTCGGAGGCTTGTGCAAACGAACAGATCGCAACGAAAGTCAAAGACGCGGCGAAGCAAAGAGAGCGACAAAGCATGATTTGTTCCAATGGATAGTCGTGTGGAACAATCAGCTTACCAAAACTTCAGCCTGTCCTCACGCCTTGGCGACATAAGTCTTGTCACGTTTTAGGTACGCTCGAGCTAGGCATCCAACCCTCAATAACGCATTTGTCAGCGTCGCGACGACAAAACCGACCGCTGCGACCATCAACGAAGGGCCAAACGCAAAGTTGACACCTATCAGCACTGCCAGCGCTGCAATCGCGCAAATGAAGTTATCGTTTGGTCGGCCAATCGCCAAAATTGCCGTCGATAGTACAAAGCTAATCCCAAGAAACGGCACCGCGAGCCCAAGCGTCGAAGTGATTCGATTGACACCTTCTGTATTAGCATCAAACCAAGCTTGGCATTTGTCTCCGAACAACAGATTGGTCAAGTCAGCACCGAACACCCAGAGCAGCAATCCGAATCCAAGCAAGACGACAAGCACAAACGTACCGTACTGAGTCAACGTTTTCAGCATCGCGTCCCATCCGCCGCGAGTGAACTCCTGTGCGGCTCTGGCGCCTAACAAACTGCAAACGCCAAGCAAAAACGGATTGGCGAGCAACATGATGTTGAAGCAAGCAGAAAAGACGCCTCCCGGATCAGGTCCCATTTTTCCAGTTAGGTACCAAACGCAAAAGAACATCGTGACGCCGGAGCAAACGTTCTCTGCCGCCGCCCAGCGACCATAGCGAAAGTTCTCCATGAGCTGTTTTTTGGCACCCTCTTTGGAAACCGCAAAGCGATTCCCGAAGCACCTCCACCACGCAACCAGAGCGACAACATTGACAATCGCGATCGTTACGAAAGCATGGATCGCAGAAACCTGAGCAAAACAAAACAATGCAAACAGCGACGCGAGAAAGGTCACCGAAAACAGAATTTCAAACATCGCGGACGCTCGTACTTCAATATTCGCCAGCAACCAACGTCGAGAAAACTCACGTAACAACTGCAGCGGAGCCAAAGCAACAACAACTGCAATAACCGAAATCACCGGAGTCATTGATTGCGAGGTCTGATACTTGTACAGAATCCATACTGCCGCGATCGCAATAGCCACACCCATAAACGTCAGCGAAGCCAGCAGCATGTTGCCGGAAAACTTGGACTCGTTTTCCTTGTTCTGTTTAGGAAGGAAAACGGTCAACGGCGTTGTGACGAAACCTTCGTGCATCGCGACCAACACCATCAATACGCCGAACGCAGAATAGTAGAGCGACAGTTGTTCCATCGATCCCAGCATTGCTCCCGATGCTGCATCCTCGGGAGCGAATCGACCGCCCACAGTAACGGTTGTCAGGATACGAGTGACACTGACGACACCTTGCGCGGCAAGAGCCCAGAAAACGGTCATCGGAAACCGCCGAATCAGCGCAGTCAAAAACCCGGCCTTGGGCGAGTTATCAATGGCTTCTGTGGACACGGCAATATTGGCTTCGGAATCGGGAAGTGAGTCACATATTGTAGTCTCAGAAGACCATTTATCAGTGTTTTTTCTCAGTCCCGACTTCTTTAGGTTGCGCATCCGCCAGTACAAACCGAATCTTTTCAGCACGATCATTGCTTACAGAAAGCACGTGAGCCGTCGCGCCGTCGAACTCAAACTGGTCCCCGGCTTCGGGAATTTTTGCCAATCGAGTCATCAAAACGCCTGCAACGGTGTCCGCGTCATCGTCGTCAAGGTTCAACCCTAACGCTGACTCGACATCAGTAATGTGCGTGTTACCAAGGACCACGAACTCGCCGTTTGACTGTTTTAAAATGCTCGGTTCTTCAGCCACATCGAACTCATCGTCGACCGGACCAATGATTTTTTCGAGGACGTTTTCCAGCGTCACGATACCGATGATCGAACCGTATTCATCAATCACGAACGTGAGCAATTGATGAGTCGACTGAAAATGTCGCAGCACTTGGCTGATCGGCATACTCTCTGGAACTTTCGTTGGCTCACGCATCACAGTGCGAATGTCGAAATTCGAGTCTCCGGAAACGCCCAGCAAATCCTTCATGTGAACGACGCCCAACAGGGAATCGAGCGACGAATCAACAACAGGGTATCGAGTGTGACGCGTCTTTTTTGCCATCGCCATCAATTCAGGGAACGGCATATTGACGTCCATTGCTTGAACTTCGACTCGTGGCACCATGACCAAACGGCAAAGCATATCGTCAAATTCCATCACCGCATTCATCAATCGATGTTCGGCACGTGAAAGGAAACCATGCGTGTGTGATTCAGAAAGCATTGCTCGAATTTCATCTTCATTGTGCGGCGCACCGTGACCGGTTTCGCCGGTGATCCCAAGCTTTGCCAAGACGAGGTTCGTCACCCAGTTCAATACCCACATGAACGGGAACAGGATGTAGTAAAAGAATCGCATCGGAGCTGCACACCACAGCAACATTTTCACAGGCTCCCGAATCGCGAAAATCTTTGGAGCCTGCTCTCCCACAACCAAGTGCAACGCCGTGATGATTGAAAACGCAATCAGGAAGGCAATAACATGCACCGCCGTGCCCGAAATTCCAACCATCCCCAAAACTGGTTCAAGCAACGCCGCAAACGCTGGCTCTCCGACGTAGCCCAACCCAAGCGATGCCATTGTGATTCCAAGCTGACACGCCGAAAGCGAATGGTCCATCCGATCAAACAGCCATTTGCAAGATTTTGAAAACAGACGCTTGTCGCTGATCATCTTGTTGATCTGACTCGGGCGAACTTTAACCAGCGCAAATTCTGCTGCTACGAAAAAGCCATTAAGCACAACTAGCAACATCGCGATCGACAACATCATGATGTAAAAGCCAGCCGTTGACTCGCTACCTGCGTGCGCTTCGCCCGCATCAGCTGCGGCGACTTCAAGTAGCCCAATTGCTGTCAGTCCAAGATCCTGAGCAAAAGAAACAATAACAGCCGTGTTCATGTGAGATTCTGGAAGGGATTCGGAAAAGCAATATTCTAACGGCACTCGCGCCGTGCGTTGAGGGGAGTTCAATCGAACTGAGCCCTTCAAATTCCGTGTTTGAAACAAAAACACAAAAATCCATGTAAGATTCGCCGTACACCCCCGTTGAACGGGGGAAGGATGAGAAATCATGGACAACAGCCCCAAAACCAGATATTCCCTGATTGGACAACTGCAAGATTTGCGGAACGTCGACGCATGGAACGAATTCGCCAGCATTTACCAGCCACTGATTTTTCGGATCTGTCGCCAACGGGGACTGCAACATGCCGACGCAACCGACGTCACGCAGAACGTCATGACCCGCGTCGCCAAAGCGATTGACCAATTCGACGGACATCAGGAAGGAGCCACGTTTCGCGGCTGGCTTTATCGAGTGACACGCAACATGGTCATCGATTTCTTTCGCCAGTCGGAGAATCGTAATTCAGCAGGAGTCAAAACGGGACTCTTTGAGTTACTTGAACAGGAACCCAGCGATGCCGAAGCGAACGAGTTCCGCGTTGAGTTTCAACGACAGATCTTTTCGATCGTCGCCAACCAAGTTCGCAACGAAGTCAAACCAAAAACGTGGCAAGCATTCTGGCGAACGGAAATGGATCATGAACCGACCGCCAATGTTGCTACTGAATTGAACATGAATGCGGGCGCCGTCTACGTTGCTCGCTCGAGAGTTATCGCCCGTCTAAGGAAAGCTGCCGAAAAGAAAATGAACGAAACGGGAGGCCAATTCGATGCCTAGCCAAAATCATGTTTCCGATCATGACCTTCAGTTGGTCGTTTCCGAACAGCAAACAGATGCTCCGCACGACGAAATTGAAACTCACGTCGCCAATTGCCACCAGTGCCAGGATCGCTTGCTCCAGTTCGCTGCAGACGACTCATGGCGAAATAGCTTCTGCAGCTCGATTGGAGAACTTTCAGAACAATCAGCGTTTGAAAACACGGATACGCGTTTCTTCAATGGCCAGCGCGACACTGCCAACGACGACTTTGAACTCCAAACAATCGATCAGATGCTCGAAGACGTTTTGCAGCCGCCGACTCATCCCGAAACGCTTGGTCGGCTTGGTCGCTACGAAGTTGAAAAAGTTATTGGCTTCGGCGGTATGGGAATCGTGCTTAGAGGGTTTGATCGCGAATTGCATCGCCCGGTCGCCATCAAAATGATTACGCCGCGCCTTTCCAAAAACGGAACTGCCAAAGAGCGATTCCTTCGTGAGGCCAAGGCCGCCGGTGCATTGCTGCATCCAAACGTTATCGGCATTCACGACATTAGTGAATCGAACGACGTGCCTTGGTTCGTCATGCCACTAGTCGTCGGCCCAACGCTCCAAGAAGTCGTCGAAAAGAACGGCCCGCTGCAAACGAAAGAGGTCGTTCGGATCGGAAAACAGATCGCCGCCGGCCTAGCCGCGGCTCACCAACAGGGATTGGTCCACCGGGATATCAAACCCGCCAACATCCTTGTTGATAATCAAATCAACCGAATCGTGATCACCGACTTTGGACTCGCTCGCCGCGAAGCAGAGGAATCGATGACCCAAACCGGAATGCTGGCCGGAACGCTGAACTATATGTCGCCCGAACAATCGCGTGGCGAAGACGTCGATGCTCGAAGTGATCTGTTTAGCCTTGGGAGCTTGTTGTTCTTTCTTTCGACTGGCGTCACCCCGTTTCAGTCATCAGCTCCCATGGGGACCATTCACAAAGTTGGCAACGAGCCGCATTCCAATGCTCAAACTTTGAATCCAGAGGTGCCGGCCCAACTGGCAAAAATGCTCGATCGA
>CAZORS010000004.1:17157-62774 GCA_964582025.1 uncultured Pirellulaceae bacterium | reverse complement strand
TGCCAAAGGGGATCATCACGACCGGCCAGTCGCGTTTGATGGTTTGCGAATAGAGCAACCGTAGGCCACAGACTGCTTGGTTGAAGGAACTGAAGCCGAGTTTTCGGTCTTCGACAAGGTGCAGCTGGAATCGACGAATGTCTTCAGGAGTTGCAAGCTCAACGGTTTGCGGGTGGATGAACTGTTCGAATTTGCTCACGTGGTAGGTGTATGCGTCGATGGTGTTGGCCGCGAAATTGCGTATCTTCATGTCTTGGGCGAAGCGGATAATGATTTTCGACTGGTGCTTGCGATAGGGCGTCATGGGAGTGCTTTCACTGGTGCGGTGTTGCGTAAACGGTCCAGCATGTTTGCAAGTCGAGAAAGCGCAAGTCCCTACAATCGTTTTAATCGTTAGCAGAGAGGTTGGTTTGGGAGCTGGATGTGTCCGTGAAGAAGCATGCTTGGATCAACAGGCCGCGTCAATCCTTGTAGGATTCAACCGGCACAGCAGCTGCCGCTGGCCACGACCGGATCGGCCGCGCATGTTTCCCAGAACAAGACAGCGCACTGGATCAAAGAGTTATTTAGATGAGTGGTCATCGGCAGCTGCTGAGGGGATTGGCAGCGGCTTGGGCTCGTGACGCACAACCGAGAAGTGTAACAATCCAATAAACCGAACAAAGCAATGGCAAGCCAACAGCGCCGCCAAAAGGAAAAGCTGATCGCAATTCGATTAAGTTCAACGCGGTTGTTAATGCAGCTTTGTAAGCGGATCAGTCGGTTAACCGTACTTGTTTATGCGGTATTGCTACCGGCCGTTGATGGACCATTGATCGCTACGATGCATATCCCAAACTTATTCGCCAACGCAATCGTTTCTTCTTGGTCGATCATGATGGTGCGACCAGCTTCAATGGCGAGCACTTTTCCGCCCCCGCGATGGATGACCTCAATCGTTCCCATTCCAACTGTCGGAACATCAAAACGCATATCCTGTTGCGGCTTAGCAGTCTTGACGACCGTGAAACCACCGGCCTTGCAAAGCTGACCGGCTCTGGAAATGCACGCGTCGGTTCCCTCGATGGCTTCGATCGCAAGTGCAGCTTGATCTTTGATGACGACAGATTGGCCGATGTCCATGCGACCCATTTCGCGGGCCATCATCCAACCGAAGTCGATGTCTTTGTTTTGTTGATCGGTTGGCTTTCGCTTTGTCAGCACGCCTTCGCCAATGAGCAAATCAGGCGCGAAATCGGTAGCAGGTGCGAACATGATTCCCTCGGAAGCATAAAGTTCGGTAACGGTCATCAGTAACGTATCGTCTTTTCGATCCCGAGTCTTCGTCAGGAACACCGGGAAGAAGTGTCGCCAGAATGTTAGATCCGGGCAATGACGCAACAGGAAGAACGGCTCGAACAGAATCGTCTTGAAGATCTTGCCCGCCATCGTGGCTTGCGTGATTCCAGCTTTGCGTAGAAAGCGAACTTGCGAGCCCATCTTTCCCATGCCAAATTCGCGGTAGTTTTGGCAGATGTCTTTCAATGACGGATCGGCGTGACCTTTGACGGCAACGCAAGTCACTTCGTAACCTTGAGCAACGAGTGATTCGGCGACTCGGATCGGAAAGTTTCCCCAACCAGCGATCAGTCCGATTTTGTTGTCGTTTTGCATAAGGAGCCTTCGCTACGCGGCGTCCCGAATTTGCTGCGGTTGTTCCACTGCTTCCATGGAGTCAACCTTCTTTTGCAGTCGCATCAGATCTTTACGCATCTCCGGAAGCTTTCCTGTGATGGCCATGATTTGCATCGCTTGGCGAATCGGTCTCGCCGGGATACCTTGAATGTGATTCCCGGGCTCAACGTCCTGCATCAATCCAGTCTTTGCTCCGATGGCAACACGGTCACCAATATTCAAATGATCCTTCATGCCGACTTGCCCGCCCATGATGACAAAATCACCGGTGGTACAGCTGCCGGCGATACCGACTTGCGAACAAAGCAGATTGTGTTTTCCAATTTTGCAGTTGTGACCAACCATTACCTGATTGTCCATCTTGGTGCCGTCGCCGACCGTTGTTGAATCAAACGTGCCGCGATCGATGGTTGTGTTGGCTCCAAGTTCCACGTCATTGCCGATGACAACATTTCCGAGCTGAGCAGAAAGTTTGTGGCCAGATTCGGAAGACTGGTATCCAAAGCCGTATGCTCCAAGAACAACGCCACCGTGTAGGACCACGCGGTCGCCAATTTCTGTATGTTCGTAGAGCACGCAACCCGGGAAGATCTTGCAATTGGCTCCGACTGTACAGCCTTCCATCACCGTCACGTTTGGGAAAACGACAGTGCCTGATCCAATTTTGACTCCATCCATAATGACGGCGCCTGGATGAATGCAGACTCCATCGGCAATGATGGCTGTGTCACTGACGATGGCTTGCGGGCTAATTCCAATTGGAGCCCGCACAACCGGAGGTCGGAATAGCGTCACGATTTCCGTAAATGATTCGAGAGGCTGCTCAACGATGAGCGCATTGCGATTCGGATCCAATTCAATCGAACTGGCAACGATGACAGCCGCTGCTTCGGTGCCGAGGAAATCGTTGTAATGCTGCTGAGTTTGCGCGAATGTGACGTCGCCATGCGAAGATCGCGCAATTGTAGCTACGCCCGTAATTTCTGCTTGCGCTGATCCGGCAACGGTTCCGCCGATGGCCTGTGCCAGTTCTTGCAATCGTCTCATGCCCAGATTTCCTATTCCGAGTGACGGTATATCATCCTTGAATCGTCTATTAAAGAGATTTCAGACGTCTGTGGCTATAGAGATTTGGACCCGTGAATTCCAATCTACGGTTTAGGCTTAAGCCACCTTTTGAAGGCGACGTGAGAGAACTCGCTGATAGATTTGCTCGACTCGGCCACAAAGTCGACTGGTTTCGAACTCTTCGTGAACGAATTCTTGGCCACAACGCCCCATGGATTCGCGAGCTGATTTGTCGCGAGCCATCTTAATGATTGCATCGGCCATCGCGTCGGGGTCTCGAGGTGGGACCAGCAGTCCGCATTCATTGTGCTTCACGATTTCTGGAAGTCCGCCAGTTTGCGTTGCCACAACGGGCGTGCCAGCAGCCAACGATTCGACCGCAACCAAGCCCAAGGGCTCTTCAATGGATGGGACGGCAAGCAGATCAAAGGCGGTCATGAAGTCTTGGACGTTCTCCCGTAGCCCAAGCCATTTGACGTGCCCGAACAGTTGCTCTTTGATCAGAATCGATCTTAGTTTCTGAGTATAGGGTTCCTCACGGCGGAATCGCCCCAACAGAACCAGCTTAAAATTGGGCACCGCCGCAATGATGCGTTTGAGCGCTTGAAAAAGATAAACTTGTCCCTTCCGTTTAATGATTTCGCCAACGCAGCCGCACAGAAAGTCTTCCGGATCGATTCTCATCTGGCGTTTGACGCGGTATACATGGCGTTCTGTGACGTCCTTGAAACGCTGCAAGTCGGTAAAGCAGAGTACTTTTTCAAGGTTCGAATCAGCGACACGGTTAACGCGACTTTGGTAGTCCATTGTCGCCTGAGAGTTCGCGATCACGAAATCGTTCATTCGCCAATGAACCTGAAACGAACGATTGTGGGCGGTTGCGATCACGGGAACGCCAGCCGTCATCTTTAGGATCACTCCAAACGCATGGGCCCGGCTCATGTGCGTGTGAACAATGTCGATTCCCTGATGCTGAATCCAATTCCGAATCCGGCCCACATCTGATGGCTTCCGATTCATCTCGCAGTTAATGAAGTTGACGCCGGAAACGCCGGTTTCTTGCAGCCAACACTGATCGCGACACAGGATGGTCACCTCGTGTCCTCGCGATGCAAGCATTTCTGAAAGATACTTACAGTACGTCAGCGCACCGTTTATCTCGCGACCAGAAATGACTTGTAGGATCTTCAACGAACTCTCCGCTGGAAGTTTGGGAACTTGGGGAGGATATCAAATCGCCAAACCCGGGTCAGCGCCGCTTTTGTTCGTAAAAACACAGTGCTCTTGTCGGATCACGACGTTCATCCAGACTCGAATTTTTACGTGTCAATAAAAAAACGGCCCTCAGCGGTGAAGCAGAGAGCCGTTGTAGCAAATTTGGTTTACACGATATCAATCGTGATCCAGAGGAGCGAATCCACCACCCGGAGGTGTGTCAGCATCGATGAATCCAGCAGCTGCGAAGAACAATTCTTCGTCCGAAATCAAACCTTCGCAAATCCCCACAGAGTTCGTGAAGAAGTTGTCTCCAGGAATCATCGGATCAATGTCCGCTGCCGTGAAGCCGTTCGTTCCACCATCAAGTTCAACCTGGAATGGATTCGTTGAGAACTGGTTGAAGGTAGTCAGAGCTCGGAAAGAGTTTGAAGACATGGCAAGACACATCGTTCCGCCACCAAAGTTGTTGGCTTGCATCTCCTCGATGAACGAAGTCGATATATTAACTGCCGTCGCACTCGCATCTTGGCCAATGTCGTTGGCAAAGTTATTGAAGTTGATAGAAGCATTAATCGTTGCCGTATCAAACGTGTTCAGCGACAGTCCCAGTTCGTAATTGTTGACTAAAGAGTTCGAGTTCATTCGGAGGCTAATCAAACTATTTCCGAAGGCGTTAATGTCGAGTCCGTCGTGGAAATCCAATTCGTTCTCGTTGACCGTGAGGAAGTCAGTTCCGAATGTGGTTGGATCATCGATTGGGAATTCGACTTCATTGTCAACACCAGGACCGTTTCGAAGAATCTCGTTCGAATTGATATAGGCCAACAGTTGAGCATCACCAAAGGTGTTGATCGTGACCGCATCGAAAGTGAAGTCGCGAATGAAGTTGTCAACGAACTGGATCCGAGTCAAGTTATCTAGGTCACCACCAGTGTCTCCAGTGATGTTCGCGAAGAATCCAAAGTCGCCGACGATATCAAGAAACGGGTCACCGCTCTCGGTTGGATCATCTTCGCTACCGCCTTGTGCGATCGGACGAATGAATCCGTTCGACTGAATGTCGGAACTGACCAGAGCAAAGTCTGTGTATGTTCCACCTTCGGTGTCTAGCTGAACACCCAAGTCAGATCGAATCACCAAGTCGCGGAAGAACAAGTTGTTGACAACGTCCAAGGATGGCGAAGCCGGCCCGACGACATTGTTATCTAGGTTGACATCGATACCGCCGGTCGATTCGACTCGCGAATCTTCCATCAACAAGTTGATTCGAGACGTGCCAGTTCCGTCAACCGAGACTCCAAATGGCCCGATGTTGCCGATGACGGTGGTGGCGAAGCCACTCTCAAGGTCGTTGTTGATCGATACGTTTCTAACAACCGCATTAAGTTTCGAGACGGGCTGGCCCGCAGGTCCGTCAGCGAACAGGGCGATTCCTGCTCCCGTGCTTTGACCGTTATCGTTAAGAATCAATGGGAACACTGTATTCTCGACCAGAACATTGAGCTCTCCACTGTTCTTGGCTTCGAACCGCAATCCGTCAGTCAAGTGCTGAGAGATCTCTCCGTTGTCAACAATGTCCAGATTCATGACCGTGTCGATTCCTGCAGCAGAGGCAAAAACACCTCGTCCACCGCCGATGATCGAAATATCTGTAATCAATACGTCCTGCTCTCTTCCCGGATCCGTCAGCTCGAGCACGACGTTCGTTGACAAGTTGTCAGAGATATCGTTCGTTCCGCCATCAGTAATTCCAATGAAAGTGGAATCTCCTTCAAGGGAGTTTGACCAGTTGGTGATTTGCAGACCGTTGACCGCATTGCCAGTAATCGTCGCATTCAGGATATCGAGATCACCGTCGCCGCCATCAATGAAGACACCAGTGCCACCGTTGTTTTGAGCCGTGTGAGAAATGACATCCATATCAAGGCCCTCGCCGATGAAATCTTCGACGAAGAGACCATGTCGACCATTGCTGCTAGTCGTGTTACTCAGGAACGTAACCTGTGTAGCTCGATAGTCCTCGAGGTGCAGTCCGTCAAAGCCGTTGTCGTTGGCAATGTTTTCCTCAAAAGTAAACACAGTCTGATTGTCGACCGCACCAGCGACAAACAATCCGTCGATGACGTTGCCGCTGAAGATGTTACGCCGCACCTCCCAGTTTCCGGATACGTTGTCCAACGCGACGCCGCTTCCAGATGCTCCGGTAACGTTCGTGTCTTCGATGATTCCGGCGTCAATTCCGCTACCGCGGATACCGTCGAGTGCTCCCGAAGCGTCAATATTGACGCCGCGGATCGTGGTCTCATCAGCAAGCGCAACAACGGCTGCTCCGCCCGGGTTCGAGATAATCGGTCTCGCTCCCTCACCAGGAATAAGGAATAGGCGTCCGTCCTGAATTGGGATGATGTTCTGTCCGCCGACTCCAAGGAGTTGCTGGCGATCTTTCAATACGATTCCGGTATCCAGACCTTGGCGACTTCCGTCACCACGATCAATGAACAAAATGTCGCCTTCAACACTGACTGCTTCTGCGGCAGCAAGTGAGGCGAATGGATTTTCGAAAGTACCCGAAGAGAATGCCGGGTCAGCTGTATTATTCACGTGAAGCACGTTGTATGGCAATCCAGTAGCTGGATCGAGTGCGACGTCGAAGCTTTGATTGAATCGAACGATGTGGTCATTACGAACCGTTTCAGCAAGATCCGCACCGATGCCTCCGGCGTTTCCACCACGTGCTCCTGCTCGCCCGAACGACCATGAAAGGCCAAGCGATCCAGTGGTGTTAAATCGTTCGTCGTGATTGACTTGGGCCATAATCCTGGCACCACTCTTTGTTTGGAATCCGAGTCCAGCTCGTCCACCACCAAAGAAGTCAAGTGATTCTGAACTGTATCCGTATCCACCGAAGTCGAGGATTCCGTTTCCGAAGGCAAGGTACTTGGGACGCATCCGAAAAGTGACGTCGAAACCTCGGAGAGCTGTGTCGATTCCCGGCGTCAGCAAAATGTTGCTGCCGAAGAAGACGTTGTTACCAGATGGTCCTGCCGTTGAGTAGTCGGTGATTCCGACCGGAAAATATCCGTTTCCGATCAGGTCCCATTTCTTTGTTTTGATAGCAGCGTTGATTGAGACCTGCGTGAAGTCGTGAGCGAACACGCCTTGGGCGTCGGCATCGTGATCGACCCACAGACCTGTCACCAAATCAGCGCCAGCCGACTCAAGCGAGAAGATCCGCTCGATACCGAAGTTTCCGAAGAAGGCTTCGTTCTCGATGCTGTAATGCAAGCGAGCCTCACCAAGCCAGCGTCCATCCCAACTGTCTTCGAACAGATGGGTTTTCATGCCTAACGTGGCGTAAGTTCCGTTGTATCCAAGCCCTTCATCAGCAAGGGTCGTTCGCACCCACATTCGCCCGGGCAAGCCCACGTTAATGTCGGATGCGACTTGGCGAAAACTGCCGGGTTCGTAGACCTGGGCACCACCGAGGACTTGCGCTCTCAACTCGTGAGCGTCTGCGAATAACGTCGCTAAGAGTGCAATAGCAAGGCAGACTTGGCTCAAACTTCTCATCGTCTATGTCTCCCGGGACGAGTCCCGACACGATTTAAGGCAAATTGAAAGCGCATGCCGCCTTCAAAACTTGTACACGTGGAATAATCCATCGACACAGAATCATTGATACCATTAGTATTTTCGATTCGTTTCCTGTAATTGATACATCTTGACACCGTAGACCCTCTAAAGTGATAGCGGTTTCGAATGTCGGAAGAGTAACGGACGTTGTAGAGCGATTGGTTATCCGCGCCGTAGATCATCCATGTCTGCAGAGCTAGCGACTTGGCTTCGCGATGACTTCTGGAGCTCTTTCTTGTAGCTTTCTCCAATCTTGAAAGCATCTACAACGAGTGATTAACATGGATATGGACCGCCGCGAAATGTTGAAGCGAACAAGCCTGGCAACTTTAGGCATGACTGGTTTGGGAATTGCGAATTGCGGATGCCGTACCGCTCCCATGACTGGTCGCCGACAGTTGATGCTGGTGCCGGAAGGAAAAGAAATCACACTGGGAGCCACCGCATTCGAAGAAACCGTCGGATCACAACCACTTTCTACAAATCAACATGCCTCCGAAATGTTGAACCGTGTCGGCAACCGAATCGCAGCCGTCTCCGGTCGTTCCGATTACAAATGGGAGTTCAAGCTACTTGCCAGCGCCGAACAGAACGCATTCTGTCTGCCGGGTGGAAAGGTTGCCTTCTACGAAGGGATCTTACCTGTCTGCGAAGATGAAGCGGGGCTGGCGGTGGTCATGTCCCACGAAGTCGCTCACGCGTTGGCTCGACATGGTGGAGAACGGATGAGCCAAAACATGGGTGTCGAGGGTGCCAAGATGATGGTTGATCGAATCGCCAAGTCGCGCTTGCCTGACCACAGCGGAAAGATTCTGCAAGCTTACGGCGTGGCTTCTAAGTATGGCGTGTTGTTGCCGTACAGTCGCCGCCAAGAATCCGAAGCGGATCACATCGGAATCATGTTGATGTCTGAAGCCGGATACGACCCGACCGTCGCACCTGCATTCTGGCAACGTTTCGGGAATTTGAAATCCGGCGAGAAGCAGCCCGAATTTCTTTCGACTCATCCAGCCGATGCAAGACGCGCGCAAGATCTGATGGCATTGATGGACAAAGCGAGTCAGATTTATTCAACTGCTAAAACCAAATATGGAAGCGGCGAACGATTGATTTAGGCGCGTTTGCTGTCCTTAGCTCCAGCGAGATATCGGCTGAACAAACCGAGATTGCCGAGGCTGCCGGGATCAGTCTGCGTGGGAAGTTCAGAAGATTGAGCAAATCATCGTTCGACATTCGCTAGAGCTCTCCTTCGCCTCTGTCGTAATTTTCCTCTAGTGTCAGTGCAACGGCCAAACACGGGATTTGGAGCGAATCTCCTACGCGCCCAACTGGCCAGCCTAAAAATTGGTGTTCTTCAATCAGTAAATCGCTACCCATTATTCAATTGGCGCTTCATTTACAATATTATGTAATCTGAATTTATCGCTGAATCTTTGAAAGGCCTGTTCATGAAACGCTTCAAACATCACTCTCAGCGATCAGGAAAATCTGCTCGCCGCTACGCCGCTACTTACGAATCTCTTGAAGCACGGCGATTGCTGGCTGGCGTCTATCAAGCCAATGCCATTTCTGATCCGTTTGCGTTAGACGCGGTAACGGTGAAGCAAATGATTGATCGCGCTGCCGAACGAGAGTATGTTGCCGACCAACTGGTTGTCGCTGTTCGACTCGGCGGTGCTTTTGATCCAGTCGATACTCAACTGGAAAAATTTGATTGGGCCGCGCTGACGGGCGAGAGTGATGCATCTTCAATCAGAAACTTGATGACGGTCGATCGCGATGGCGGCGCAAGTGTGTCGCTCATCCAATTGGACTTGGGCAACAAAGCAGACATCTTTGAAGCGATGCGAACTTTGGACAGTGAGCCGCAAATTATGTGGAGTGCTCCAAACTTCATTGAGTCCGGAGATGTCAAGGATTTCATTCCCAACGACCCCAGTTATCCGGATCAGTATCATCATCCGCTAATGCAAAATGAAAATGCTTGGGATATCACGTTGGGTGATGCGAACATTGTGATCGGGATTACCGACGATGGTGTCGAGTTGGCTCATGAAGATCTAACGGCAAACATTTGGCAGAACAATTTGGAGGTCGCGGGCAACGGGGTTGACGATGACGGCAATGGTTATATCGACGACGTGAATGGCTGGGATTTCTCGTCAGCCAACAATGACCCCAATCCGAACGCAACGACCGACTCGCACGGAACGCATGTCGCCGGAATCGCGGCAGGTGACACTGACAATGGAGTTGGTGTCGCGGGAACCGCTGGCGAAGCCACCATCATGCCGCTCCAGTTCTTTGGAGTCGGAGCTTGGACTGCGGCTGTGATCAACGAAACGTTCACGTATGCCGTCGACAACGGAGTCAATATTGTAAACACCAGCTACAACATCGATGGCTGGGTAGGCGATCCGGTGTTTACTGCTGGCCTCCAATATATGTACGACAACAATGTGTTACATTTTAACTCGGCTGGCAACGGCGACTCTTTGAACACGGCACGGCAGGCGTTCGACCAAACGATTCTTGTTGCTAGTACCGAAGCTGACGATAGCCGTAGTAGCTTTTCCAACTACGGGGTTGGAGTCGATATCGCGGCACCAGGTGGAGGCATTCTCTCTAGCGTCGTTGGCAATACTTATGACAATTTCTCTGGTACCAGTATGGCAGCGCCAAACGCTGCTGGAGTTGCAGCACTCATCTGGTCACACAATCCAGACTGGACTCACGAGCAAGTGGCAGCCCAGTTGCTGGGAACGGCTGACAACATCGATGCTGCGAACGTTGGCTTCGAAGGCTGGCTTGGTTCTGGGCGAACCAATTCATTCCGTGGAGTCACCGAGACTCTCGCAGCTCCGCAGCTCAATTACGTGGCGGGCCTTCCTAGCGACGGAGATTTTCTTGACGATGTGACGATCGATGAATTCGCCATTTCATTCGATCAGGTCCTCGATACCACGATTGCGAATGACACATCGAATTACGATCTTCGAGAAGCCGGCGTTGATGAAATGTTTGGTACTGCCGACGATGTCGTCTACACGCTGTCTCACGAAGAGTATATGTTTGGGACAAACGCCTTTGAGTTCTCGATTGATGATGGCCCGTTGGCCTATGGTCGTTACCGCCTGACGATTTCTTCAGACCTGACAAACCCATTCGGTACGGCTCTCGATGGTGACGCTGATGGAACCGGAGGCGACGACTATGTTCACGATTTCTTCCTTTCTCCGCCTCTTCAGGGATCCGTGTTCTTCAGTCGAAATTCTTTCCTTGTTGAAGATACCGTAACTATCTCGCTTGCGGACGCTAATGCAGTCGGGCCGATCGAAATTGCGATTGAAACCAGTGCCGGGGACAGTGAAACAATCACTTTAGTTGACCAAGGTTCGGGAAGTTTCGTGGGGACCATCGATACCGTACTCGGATCTGTCACGCCTGACGACGGTGCCATACAAGTGTCTCTCGGTGACATACTGACTGTGACTTACATCGATTTGGATGATGGCTTTGGCGGAACGTTGACGGCGACTGATACTGCTGTCATCTCCAACGTCATTGAATTCCAAGGGGATGATACTCCGATCGATATCACTGACAATGCGACCTTCACTTCCGTGATCAACATTGTCGAATCGGGCGTCGTGGCTGATCTTGATGTGCAAATTGACGTTACGCATACGTTCACTGGTGACCTTGACGTCTTCTTGATTTCACCTAGCGGAACTAGGATTGAACTGTTCTCCGACGTTGGTGGATCGAACGAAAACTTTACTGAAACGATTCTCGATGATGAAGCTTCATTGAATATCGGAGACGGCGACGCGCCCTATACGGGTTCGTTCCGCCCCGTCGGTTCGTTGGCCAACCTTGACACCGAATCAATCACTGGAGCTTGGACTTTGGAGATAACAGACGATGCCGGCGGTGACCAAGGCACGCTGAACTGGTGGAAGCTGTTCGTTGATGTTCGCAGTCTAGATGCCGGCATTATTTCTACCCAAAGCGAATCCTATGCCGTTGGAGATACGATCGAAGTCACCGTTCAGGATGCAAACGCAGTAGGTCCTGTTGTTGTTGAAATTGAAACTTCTGGTGGCGATCTGGAGACGCTGACACTTACCGATGTCGGCAACGACACTTACACGGCTTCGATTGTGACTGAGTCGGGACAAGTAGCGGACGATGGTGTTTTGCAAGTTGCCGTCGGAGAATCAATCAACTTCTTCTATGAAGACGCTGACGACGGCAATGGCCAGCCGGGAACCGCAACGACCACTGCAAGTGTCACCAACATCCAGAGCTATTCGTCTGGAGACGTGCCTCTGCCGATCGATGACAATGTCACTTTCACGTCGGAGATCGTGATTGCCGATGCTGGCGAGGTGGCGGATGTCGATGTGCTGTTGGACATCACGCACACGTTTACTGCCGACCTTGATGTTTTCCTGATTGCTCCTGACGGTACTCGTATCGAACTGTTCCAAGATGTTGGTGGTGGAGGTTCTAACTTTACCCAGACGGTTCTGGACGACGAAGCATCGTCGACGATTTCGACAGGCGCAGCACCATTTACTGGTTCTTTCCAACCCGCAGGTAACCTTGCGGACCTCGACGGCATGTCGATCACCGGAACTTGGCTTCTGGAAATTACTGATGACGCTGGTAGTGACCAGGGAACTCTCAATGAGTGGGCTTTGGTCATCGATGTCGTCAACGATACGGTGGCTCCGATCGTGGAATCTGTGGTGGTCAGTGGCGGAAGTACGCAGCGAAGCATGGTTCGAGAACTCGAAGTTAGCTTTGACGAAATCGTCAACGTTGAAGCCGGTTCGTTCATGGTGGAGAACCTCGACGTGGGGGTTTGTTATGTTCCCGATGTGGCCACAGAAGTCGTTGATGGAAAAACGATCGCTACGCTGACCTTCAGCGGTGATGGGATTATCGGTGGCTCGCTGGCGGACGGAAACTATCGGTTGACGTTGCTCGACACGATCACCGATGCCGCAGGCAATCAACTCGATGGAGATGGTGATGGAGTTGCCGGTGGTAATGCAACCGATGAGTTCTTCCGCCTCTACGGAGACGTCAACGCTGATGGAACGGTTAATGTCATTGATCTGTTGGGACTCCGGCAAGCCTACGGACCTTCTGGGGGAACCAACAACCCCGATTTTGATTATGGCGGCGACGGAGAGGTCAACGTTATTGATCTTCTACACTTCCGAAATCGGTTTGGTCACTCAGTTTAGGGGCAATACCGCTCAATGAACGTAGCGACTTGCGTAGCCGGACTGGCAACAGTTCGGGGGTAGCTGAGACAATGCCGTTCAATGAGTGGTAGACGAGAGGTTATAAACCGGCGCGTTAGCGAGGAACCAGCTGCACCTCGCTCACGCTCGCACGCTTCGGGTTGTGATTTCGGCTTCATTGAACGGTATTGTGTTTAACGATGAAGCCAGTCTCTGCTGCATAGAAACCGGTTTAGTTGTTCGACCAACCCTAAAGAATGATCTGTTCATCTTCTAAGTTGTCGAAGTCCAAGAACAGATCGATGTCGTTTGTGAAAACGAAGAATCGGTCGCGTCCGGCATCGCCGCGCAATCCATCAACGACGCCATCGTCAACGGTATTTGAGCTGTCTGTCGCTTCTCCTGTAGAAGTGCCGCCCAATGAGTCGTCTCCATCGCCTCCGCCGAGGTAGTCAGCACCGAAACCGCCTTCGAGCAAATCACTGCCTGTTTGGCCCAGCAAAATGTCTCTGCCGCCTTGCCCAAACAATTGGTCTTCACCTGCGCCGCCAACGAGCAAATCTTCGCCGACACCGCCGAACAGTAAGTCATCGCCGAACCAGCCATTGAGTACGTCGTTGCCTTCTTGGCCAGAGATGCGATCGTTTCCGTTCGATCCTCTTAGCGTGTCGTCGCCACGACCACCTTCAATAAAGTCATCTCCGTCGCCGCCGATGACCAGATCGTTTCCTCCGCCGCCGAAAAGCATGTCGTCGCCGTCACCGCCAAAAATTTCGTCATCGTCCCCGGTGCCTTCAAACTCCTGCACTTCAAATTCCTGATCGCCGAAAATCCTATCGTCTCCGTCATTGCCGAAGATCATGTCCAAGCCAAGGTTGCCCAAGATGAAGTCGTCTCCGAGTCCGCCGCGTATCGTGTCGTTGTCAACGCCTCCAAAAAGTCGGTCGTCTCCGTCGCCACCTTCCACAACGTCTTCGCCGTCGGCGCCGTCAAGTTCGTCATCTCCACCAAGTTCATTGAATCCATTGGCCTCCAAAGTGGATGCCTCTCCGCCGATCAAGCGGTCATTCCCGAATCCGCCGTGCGCGTAGTCGTCCCCCGATCCACCATCGAGCACGTCGTCACCTTCTCCGCCGCTCAAATGGTCCGCGCCACCGCCGCCACGGATGATGTCGTTGCCGGTGTGGCCAAAGAAACTGTCGAATTCAGATCCTCCGATCAAAATGTCGTCACCGCCACCGCCAAATTGAATGCTGCGTGCTGAACCATTGATCTCGACGCGATCATTTCCGTCGCCCGTATGAGCCGTCACTTTATATGGGAACGATGTAGGAGTTGCACTGAAGTCTTCCAAGTCAGCGTTGACCGTTAGCTCGTCGTCTCCCTCACTTCCAACGAATTCAAGCGAACCAAGCGGAACGGCTTCGTCTCCAGTGAAGATCATCGTGTCGTTGCCTTCAAAAGCATAGAAACGAATGTCAACGATGTCGGCCCGTGCAAAAGATTTCTCCACACTGCCGTCATCCCCGAATCCAGTAATAATGAACGCGTCGCTGGTCGCGTCTGCAACGATGCTGACTGAGTCGTCCATTTCAGTGCCGATGATGCTCAGGCCGCCAGTGATTATGACCTTCGCTTCCGAGCCATCGGTTGCAGATGTAGCGACGGGTAATTCCGGGATCACTGCTACCGCGGGAAACGAATCGCTAGGAAAACCAAAGTCGACGGAGGGCGTTTCAGGCGGATCGTCGTCGCCAGTTTCAATGATGACTCCTCCATCTCCGGTGTCGTTGCCGGGCCCGCCGTTTAGTAAATTCGTCCCTTCGAAATCAAATAGCATGTCATCGCCGGCGTTGCCAAAGAGTTGATCATCGTCCGACTCGCCCGGTTCGAGCTCGTGTGTCACGCCGAACAGGATGTCACTTTCGTTTTCGGAAAATCCTGCCAACAAGTCGTCGCCGTACCAACCAATCAGCAAGTCGTCGCCTTTTCCACCGTACAGCTGATCGTCGCCCCACCATCCAGCGATTTGGTCATCTCCATCACTACCTTGGAGAGTATCGCCTCCGTCGCCGCCGTTGAGTTTGTCATCTCCTTCTCCACCTGAGATGAAATCATTGCCGCCGTACTCAAAACCTTCATCGGTAAGCATTCGGGTTAAGCCACCTCGGATTTCGTCGTCGCCTTCTTCGCCATACAAATCGTCGTCGCCAGCGCCGCCGTCGATGCGGTCGTTCCCGGCGCCGCCATCGATTCTGTCGTCACCACCGCGGCCGTAAATCATATCGTTACCATCGCCGCCGACGAGCAGTTCCCTCCTGTTGGATCCAATCAAAAGATCGTCTCCTGTGCCACCTTCGATGACGTCACTACGAAATTGACTGCTAACCACGAATCCAACGTCGATGACATCGTTCCCAGCCTCGCCCTTGATAACGACGCTTTCAGTTGTGAACGACGAATTCTCATTCAAGAAAAAATCGTTTCCCTCGCCGCCTAAAAGTTCCAACGATTCAAGTTCAAGTGATGTGACGTTCACGAAACGTAAAACGTCATCGCCGCCGTTTCCTTCAAACTTAAGGCTGGTGATTTGGTTCGCGTTGAATTGTCGAACTAGCACGTCGTCGTTGCGAATCTCGATCGAGTTCGAATTAACTAGCTGCTCAATGGTGTAGATGTCGTTGCCGGAGGAACCTTCGATGCTGACCGGCCCTGACAGGAAGTCTGCGGCCAACAATTTGCGAGGTTCGAATGAATCGTACGAAATGGCAGAGCCAGATTTTCTGAACGGTCGTTTCACGATAGTTCCGATGAAGAAATTGGAAGGAAGCTTCGGTCTCCGCCTTCATGATAGAAACTCAGTCTTTACGATGGCTGCTGGGAGAGGCCAAAACGGCAGATTTTGAATGAATTCAACTTTAACCTGGCCGACTAACCAGGTCCGTTTGAAACTAACACCTTCCAAATGAAGCCCTTTCGTTTACGAGTTGAGCGGAAGTGCGTTTGAGGTACTATTCGCCAATGAGCGCGGTCAGGAAAAGGTCGGTTGTAACGATTGTGTATGGAAGATGCAGGCAGAGTTGGTTTCGCGGATCAGCTTTTTAATTTTCCATCGACGTGAACAAAGAGAACGACCTACGTTTCAGATGTGTCTCACCAATCGCCTTCTTCTCCGATCTGGAAAACCCCATGAGTGAAATTACTTTCAGCCTCGAACAGGTGCTTGAGTCCGTGAACGAGATGCGAATCGAAATTCGAGAATGTATTGAGCCGGGTTCATCTGCAAAGGTTGAAGACCTCAGTATCAAAGCTTGGGAAGCTCCTGAAGATCAATGGTTCGCAGATTGTGAATTCGACCCTCGGTAGGGATTCCATCAGTTCAGCACGCCAATTCTGCCATCGGGTGCCGATAGCAAACGAGTCACTCAGCCATTGTCTCGAGTAGCGAATTGACTGAGTGGGCTTTACGAAAGTCAACTGCTTTCAAAAGGGGGCTTTGCCGCCGCGCACAAACTTGCTAACTACCAACCGTCTGTTTCATGGATGAAACGTCGCTGATACGTTGGTAGTATGACTTTTACGCAGAGCCCGTTTCGGCAGACCGGAGTCACGTTGTTTGATGCTCGGCCCAACGAATCAGGAACGTGGGCAATTGCGGGATATCGGTTTCTTAGCGACAACTTTGGAAATGTTTTTGCGGATACTGGCGGCTATTGAATGGCGACACGTTTGACTGGGATTGCCTTTGAAACCGGCGAAAATCGACTGGTTCATTTCGGTGTCGACTACAGCTACAACAATCCGGGCCGCGGAAACATTCACCTATTTTTTGCTTGCGCGTTTGCCTCGCTGACGTTTTTTGTCGTCCTGATTGCTGTCCGCAGCGACCGGATCACCGAGGAGTTGCTCGTATTTCCTCTTTTGGTCAGCGTTCAACTCCGCAAGTAGTTCTTGTTTCGCATCTTCCAAGATCTTTTGGATCTTCTCCGTGACTTCCTGCTTTAGTTTTTCGCTTTTGTCTTGAATCCGTTGTTTTTGATTTGCGTCGATGTCGAGATAGTTGATCATCTGATCGGAGAGCAATCCCGCCGATTCGCGTCCTTTACCTTCGGTCATCATGCGTTGAGCACTTAGTTGTTCGACTCGGTCGATTTGATGCGGCAACAAGTTCGCTTTCATTTGCTTAACGATTTCCAATCTTCCTTCTTCCACCCGTCGCCAATATTCTTTGCCGATTTCCTTACGTTCTTCGTCACCGGCGGCTTCCCAAATATCCTTCATGTCTTGACCGACTTCTTGGCGTATTTGGCCAAATTCTTCCATGAGCTCTTTGATGGATTCCTGTTGTTCTTCGAGTAGTTCGAGTTCTGCTGCCATTTTGGGATTGGCAAGTGTGCCAATAATGTTGTCAGCAAAAGGAGTCTTTTTTTCTTGTGCACTAGAATTTGAAACGTAGCTAATGCTTAATGAAAGTGCGATCGCAAGGATCAGAAGCTTGTTGCAAGGCATCTAAGTTCTCCTAGATTCTGTTGAAGGAATTTGATAACAATATGTTAGCCCATCGAGATTCTCGTTGCATGTGAATCCAGTTTGCAGCCAAACGGAATCTTACCAAGAATTGGTATTGTCCGGCGAATAGAGAGTAAATTCATTTCACAACCAAAAGAGGGCAGACTGCGACGCACAATTTGGGTGTGCGAAAGTCGCAAATAACATGAACAGTGATAGTTCAATTCAAACAGGAAAACGTC
Source organism: uncultured Pirellulaceae bacterium (assembly GCA_964582025.1). Lineage (GTDB taxonomy): Bacteria > Planctomycetota > Planctomycetia > Pirellulales > Pirellulaceae > Mariniblastus. The sequence continues at coordinate 45,172 of CAZORS010000004.1, read as the reverse complement.
CTGCTTCTAATGCAGCCGACTTGCTGGCCAAACCAATGTTTTTCCTGTCGCTTGTGTTTCTGGTGTTGCTGGCAGGTTTGGTCGTGGCTTGGGTTGATGTACTGCCGGATCCTGTTGAGCAAGAACTGGTCACTGCAACCGAAGACGCTGCCGTTTTCTCAGAAGATTTCTGGCAACATCCCGCACTTCAAACTGGCTATCTACTCTTTGGATTGTTGCTCGCGATTTGGCCGCTGTTTCTGATTGAGTCACTCTATGTTCGCTGGTTGGCAAGAAACCAGTCTAAGCATGCAAAAAGCAAATTCAGGTTCGACTGGCTTTGTGCCGTTTGTCCGCCGCTGCGTCTAGGAAAACCGATTTCGACCAAAGACGGACAGATTTGGTTGCCGCGAATGGGTTGGCGATCTCCTGGCAAGGCATTGCACAAGGAATTGGAGCGTATCTTCAGCAAGCCAATGTTGGTTGTCGCCATGCTGATTCTGCCAGTGTTGCTGATTGAATTTCGATATCAGGAACTACTCCAATCAACACTGTGGCTGAAGTTGCTGTTGAGTATCAGCATGGGTTTGATTTGGTGTGCTTTCACGTACGAGTTCATTTTGATGGTTAGTTCGACCAACAAGAAACTGGCTTACGTAAAGAAGAACTGGATCGACCTCGCGATCATTCTGCTGCCTTTGATTTCATTCTTGAGATCTTTACGAATCGTCCGCGCGGCAAAACTGGCTCGATTCGCAAAGATACAGCAGCTGACAAAGATGGGCCGCGTCTATCGAATGCGAGGCATGTTGGCGAAGACTGTGCGAGCGTTCCTTGTACTGGAGTTGGTCCATCGAATCTTCAAAACGGCGCCAGAAAAACGATTGGACAAATTGTTGGCTCAGGTGGAAGAGAAAGAGGATGAATTGCGAGAACTCCAACAGCAAGTCGAAGCGGTGCGAGCCGAATTGAATGCTGAGCAAAACACGACAACGCCCACACGAAGCGCAGGCGGGTAAGTCGCTAGGCAACTGGTGATCCATTCCTTGAATGTACTGCAACTTCGGAACCAGTGGCATTACAGTCGAAGTTGCTCAAAGTCTATCAGCTTTCTTTTTTGTCCTTGGCGAGGTCGTGAAAACTGAGGCGAATGGAGAATTGAAATTGCCTTTGCCGGTCTGTCAGGGTTGTTGGACCGACACCGGCAATTATACTTCGAAAGCTCTACGGTAAGTTCCCTTTTCTAGTGCCGGCGCCGCAGATTCGAGCACGCTTTTCGATTTCTGTTCATTTTCCTTTTTGGAATTTTCGTCATGCTTTTTCGATTCAAAAAGTTAAGCCTACTCGCCATCCCTAACTTTGTTGCAGGGAAGACGTCGCCCGGTCGAGATACTACTTCTGATGCATTGGCTTTGGAGCAACTTGAAGACAGAGTGATGTTGAGCTCAGTCGTGGAATCGGGCGGTGTAGTTACCTTGCGGGGCAGTGCGGCCGAAGACTTTATCACGTTGTACGGTAACGAAAACGAGACGGCGTTTACAGTTTCAATCAACAACGATGCTTCTCTGACACAAACCTTTCAGAATGCGGACGTTAGCAAAGTGGTTGTCTACGCCAATGACGGCGATGACGAAATACGGAACACATTGGTGATCCCAACCGATGTTTTTGGTAACGACGGCGACGACACTATTTGGGGCGGATTCGTAGACGATCGACTTTATGGCGGTGCTGGGGCTGACGTGCTTCGGGCGCGGTCGGGCGATGATTTCGTCAGCGGATCCGATGGCGATGATACGCTTCTAGGCGCTGACGGCGACGACTTGCTCTACGGTGGCGATGGACATGATTTGATCTACGGTCAAGATGGCGAAGATTATCTCAACGGTCAAACTGGAGACGATCGACTACGTGGCGGGGAGGGAGATGACGAACTGCTCGGTGGTTCAGGCAACGATGACTTGCGAGGAGACGCGGGTAATGATTCTGTCAACGGCGGACATGGAGAGGACCTGCTTTTTGGATCCGTGGGGGCTGATAATCTGCAAGGTTCTTTTGGCAACGACATTTTGCGCGGCGGTGACGACAATGACATCTTGGGAGGCGGCGATGGCGAGGATCTAATCTACGGGGACAACGGCAACGATAGGATTCTTGGGGGCAATGGGAATGATGGCATCCGAGCTGGTTTCGGTGATGATCAGCTCAATGGTGGAGCCGGCGCGGATCGACTTTGGGGGCAAGCTGGTGCGGACACTGCTAGGGGCGGAGAGGGGCATGACTTCATCCATGGCGGTGGCGAAGACGACTTTTTGTTTGGTGATGAAGGGCTCGACAGGATCGTTGGCGGTACTGGAAACGATGTAATCTACGGAGGTCTTGACCATGACATCGTTTCCGGAGGCGAAGGGGATGATGCGCTGTACGGCGAAGCCGGTGATGACCGTCTGAGCGGGGAAGGTGGCAACGACATACTCATTGGTGGCAACGGCGACGATACGATGCAAGGCAACGCTGGCGATGACGTCCTTAGCGGGAACGCTGGTTCCGACACGATCGATGCTGGTTTGGGGAATGACGCAGTTAACGGAGGAGTTGGAGATGATCGGATTTTTGGCTTCGACGGCGTCAACTATCTAGGCGGTAATGGTGGGAACGACCAAATCGATGGCGGCAAAGCAGTGGACACCATTTTTGGCGGTAGTGGGAATGATCTGATCGCTGGCAACGAAGGCGACGACGTTTTGGATGGCGGCCAGGGAGATGATCTCATCCTCGGGAACGATGGTGATGATTCGATTCGTGCGTCCGTTGGCGATGACTCGATCGAGGGGAATAATGGGTCTGACCGAGTGCTCTATTTTTCCGGTGAACTTGATTTTCAAGTCGAGCTTGTGGGAACCAGTTATCAGGTTACTGACCTTAGAGCCTCCGATTTACCTCTCGAGCTATCGTATGGTGTGGACCTTCTTGCCGACGTGGAAGAGATTGGCTTTCAAGAAGTATCAGGCCAAGTCGTACGACCGATTGCCGATGCAGTTTCTCGTCTGTTCGACTCCGAGGAAATTGTCGCTCAGCTAAATGCAGTTCTACCTGGTGGCTGGAATTCAACGGTGCGTGTGGTGGGAGACCAAATTTGGTTGCGTACCGTTCGGCCTAATGGGACCGCCCATTTGGATTTTCGTCTTGGTTCCGCTGGTGTGATCGCAGAAATTCGAAACGTCAGCACGGGCGTTAGCTTGCTGGCTCCTTCCTTTCAGGGTGAAGTGACCGACAGGGTTGTCCAATGGACTATTTGGGAATTCGGCGAATCTGTTCGCAATGACGTTCCGTCGTTGCCGAGTTTTGAAGATCGATTCAATCTAACTCAAGCGGGCACTTTCGATGGCGTGCTCAACGGAACCGTGGACGTCGACGTTGATGTGGAAAAAGGCCAAGTCGACGTTTGGGCGGTGGTTGATAACAATTGGAAGTCTGAGCAAGACCCATTTATTCAAGGCTCGCTAACGTCCCTGACCCGAACCACAAACCTCGAGGGAGGTGCGGTTCTTGTTAGTCGGTTGGTGCGTGTTGGCGAAATTTTCCTCCGTGGAAACGCGGTAACGCTGGAAGACCCGTACTTTGAGGCTTGGACACCAATTTCTGATTCAGCCTTTGACTCTCTAGCTGTTGGCATCGACGCCAGCGGTACGCCTAACCAATGGTATGCTGACGGGAGCAATATTCCCACGTATCCCTACACTCCCGTAGCTGACACACGTGGTTGGACGGTGAGCTATGACCGGTCTAACATCGCCGAAAGAGATAATTTGGCAGTTGTTTTTGGTACCGACAGAGGGACTGTGCATCACGCGGACGGTTCTGAAACGACTTCCCACCGGTATGTCTTGAATGCGTTGGACTTCAACGGAGGTATGGCCGTCTTACCCGGTCTTTTTCCTGGCGGTCTGAGTGAGGGTGCGATCATTGAGCAACACGTGCTCCTATTACCTGGCGAAGGTATCGATGCAGCGACGCCGGTACAGCTGGATGCGTTGGCGGCGCAGCTTCCTCCACCACAGGTTTACCTTGCAGGGGCTGAAATCAGAGGAGAGCTCGGGGAGATCGCGAATCGATTGTCAACGCTGACAAACGAGTCGCGATTCGCAACCGACAGAATTGGGCAGCTGCTTTAAATGCTTGGCAAGAAACGGAATAGTTCGGCAGGCCCCAGCCATCTCGGCAGCATCTATTGCGGCAAACCGGGGAAATCTGTACACGAACAGTGGGCAATTGCGCCGGTCGCGCTCTGAGTGCGCGCCCTGAAGGCGCGGTGACGATTGGTCCTGAACATGCCGTTTCCATTTCAATCATGACTCCTGCCAAAACCGTCTGCTTCCGACTAGCGCAGTGGCTGCTTTTGCTGCTGCTTGTCGGCGGCTGCGCGGATCGAAATGTTCGAGGAACTCTACCGACTTTGCAGCCGTCTCCCGACTTCACCGAACTCGGATCTGATACTGCTCCCAATCGCTGGTGGACAGCGTTCGCAGATTCGCAACTGGACTTCCATGTCGGCAATGGCCTCAGCAACAACTACTCCCTTCAAGCCGCTTCGTCTCGAGTCCAGGCGGCTAGGGCGGTGACGCGCAGAGAAGCGTCGGACTTCTGGCCAGACATCGATGGAATCCTTGGCATTAGCACCAATGGTGGTCCGGGAGAAAATAGCGAGACCTACAGCCTAGGATTGGATGCGAGCTATCAAGTCGACCTGTGGGGCGAAATCGAATCACGCGTTGAGGCACAACGGCTGCGGGCCAACGCGACGTGCCAAGATTATCATGCCGTTGCACTGGGGCTATCCGCGGAGATCACCAGCGTCTGGTTCTCGCTGATTGAAGCACACGCACAAGCCGAACTTCTTGTGGAACAGATCAAGACGAACCGAACGGGTGCGGAGCTGCAGGAAGAGCGATTTGGTTTGGGGTTCGTTCGAAGTGCGGACGTGTTGCGTCAACGACAGCTTTTAGAGTCGACCTTAGAACAGGCTGTCGTAATTGAATCGCAAATAAAATTACTAGAACATCAATTGGCAGTTCTGCTTGGCGAGATGCCACAGTCCGCCAGCTACGATCCGGGAACATCGTTTCCTGAAATGCCTCCGCTTCCGCTGACGGGATTGCCATCTGAATTGTTGTTGCGTCGGCCAGACATTCAAAGAAACTATTACGCGTTGCTGGCGGCTGATCGGGATTTGGCTTCTGCAATCAGCCAACAGTTTCCTCGATTGAACCTTTCTGCATCGCTGCAAAACCTCAGCGAAAACCCAGAAGATCTGCTCAAAGACTGGTTCGTTTCCCTTGGCGGTCAGTTAATTGCTCCACTGTTTGACGGTGGACAGCGGAAAGCAGAAGTCGATCGCAGTGCCGCAGTTAAGGCTCAGTTGTTTCAGGAGTATGCCCAGTCAGTGCTGGTTGCGTTTCGTGAAGTTGAAGACGCTCTGGTGGAAGAAGAATTCCAACTTCAACGAATTGAACGCTTAGAAAAACAGGCCAAATTGGCTGGGCAGGCTTCGAATCAGTTGCGGGAACAGTACCTTATTGGCGACGCTCAGTATTTGGATGTGCTTAACGCCATCACAGGACAGCAACGGTTGCAAAGGAACCTGCTTAGTGCTCAGCTTGAATTGCGGTTAATTCGTGTTTCTCTTTACCTTGCGTTGGCAGGAAATATCGACCCGAATTACGATGTGAATGGTTTCAATGAGTTAGGGTTGCAGCCGTCGACCGTTTCGATTGCGAGCGACGAACTTCAGCCGGTTAGCGAAGCCCAACCCATCAACGCAACGAACCTTGAAACAGTAGAAATGCCGGAATTCGCTTCCGAAGTGCCAGAGATTCCTGATTCACCAAACATCCCAGACACCACAAAACCAGAGAAATCTCTTCTGGATCGACTACGCGGAACGACCAACGATGAATGAAAGCATGCCACAGAGAACCAGAGCTGGGGTTCCATGGCTGCGCATTGTTGTCAACGGAATTATTTGTCTGTTGATTCTCGCCGCGACTTGGTTTGCGATCGAATGGATCAACAGCACCGAACCAGTTGCGGAGAAAGTCAACCGGACGCGGAAGTCTTCCGCGTTAGTGGATACGGTCACTGTTAACTACGACACGTTTTCGCCGGGTCTATCCGTTTTGGGAACGGTTCGACCTGCCCAGCAAATCAGCCTTCGACCGCGTGTTAATGGTCAAGTGGTCGAGCTTTCTTCGAAATTTGTTCCTGGCGGGATGGTTAAGAAAGGCGATTTGCTTTTGAAAATTGATCCAGCCGATTTTGAAAATGCTGTTTCGATTAGTAAAAGTGAGCTCGAACAGGCTGCTGCGCGAATGGAAATCGAAGAGGCTCGGCAGCGTTTGGCGAAAAAGGAACTGGAGCTGCTGCAGGGTTCGATCGACGGTGCGAATCGTGGGTTGGTGATGCGAGAGCCACAGATTGCTTCAATTAAAGCTGAAGTGTCTGCGGCTAAAGCGGCAGTTGAACGTGCGGAGCTAGATTTGGAACGTACACAAATTTTCGCTCCGTTTGATGCTCAAGTTTTGAGCCGATCAGTCAACGTTGGATCGCAAGTCGGAGCTTCAAATGATCTTGGTCAGCTGATTGGGCTGGAGGAATATTGGGTGATGGCTTCGGTGCCGATTCGCAGTCTCCGCTGGGTGCAGTTCCCAGAAGAAGACAACGATGTCGGTGGCTCGAAAGTGACGCTACGAAACGCCGACGCTTGGGGTAGAGAAGTAACTCGAGCGGGGAGAGTGACTCGATTGATTGGCGCCTTGGATGAAACGACACGTTTGGCTCGAGTCCTGATTGTCGTTGATGATCCGCTTGGCCGATCGAACGAAGCGCCGCCGCTAATTCTCGATTCGCTTTTGGATACCGAGATTGAAGGTAAGCCAATGAAAAACGTTGTCCGATTGGAACGCGAATTTATCCGCGATGAAGACACCGTTTGGGTGCGCAAGGAGGGGAAACTTGAGATACGCGAGGTTGAAATCGATTTTCGCGATGGGATGTACGCGTACATTAGCAGCGGTTTGGACGACGGCGATGAAGTCGTGATTTCGACACTGGCGACACCGGCCGAAGGGATTGGCTTGAAGACACGTGAGGCAAGTGAATGAGCACCGCCTTGAGTTTACACAAATACAAGCCCGAAGCGCAAGCGAGTGGGTCTTTCGTGAGTCCAAAGAACGTTGATCGATTGGGCCGTTCGGATAGTGAACCTCTCGCTTGTGTGTCGGGCTTGTATTTTGGAGCGATGCATGTCTGAAAGCTCTTCTCAACGCCGTGGACCGATCGCGTGGATGACGCAAAACTCCATCGCTGCCAACTTGTTGATGATGTTGTTGCTTGGTGGTGGAATCTGGTCTGCCATCACGATGCAAAAGGAAGTCTTCCCAAACTTCCTGTTGGACAACGTCGAAGTCAGTGTCAGTTATCCGGGCGCGGCGCCGGAAGAAGTTGAGCAAGGGATCCTGCAGCCGATCGAACAAGCGCTTCGAGACGTTGACGGGATCCATGAAATTTCCAGCTACGCACGCGAAGGTCGAGCTTACGTGAACGCGACACTGGTGTCCGGTGAACCGCGGATGAGGGTCTTTCAAGACATTGATCAGGCTGTGAATCGAATTCGCACTTTCCCGGAGCAAATCGAACAGCCAGAAGTTCGCCTCGACTCCAAACAACGGGAAGTCATGCGAGTCGACCTTTGCGGAGACATTGGTCGCAAAGCCCTGAGGACGTTAGGCGAGCAACTTCGCGATCAGCTTCAATCTCACGAGGACATCACGCAGCTTGAGTTTTGGCACGCACCGCCGTACGTAACCCACGTCGAAATTCCCAGACAGACTTTGCGTGAATACGGTTTGACGTTGTCACAAATTGCCAACATCATTCGCCGATCTAGTTTGGATGTAGCGGCAGGATCGATCCAATCGAATTCTGGAGAAATCCTGCTTCGTGTCAAAGGGCGGAAACAATACGCCGACGAATTTGCTGCGATCGAGATTGTGACCAACCGCAATGGACAAATTGTGAAACTCGGTGACATCGCCGAAGTTCGCGACGGATTTGAAGAGGTTGGGTTTCAGCAACAATTTAACCAACAGCCATCCATTGAAATCGAGGTTTACCGAGTCGGTTCGCAGTCACCTCAAGACGTCGCCAATGCCGTGTTCGAAACGATGGATAACTTCGAGTCCGTTTTACCTCCCGGCGTCACTTGGCGACTTGATCTCAACACCGCGAAGGAATTCGAGGGGCGACTTTGGCTGGTGATAAAGAATGCCTTGATGGCTGTCGTGATCGTGTTTGGGATTCTTGCACTGTTCCTTGAGATTCGCCTCGCGTTTTGGGTGATGATGGGCATGGTGGTCTCCTTCATCGGCGGCATTCTGTTCTTGCCCGTGTTCGGCGTAAGCATCAACATGATTTCCCTGTTCGGATTCTTGGTGGTGCTGGGGATCGTTGTCGACGACGCGGTTGTTGTCGGTGAGAACGTTTACGAGAAACGGCAATCGCAAGGTGACCTAGAAGCTGCCGCGGTCGATGGGACTCGAGAAGTTTCCGGGCCCGTTACGTTCAGCATTCTGACAAATATTGTCGCCTTCATTCCGCTGATGTTCATTCCCGGCGAGACTGGGAAATTCTGGAGTCCATTGCCGGTTGTTGTGATCATCGTGCTCGCGCTATCGCTGGTCGAGTCACTGTTCATCTTGCCGGCTCACTTAGCACATACTCGCCGAAAAAATGAAGAATCTGGTCAGCCGAACAGGCAACCTTGGTTCGGCAGAAAGTTTGGCCAGCTGGTCGAAATACTTTACACGCCGCTGCTGAAATTTTGTTTGAACTTTCGCTACGTTACCGCGACGTTGGCGCTGGCCTTGTTGCTGGTCCTCGGCGGCTATGCACTCAGCTCTCATATGGGAATGGTGCTGATGCCGGAAGTTTCGGCTAACGAAATCGAAGCCGGAATTCGGATGCCGACAGGAACCACGCCTGATCAAGCTGCGGCAATTGCCAACGCAGTCACCACGGCCAGCATGGAGATGTTTGAGAAACACGATCTTTATCGGTGTGCCGAAGGAATCAAAACGAATGTCCGCGGGGAAGGGTTCATTGACGTAGAGATCGTCATGAAGCCGCCCAACGAACGTGACATGTCGTCCAAAGAAGTCATTGAACTGTGGCGCGAAGAGATCGGCGATCTGCCGGGCGTTTCACAGATTAGCTTCCGCGCAGAACGTGGTCCCGGAGGACATCGTCGCGACGTGAACATCGACTTGAGTCACAGCGATATCGACGTTTTGGAGAAAGCGACTGCGGCACTTGTCGAACGCGTCAACCAATACGCGAACACCCGCGACGTGAACGATAATTACGATCGAGGGAAAACTCAGTTTGATTTCAAACTCAAACCAGAAGGTCGGGCACTCGGGCTGAGCGATGACAATCTCGGTGATCAGCTTCGAGGTGCATTTTTTGGTTCGTTGGCGTTGCGATTGTTGCGCGGCATGAACGAGATCGAAGTGCGGGTCAAGTTGCCTGAGGAGCAGCGAAAGAGTCTTCATCATCTTGAAGATCTGATCATTCAAGCTCCAAACGGATCGGAGATCCCTCTGTTAGAGGTCGCCGAAATCGAAGAATCGCAGGCGTTCAACAGAATCAATCGCCGCAACGGCAGGCGAGTGATCGGCGTTTCGATGGATGCTGAGCCAGCGGGAGCGGTCAACCAAGTGATTGCGGCGCTGAAGTCAGATGAGCTTCCAAAGTTGCGAGAAGATTTCCCCGGGATTACGTGGGAGTTTTCGGGAAGCAATGCGGAACTTCGAAGTGCGACGTCCACTTTGTGGAGCTATTTTGCTCTCGCGTTGGCAGTGATCTATTCGTTGCTGGCGATCGCGTTTCGACGATACATTCAACCATTGATCGTGATCGTTGCGATTCCGTTTGGAATGGTTGGAGCATTGATCGGCCACATCATTCTTGGCTACGACCTCTCGTTGGTCAGTGTCATGGGCGTGATCGCCCTTTCGGGAGTTGTGATCAATGATTCGTTGATCATGATCGACTACGCCAATCGACTTCGCGATGAGCATGGTGCATTGAAAGCCATTTCGCTGGCTGGAGTTCGAAGGTTTCGGCCAATCTTGTTGACGACTTTGACAACGTTCGGTGGGCTGATGCCGTTGATTTTTGAAAAATCAATTCAGGCTCAGTACATCATCCCAATGGCGATATCACTTGGGTTTGGAATCCTGTTTGCGACTGCGATTATCTTAGTGCTGGTTCCGTGTCTCTACATGATCCAAGAAGACTTGCAATCGCTCTGGCAACCTAAAATTGAATCTTGAGACGGTAACGTTTTGAGTCCAAAGGTTCTCTTCGACGATCCCGTCCGACGAAGGGTCATCGCCCCAGAGAGACTGTGAGTTTTTTGCACCTGAAGTTTGTAGTACCGCCTTTAGGCGGCTCAGCACTTGTCAAAGGCATGCAAAACCGGCTAAAGCCTCAACTACAAACAACATGCAAATACTATTGAGCGTAGTCCATCAAAAATTCACAGCGTCAGAGGGGCATCCGCAATCGAATCGGCAACTAACATGAGGGTTTACCGCATATTCGGTCGCTCTCGCAATGAATCTTCAGTGGGGCCTCTACACGGTTCTATTGTTTGAAAACGTTTTGGTTGTCTCAGGATTTGATTGTGATGCGCGAACTTCAATTCAGCAGTACTGCTTCAAAAGCAAACGCACTGAGACGTGGGGCGACAGCGATTGAAGTTGCCGTCTTTATTGGCTTGGTCATTGTCGGGCTCCTAACTGCATTCCACTCGTTTGGGCCATCAGCTGCGACCACGTTTAGTCAGATCACAGCCGAGCTCGAAGATGCAACGCAGACAGATCAGGTTTCGAAGCTTACTAAGCCGCACGAAGATCTCGCCAACAAAGTCAGGGATTTCAGGCAACAGACTGCGATTGATTCCCGAATCTCCCTTTGTTGTCTTCTGATCGCTAGTGGGTTGTACTTTCGTCTATTGCGAAAGCGTAAACACGAACTGCGAACGAAGAATGACGAAGTTGCCGCATTCCAAAAACAGTCTCTGGCTCTTCGACGAACATTGGCCAAACGAAATTCTATTTTCAATTGCGTTGACAAAAATCTTGAATCAATCCTTCACGGTCATGCACTTGTTGGCACATACATGTCGACGGATGTTGTTTCAATCGAACCGGGCGTTTCGAAGAACGACGCACTTGCCCGAATGCAAGCACAAGGATTTCGCCGCTTCATTGTAAAGAAGAAAAACGGAGATCTTGCAGGAGTCGTCAGCAAGAAAGACATTCTTTCGAAGTCAGGAGAACTCGTTTCGGACGTAATGACTTCCGAGCCAAAGGTCACAACGCCCGACACGGAAGTCCAAACGGCTTTGTCGCTTTTGTTGGAAAATCGAATTTCCTGCTTGCCAGTTGTTGAAAATGGAAAGTTTGTTGGGCTACTTTCTGTATCTGATCTACTGATGGTACTGCAGTGTTTGCTGCGAGATTTAAGTGCACGAACGGAGGAATTTGATTTCGAATTGGCGGATAGTGAACCTGCAGTTAACTCGTTTCGGCAGCAAATGCGAGAAGTCGAAGGCTAGAAGGATATGCTCCTGATAGAACCGGAGCAATCAATGGTCACCTCAAGCTTTGGCTTGGCGAGAAAACGAACCGGAGAGTTGCGAAGCATTCTAGCCGCGCAAATGACCGTCTCGGATCAAGAGTGGATTTTGAAACGGTCGTACGATTCGCTCGACCGATTCGGCTGATTCGACGAAGCCAAGCCCCATGCCCTCAATCAGATTTTGCGAGAGCTTGGATTTTAGATAAACAGGACGTTCGCAAAGGATGCTGGCGAAGTGTTGCAGTTTTTTCGGAAGCGAGTCGGGAACCGATCCTTCAAACTGAGCCGAACAGGCTGACTTGATTTTCGAGTTCGGCTTTTCATTCAGTTCCGACCAGACAACGATTGGTCCTTCTTCAACCAGCTTCGCCGCGGCGACGACGGCTCGAACGACATTAGACCAAGTCGCCGATTCCGAAGACGATTCAATCGTGGTCACGACGACGTCATTTTCATCGTCAGATTGAATCTCCCATCGCGACTGGAGCATGTCGGCTGCAATTTGTCGCGTTTGCGATCTGGAGCCGCAAACAATGTCATCAATGACTCCGCCAGGACTACAGATGAGCTCAATGGAGAAAAACAAACCAAGCGAATCGTTCGCCAATTCTGCTTCAGCGATTCGTTGTTTGACGGAGTCATCTTTCTTTCGATAGCGAGCCCGTGTTTCACTGGTGCTGAATTCAGGATAGAGGCAATCTGACAATTTCTTGTTTGGAGTCAGACTGCTAAGCGGCAAAATCACGTCGCTGTCGCAGAGCGAGCGATTTACATAAACCGGATTTCCCTGTTCATTCGCGGCCAGATAACAGGAGGCATGTTCATCGTCGGTGTCATGAATCTCAAAGCATATCGGCGGCTCTCGTTGGTCCGACTTCATGCGATGAGTCGTCGGTGTTTTCGCTTCCGGGTCAGCGGAAGCGGTTTCGACAAGATCGAATACTTTCGCCATCGGCTGAGGTACGATAACGCGAACGTTCGCTGTTTCGATTCGCGAATTTTCCAGAATGGAAATCAGCGACTCAAGCGTTTCGCATGCTGCCGGCAATCCGTTTTGAACCAAAATGGAAACGCGATCGCCGGGAAAAATGGATTCGGCAAGTTTTGGATGATCGATAGGGGCGTCGAGCGCCTTTTGCAACAACGCTTCCGTTGAAACGTGCTGCTGAGCATTTCCGTCGTTAACGTTGTGATCCGAAAGTGCAGGCAGGAACTCAAAAAGTTTTCGTGTTATGGTCGCCATCGCAATGTCGCTACTTAAAAATAAAGGGATACGTTTGGCGAACCGATTGACTCAGTTTCGCAACTTCTTCCATTGGGATTGGCTGATCAAAGACGGCGAATTTGTGCACGCGACACTCGTAGTACCTGCCGCCGGGACCACGTGTTCGCCCGAGGACAATTTTTTCGTAGTTTGGAAACTGTGGCTGCTCGTTGGTGTAAGCGTAACGGTCGAACTCGACTCCATCAACGTACAGAATCGCGTCGTTTCCTGATTTCCAAGTTACAACGATATGGTGCCACTCATTGAAGTTGACTTCTTTACCAATATCGCGAATCTTGGCCGGCTTTTGAGCACCCCCAACACGCCATTGCAATCCGTCCCGATTCTTTCGCAACGTCAGGCGTTGATAGCTGCTATCAAAAAAGATACTGGTTATGCGAGTCGGCATTTTCACAACCATCAGCAAGCTTCCTGTTTCTTTGGGAATTCGAGGTAGCTCAGCAGATTGGTCGGTCCCGTTAAAAAATAGGTGAGTAAACGAGACGCCACCTTCCTCAGTTGTTTCCAGCGAAGGTTGGTTGTCCACAAACCTAGGATCAACCTGTCCAGAGAATTTGATTTTTCCGTCTTCGCATTGAAGCGAAAACAAAGAGGTCGCCGAAACAGAAACAGTTTCGAGTGCTGGAACGCTGGGAACCTTTTGGACGACAACCGTTTGCTGCGCGGGTTGGGGGAGCTTTTCGACTGGAGGCGCTGCGGGCGCCGTGGGTGCGGCTTCTTTTGGTTCCGTTTTCGGTGTGGCTATTACATTGGCGACTTTGGGAACCGTCGTTGCGGCCGCAAGCTTCGATTCAACTTTCTCGCCTGGCGAGTGGGCAGGTGGCCTGTCGTTTGAGGCAACCGTTTTCGGCTGACTGACGTAGAGAAACCCGAGTGCCGAAATACAACTCAATGCCACCAGTCCAGTGACCGGAATCGACCACCAGGCAACTTTTTCAATCCCGCGTAATGGTTGCGAGCTGGCAGGATCATTTGCCGCTGGAGCAAGTTTTGAGTTTGTTTTACGGGGTTTGGCCATCAGTCTCATTCTATACATGAATGCGACGCGATGAAATCGATTGGTTTGAAAAAAGGATGCTTGTGAGGTCGTGAACCTTTTGCCTATCGGCCTGTCCATCGCTAGACTGTTGAGGTCATTCTTTTTCTATCATCCCGTAACAAAGCACGCCCGACGAGGCTGCTGGTTGATGACAACTTCGAAATTGCGGCGGCAAATTGCCTGGCAAGCCGCACGGTTAATGTACGACCGCCAGGAATCTGAGTACTATCGCGCCAAAACGAAAGCGGCAAAGATTTGCTGTAAGGGCTGGGTTAAGCCAAGAGATTTGCCTTCCAATGCGGAGATCCGTGAAGAGATCCAGCACATGGCCCGGATGCTCGAAGGTGAGACGAACGATCAGCGGCTTTTCGAGATGCGAATCGAAGCACTTCGAGTCATGCGTATACTGGCGCAGTTTCGTACGCGTCTGATTGGTAGCGTGCTGACCGGTCATATCCGCAGTGGATCCGATATCGACATCCACGTTTTCTGCGACAGCCTTGAATCAGTCACCGGAATTCTAGAATCTCACGGCTTCAATTTCGAAGTTGAAAGAAAGCGAGTCGTAAAAGATGGCGAACGACAAATCTACGAGCACGTTCACATTAAGGATCGTTTTGAAGTTGAGCTAACGGTTTATCCGACCAGCAAGGCCAGCTTCGTTTTCAAAAGTTCGATCACTGGCAAAGCCATCGAGCGCGCGAGTGAGGCTCAGCTGCTTCCGTTGATGGCGAACTTCTATCCGGACGTCGACATCGAAAGGGCGATCGAGGAAAGCCAAGAGAAAATCGATCCGCTTCAGCTGTTTTATTCTTTGCTGCTTCCGTTGGAAAACGTCAAACAAAATCCTCAGTATCACCCCGAAGGCGACGCGCTGTATCACAGCTTGCAAGTTTACGATTTGGCTTGCGATGCGAATCCTTGGGACGAAGAATTTCTGTTGGCTGCGCTTTTGCACGATGTCGGTAAAGGTATTGATCCCTACGATCACGTCATGGCGGGTGTCGAAGCCATTGAAGATTTCGTAACGGATCGAACTTTATGGTTGGTTGAGAATCACATGTTGGCTCACAAACTACATGACAAAACGATCGGTGCGAGAAAGAGAAAGCGATTGCAAGAAAACGAAAACTTTGATGATCTTGTATTGTTAGGTCGTTGTGATCGAGAAGGGCGGAAACAGGGCATCGAAACGACTGAGCTCGAGGATGCTCTTGAGTACATTCGTACGATCGGCCATCAATGGGCGTAACGAGTTTCACAAACTCATGCTAAAATGGAATCGAATTCGCATTTCCCTCCAAAGAATGATGATGACGTTGCGTTCAAGTTCCATTCTTATTCTGTCCGCTGCCGTCCTGTTTTCATTTGAATCTAGTGCGATCGCCGACGAACCGTTGCCGGATAAGATTTCGTTTAACTTTCATGTTAAATCGATCCTGTCAGAGAACTGTTTTTACTGCCATGGTCCGGATGCGAATCAACGACAAGCAGATTTGCGGCTGGATACTGCTGAAGGGGCCGAATCCGTGGTCGAGGCTGGTCACCCTGACGACAGTGAGCTGATCGCGAGGCTACTTTCTGATGATCCGGATCTTCAGATGCCGCCGCCGGACAGTGGACGTACGATTTCGCGGCGACAAAGGAAGATCCTTGAACGTTGGATCGAGCAAGGAGCCAAGTATGAGACTCACTGGGCGTACTTAAAAGTACAGCGGCCGGAAACTCCCAAGGTCAATGATGAATTGTGGGTTCGGAATCCAATCGACCGATTCGTGTTGGCGAAACTTGAGTCGAAAGAAATTGCTCCTTCGCCACGAGCTGAGCCACGAGTTCTCGTTCGCCGGTTTTATCTGGACTTGATTGGTCTTCCGCCGACGCCAGAACAGTCACAGAGTTTCGTGGCGGACTACAACGTGAATGCAGACGCGGCGATTGAATCGCTGGTGGATGCCTTGCTGACCAATGAACATTACGGCGAACGAATGGCGTTGCCGTGGCTCGACGCAGCACGCTATGCGGACTCAAACGGGTTCCAACAGGATGGAGATCGAACGCAATGGCCGTGGCGCGATTGGGTGGTCAATGCGATGAACGAAAACATGCCGTTCGATCAGTTTACGATCGAGCAACTGGCGGGCGATCTTCTGCCTGATCCAACTCAAGAACAGCTGATTGCGACAGCGTTCAATCGCAACCACATGCTCAACGGCGAAGGCGGGGCGATTGCTGAAGAGCAACGTAACAACTACGTCTTCGATCGTGTCGATACGACGGCGACGACTTGGCTGGGACTCACGATGGCATGTGCACAGTGCCATGACCACAAGTACGATCCGATCACTCACAAGGACTACTATCAGTTTTTTGCCTACTTCAATAGCGTCGATGAAAATGGTGGTGTGAATGTTCGAAACGGCAGGTTGCAAGTTGGTACGCCATTCCTCGATATGCCAACCGACGAACAGGCTCAGCAACTGAAAGAAGTGAACGATGAAATCGCTCCGGTAGACAAATCACTTAATGAAGCTGACGAGGAGATCACGAAGGAGCTGCGAGCGTGGGAAGACGAAAATCGTGACGATCCACCCACAATGTTTCGCAACGTTTTCAACGCCTTGAAGAAGGCGCCAAAGGAACGAAGTAAAGGTGAAGAGAATTTGCTGAAAGAGTGGTTCCTGCTCAACGTTGCGAAAGACGATTGGAAACAACTCAAAGAAAAGCAAAAGAAACTTTATAAAAAGAAGACCGCCGTGAAGTCGCAGATTGTCACGGTGATGATCATGCGAGAGCGTGAGAAACGGCGAAAAACGAACATTTTCGACCGTGGCGAGTACGATTCACCGAAAGAGGAAGTTTCCGCCGACGTTCCGCACTTCTTACCTCCGCTACCCGATGATGCCGACGCCAATCGTCTGTCGTTGGCGAACTGGCTGGTCGATCGGAACAACCCGCTTACCAGTCGAGTTGCTGTTAACCGGTACTGGCAAACTTTCTTCGGAGTTGGGATCGTAAAAACGGCGGAGGATTTTGGAGTTCAGAGTGAGCTTCCCAGCCATCCGGAATTGTTGGATTGGCTTGCCGCCGACTTCATGGAAAACGGATGGGATGTGAAGCGGATTCATCGCATGATGGTGACCTCGGAAACGTATCTGCAAAGCTCGCGGTTTCGCAAAGATTTGATCGATCTCGATCCGGAGAATCGCCTGTTGGCTCGGAGTCCTCGATATCGGTTGCAATCGTCGCTGATTCGTGATGCTGCACTATCAACTTCCGGTTTGTTGGATCGGACGATCGGTGGGCCGCCCGTCTACCCGCTGCAGCCTGACGGTTTATGGCGCGAATTCAGTTTAGAAAAGTTTTCTTACAAGGCATCGACGGGCAATAGTTTGCATCGAAGAAGCATGTACACATTTTGGCGTCGCACCGTCGCTCCGCCGAACATGTTTGATTCCGCCAACCGACAAACATGCACTGTGAAACTATCTAGAACCAATACGCCGCTGCAGGCTTTGGTTTTATTGAACGATCCGATTTTTGTCGAAGCGTTTTGTTGCCTCGCAAGTGAAGTGTTGCGAAACGGAGAGGGTAGGGCGGACGAGAAGTCGCTTGTTGTCGCTTTCGAGCGTGCGACCGGACGCAAGCCAAAACCGTCGGAACTTCGGTCGTTGTTATCTGCTCATGAGGAAAGCCGTAAGTATTACTCGCAGAACTTGGAAGATGCGGAAGCGTTTGTTTCGGTTGGCGAATCCGTGATTGTTCCAGATTCTGACGAACAGAAAGTAGAACTCGCGGCGCTATCGAGTGTCGTTCAAATCATCATGAACACTGACGAGTTTATGACCAGAGAGTAAACATGGACCCGATTTCCCAAAACCACCAACACAACACACGTCGTCAATTCTTTAGTCGTGCCGCGACAGGGATTGGAGCTGCGGCACTTGGTTCGTTACTTTCTGAGGAAATGGCGTTTGGAGATCAAGCTGCAGCCATGCCCGATGGTTTGCATCATGCGGCGAAGGCAAAGCGAGTCATTTATCTGATGATGAGCGGCGGACCATCACATGTCGATATGTTTGACTACAAGCCTGAGCTGGAAAAGCGTCGTGGTGAACAGTTGCCCGATTCGGTTCGCCAAGGCCAGCGGCTTACGACGATGACCAGTAGTCAAAAGCAACTACCGGTGCTTCCTCCTTTGAAACCGTTTCGTCCTCGCGGCAAAACGAAAATGATGCTGTCCGATTTGATTCCTTACACGGGAGCGATCGCGGACGAGATATGTTTGG
This sequence comes from uncultured Pirellulaceae bacterium, assembly GCA_964582025.1. Taxonomy (GTDB): domain Bacteria; phylum Planctomycetota; class Planctomycetia; order Pirellulales; family Pirellulaceae; genus Mariniblastus. The sequence goes on along the minus strand of CAZORS010000004.1, from coordinate 26,880 downwards.
TTAAATCGATGAACACCGAAGCCATCAATCATGCTCCGGCGGCGACTTTCTTTTTGACGGGTTCGCAAATTCCTGGTCGGCCGAGCTTGGGAGCTTGGTTGTCGTATGGGCTTGGCAGTTTGAACAATAATCTGCCCTCCTTCGTCGTGATGAACTCACGTGATAGGCAAAACACATGTGGTCAATTGCTGTTCGATTATTACTGGGGCAGCGGATTCATCCCGTCGCAACATCAAGGCGTTCGTTTTCGCGGCGGCGGTGAACCGGTATTGTATCTTTCGAATCCGAAAGGAATGCCGCGGCAGTTGCGGCGGCAGATGCTCGATCGGCTTGCTGAATTGAATCAAGAAAAGCTGAACGACTACGGCGATCCAGAAATCGAAGCTCGGATCAAACAATACGAAATGGCTTACAAGATGCAGACGAGCGTGCCTGAAGTGGTCGATATTTCAAGAGAGCCAAAACATATCCTTGATATGTATGGCCCGGACGTGCATCGAGTTGGGTCATTTGCAAGAAACTGTTTACTCGCCAGAAAACTGGCCGAAAAGGATGTTCGTTTTATTCAGCTGATGCATATCGGTTGGGATCAGCATGGAAACATCCCGACGCAATTGGAAATTCAGTGCAAAGACACCGATCAGCCTGCGGCGGCCCTTGTTCAAGATTTGAAACAGCGTGGATTGCTCGACGATACGTTGGTCATCTTTGGTGGCGAGTTTGGTCGGACTGTATTTGGCCAAGGCGATATCAACAACAAAAAGAAGCATGGCCGTGATCATCACGGTCGGGCCTTCAGTCTTTGGATGGCTGGCGGAGGCGTGAAGCCCGGGTACGAATATGGCGAAACCTGTCCCTATGCTTGGAACGTGGTAAAGGATGGAGTGCACGTGCATGATTGGCAAGCGACCGTGTTAAATTTGATGGGGATCAATCACGAACTTTTAACTTATCGCTATCAGGGAAGACGCTTTCGTTTGACGGATGTGCACGGGCATGTCGTGGATGATGTTATCGCCTAAGCAACTGTATGTTGTTTGTAGTGAACGCTTTTAGGTGGTTGGGCCTGTCAGTAGCTGCCTCGATGCGAGACATCCCTAAAGAGATTAACTGCGAACATCATGCAAACGTGAGCTTTTTGTAGTAACTGCCAGATCTCCAATGCCAAATCTTTTCGTCGCAACCAACATAATTCTCTGGTGCGTGATTGTTCCATTGTTTGGAGCAATGTTACTGAGGGCAGCCTGCGCGTTGAACAATCGAATTTTTGGCCGCTTTACCAAAAAAACTGTTGAGCCAACATTAAACAGCGATGTTCCGCTTGCATCGGAGGTTGATCCTTCATTTTCCGCGTCGCTTGATCGACCATACGCTTCCCCGAGCGTTCCACTTGGCCCCGCGAAAGTGCGGGTTCCGATAGAAGGGCGTCTGGTTGCGGCTCCGGGGTTCGGGAAGTCCTTTGCGATTTGCTTGGCGACCAGTATCGTGGTGATGGTATCGAATGGTGGTGCCCAATACGTTTTGGGGGCGAACCCGGCAGCTGGTTTGGTGATCACGCTACTGAGCTTGTTGATTGTGCTTCTATTCCTTGCGGCGATCCTTGCTCGGTTTCTTCCGACGAGTTACCGGAATGCAACCTCCGTTACAGGTCTTTGTTTTACGATTGCGATCGCGATGTTGATATTCGTGGTCGCTACTGCGGGGATTTTCATCTACTTGTTGACTCCTGAGCGATAAGGCTGAGGAGACATGTGAAACGAAAGTCTCGCAGGGCTTTAGCCAATTCTATAAATTTCGCCATTTTGGCTCTGTAACAGTTGTCTCTTTCCTGGCCGGCAAATTCCAAATTCTATTTGGATAAATTCCCGCATGCGACTTGACCGTGGGGTACGTTTTCGAAGCCCCGCAATAACCGGATTGTGCGAGGATTGTCACAGGAATTGTACTTCTACGGATTGTCATGAGTACCAACGCAACAGCAGCAACTGAATACGATCAACTAAAGCAACGCATTCACCAAAAATTGATCGGCAAACTCGATCTCAGCAAGGTCAACGACCTTGATGGTGATGTCTTCAAACGCGAAATTCGCGGCATCGTTGAAAGACTTTGCGACAGCGAGCAAAATTTGCTCAATCGCAACGAGCGAGATCGCCTTGTTGAAGAAGTGCTTGACGAAACGTTTGGCTTGGGGCCGCTGGAGATTCTCCTGAAGGATCCAAAGATCAGTGATATTTTGATCAACGGTCCAAAGAACATCTACGCCGAGCGTTCCGGAAAGATGGAAAAGACAAACGTCGTATTCCGTGACAACGCTCACCTGTTGCAGATTATTGACCGCATCGTTTCAAAAGTTGGACGTCGTGTTGATGAAACATGCCCAATGGTGGATGCTCGCTTGACGGACGGTTCTCGTGTGAACGCGATTATTCCTCCGTTGGCTCTGGACGGTGCGGCGATGTCGATTCGTCGTTTTGGTTCCAACCCTCTTAAACTGGAAGACTTGCTCAACTTCAAAGCATTCACCCCGGAAATGGTGATGCTACTTGAAGGAGCGATGAAGGCTCGCTTAAACATCATCATCTCCGGTGGTACCGGTTCTGGTAAGACGACGCTGTTGAACACGCTTTCCGCTTTCATCTCCAACGAAGACCGTATCGTTACGATTGAAGACGCGGCTGAAATTCAGCTTCAGCAAGATCACGTCGTCCGCCTTGAAACTCGCCCGCCAAACATTGAGGGCAAGGGACAGGTGACGGCGACGGATCTGGTGAAAAACTGTCTTCGTATGCGTCCCGAGCGAATCATCATCGGTGAGTGTCGTGGTCCAGAAACGCTCGACATGCTTCAGGCCATGAACACGGGTCACGAAGGTTCACTCACCACGACGCACGCCAACACGCCACGTGACTGCATCGCGCGTATGGAAACGATGATCATGATGGGTGGATTTGATTTGCCCGTCAAAGCGATGCGTACGCAGATCGCCAGTGCCGTTGACTTGATCATTCAAGCCAATCGTCTGCAGGGCGGTCCAAGAAAAGTAACTGCCATTACTGAAGTCTGTGGCATGGAAAACGACACAATCATCATGCAGGACATCTTCAAATTTGAAAAACAGGGTGTCGACGAAAACGGACGAGCCAAAGGTCGCTTCTTGAGCACTGGTGTTCGCCCGAAGTGCATGGAGAAGCTGGAGCAAATGGGCATCAAGTTGCCGGCCAGCATTTTCCGTGAGCGAGTAATGATGGAAGACTAAGCCTGTTGCTGAATCTTTTGAAATGAATCGTCGGAGACGCCAGCCGACTTACTGAAACCTGAAACTATCAGCCGGTTCCCTCCGGCTACGGCCAAAACCGCAGGATAAATACAATGGGAATTTACATTATCATCGGCTTGATCACGCTCGGCGTCGCCGGCGCGATCTTCGCGGTGTCACTCATGTTCATGGGAGACAACGAGAAGCTTGACGATCGACTTGCAAATCTGACTCGCAACGGTGGGCGAGGGTCAATGAGTGCAGCGACGGAAGGTGCGCAAAGCTCCATCCTTCGTTCGCCACTCGAAGACGCTCCGAACATCATTGAAGACTCGTTGAAGTCGTTGATCAAGATGTTCAACTTGCGAAAGTTCATCGATCAGTCAGGCGTCGAGCTCTCGATTGCCAATTTCCTTTTGATGACGATCGGGCTAGGGGTTGGTTCTGCACTGTTGGCTTTCATGTTTCTGCCGATGAAAATTGGTTGGTGGTCTGCTCCAATGATTGGCGGGCTGCTGGCAACTTTTCCATACATTTACGTTTGGTTCAAGCGAGGTCGTCGGCTGAAGAAGTTCGCTAGTCAGCTGCCACAGGCCCTCGATTTGATGTCACAAGCGATGCGAGCTGGTCAAAGTCTTCCTGCGGGTATTCAACTGGTGGGCCAACAAGTTTCTGACCCGTTAGGCCCCGAATTTCACACTGCCTACGAGCAGCAGAACCTTGGTTCGACAATTGTCGATAGCCTTGAGCAAATGTGTGAACGCATTCCTGACTTGGATCTTCGATTTTTCGCTACCGCTGTCATGCTCCAGCGCCAAACGGGTGGTGACCTAGCAGAGATTCTGGACAAAATTGGAAAGCTTGTCCGCGAGCGAATGCAGATCAAAGGCATGATTCAAGCGTTGACTGGTGAAGGTCGGATCTCAGGTTCGGTACTTTTGGCGATGCCACCAATTCTGTTTCTTGTCATGTTGAAACTGAATTACAAATACGTCATGAAGCTCTTTGAAGAGCCGATGGGGCACCAAATGTTGGCAGTCGCGATTGTTATGCAGGTCGTGGGTGCTCTCTGGATCAAGAAAATTATTAACATCAAAGTATAGGCGATCAAAATGATTATTTTAGCACTGGACATGGGTTACGTAACTCCGGTTGCAATTTTCGTTGCAATCGCAGTGGGCCTGTGGCTCATGTTCGATACATTTCTGAACAAGCAAACTCGAAGTGAATCTCGCCTTGATCAAATGCGTCGACGAACTCGCGGCGAAGTAGCTGAAGAACCAGACGAAGCGAATTCGGCTCGCGATGGAATCAACAAATTGTTGACCAAGGCGAGCCCGACGCTGTCGAGTGCGATTCAGCCGAAGAACGAAAAAGATGTCAACAAGCTGAAGGTAAAGCTTGATTCAGCTGGCTTTCGTGCCGCCAACGCAGTCGAAATGTTCCTTTCACTGCAAGTTCTTAGCGGTCTGTTCGGCTTGTTTATGGGTGGAATTGGATCGGTTTTTGCAAAAGGCTTCACAACGACAGCGGTACTTTACGCTTGTGGAATTGCGTTATTGTTCTTTCTGCTGCCGGGAGTAATTCTGGGAATCATCGCAAAGAAGCGGAAAGAGAAGATTTTCCTTGGGTTGCCAGATGCTCTCGACCTAATGGTCGTTTGTGTTGAAGCCGGTCTGGGACAGGATCAAGCTCTCCGCAAAGTCTCCGAAGAACTCGATAAAGCTCATCCAGTCATTGCTGGCGAATTCAACCAATGTAACCATCAACTACAAATGGGTAAGACGCGAGAAAACGTCTTGCGGGAACTTTCAGCTCGGAACGACGTGGAAGACTTGAAGACTTTGGCCAACGTTCTGATTCAGGTTGACCGTTTTGGAACCAGTGTCGGTAAAGCTCTGCGTACTCAAAGTGACGCGATGCGTGTTCGACGCCGACAGATTGCAGAAGAGAAGGCATCGAAGACAGCGGTAGCGCTGATCTTCCCGCTAGTCCTCTGCATTTTCCCGGGCATTTTCGTGGTCCTCGTTGGCCCAGCCGCAATCACGATGGTCCAAGAGCTTCTCCCAACGATGGGTGGACAGTAGAACAACGACCGACATTACTGACGATCAATGAAGCGTGGCAAATGTCCACGCTTTTTTGTGCGCGCAACTTTGACTGTCTTTAAAAACTGCTCATTCTACTGGCTCTATTTATCAATGTTCTTAAGCTTCGAAATGTACTGCTCAGGGACAGGCATGTTCAATCCTTGGTAGCATTTAATGAGTGAGCGAAGGGTGTCGGCGTGATACGGTCGAGCTTTAAGCGACTTTTCATTGATCGCAATCGCTTCCTGAAATCGTTCTAGGTACTTCAACGCAGTTGCTTTTGTGTGAAGAAACTTTGATCGCTCGATGGGAGCGATGTCCATCGGAAGGTGTCGGATCGCATCGTTGATCAACCGCAACGCGCGGGCAGCGTTGCGTTCGTCTTCCGGTGCGACTAAATATGAAAACGCAAGGTTGTTTAGTACAGCGGGATCGTAAGTGATTTTTCACGAGCTCGTTCATAGTATCGAATTGCATCCGAAAAAGCTTTGTTCAACAAGCTGTGATTTCCGAGTTGATTGAGTACCGAAGCAGGAGCATTAGTATCTGCCTTCGGATCGTAGATGGCTTTTGCTTTGGCAGCGATTTCAGCATTCGACGAGACGGAAAGCCTCGCAAGAGCTTGCAGTACCTGAGGGTTCCGCTGATGGTTTCGATAGGCCTTGGTGTACAGGTCGGTCAGCACTGAAAGCGTTTCGGTTGGTAGTGAATTGTAGGAAACGCTATACGCAGCAATTTTGTCAGCCCAAGTGAGATAGTTGTCTGCAGCGACGCGTTTAAGATACACTCCTCTTGGGTCTGCTGCGAATTTGGTGATCAATTTGTCGATATGAGATTCAGCCTCTTCGAATCTCTCAAGCTTTTGAAGCGTGTCTACGATACCCGTTTCAATAACAATCCAACGTTTATCGTCAGCTTGATTTTCTTCATCATCCGCCAAAACCAGAAAATCGGCGTACGCCCTTTCGTAGAGAGCCAAGTTTTGATCTTCGCGGTCGAGCTGTTTGTTGAGTGCAGCCATTTCACGATAGACTCCAGTCTCGATATGTTATTGACTGTACGTTCCGTTATCGAGTACGGACCGTCGAATATAACGTTCTCAGAGAGCAGAGGTGAACCAATGAGCCAAATTATGGTCGATGTCGAGTCGGATGGTCCCATTCCGGGTGACTATTCGATGATCTGTTTCGGTGCAGTTGTTGTTGATGAGTCATTGGAGAAAACGTTCTACGGTAAATTGAAACCAATCTCCGAAAAGTTTAATCCGGAAGCTTTGGCCGTTAGCGGATTTTCTCGCGAAGAAACGGATGCGTTTGATGATCCAACGGAAGTCATGTCGAAGTTTGCGGAATGGATTACTGCCAACAGCAATGGTCGCCCTTTCTTTATCTCGGACAACAACGGTTTCGATTGGCAGTTTATCAATTGGTACTTTCATCACTTTACAGGAGCTAACCCGTTCGGTCATTCTTCTGCGAATCTCGGTTCGCTCTACAAAGGGATGGTCAAGGACACGTTCAAGAACTTTAAGCACCTAAGGAAAACGGCCCATACGCATCACCCCGTCGACGACGCGAAAGGGAATGCCGAAGCCTTGTTGCAAATGAAAGCCGATGGGTTGAAAATCAGCTTGAAGTAAACAAGATCTTACTCTCGATAGCTAAGCGGTTTCCATGAACCAACACGAAATTGCAAATCAACTCGCTGAATTTGTTCGGGGCCGCAAAACCGAGAAAGTTATGTGCGATGTCGAGTCACATCAGTATGTCCCAGAAGAAGTTGCCGTTCGCAATCGTCAGATCGTGCTCGACGCGATCGAGACCGCAGGCTGGGCTCCGTTTCATTATCCACGAAACGTTGACGGAATCGCGGAGCCGTGGAGAGTTCATGTCTTATGGCACGAGGCTGCTGGCAGTGCTGCACGTCACTTAAAAGACAAACTTCAGGTCACGTCAAAGGAACCCCGGCTCGCCGCAGGTTGCAACGCATTGGCAATCGTGACGTGGCTGCCTGAATTCTACGACGAAGACCGTCAGACGAATTCCAAACTCAGTCGCGAAGAACAAGTCAAGCGAGATGAAGAACATCTTGCGGCAACTTCCGCGATGGTTCAGAACTTGCTGCTTTTGCTGACGGCCAACGGAATGGGTACGTATTGGTCAAGCGGTGGAAAGTTTCGAGGATCCGAAATGTTTGACTTTCTCAGCATTCCAAAAAACGAACGGTTCCTTGCTGGCGTGTTTATCGAGTATCCTGAAATGATGGATGACTCGAAAGAGCGAAAGGCTGGTGCTCATCGCAACAAACGCAGCGGAAATTGGATCCGCGAAGTGCCCGTTTGATGTAAGTTCGATTGATGATTGGCTGCAATACCGTTCAATAAACACCCATTTTCGTTTAACGTCTAGCCGGAGGCGTCGGCGTTTAGCACTTCAAAACGCCGACGCCTCCGGCTAGACGTTAAACAACGAAGAGCATTTCGATCGTTTATTGTACGGTGTTGTCATCAAACGCTGCATCGAAGTTTAACCTTGAGTGAAAAATGATTCGACGTTTTGGAGTTTCGCTTGTTGAACTGGTCGTGGTGCTCGGGATCATTGCCGTCATGCTTGGCCTTTTCTTTCCTGCTGTACAGCGTGTCAGAGACGCGGCACGGACGACCGTTTGCAAAAACAACCTCTATCAAATCAATCTGGCGCTCTCGCAGTATGCTGAGCTTGCCGGAATTGCGCCGTCGAATTCGCCTGACGTTGTTGGCGGTTGGACGTATGTCACGCTTCAGTTTCTTGAGCAGATGAACCTTGATTCGCAAATTCCAAAAGGGATTTCAATTGATGATCTGGCGGAGGAATTTCATGACTTGCCGAGAGTTCTACAGTGTCCGTCACAAGCAAATCAGAGAGTAATTCGAGACGGTGTGGCGGCGGCGCACTATCGGCTAAGCGCTTGGCCAAGCCATGAAAAGCGAGATGCTTATGGCGTCGTGGAGGTCCCGCTTGACCAAGATTTGCCGTGGGCTTCGAGCCCCGAATTGTCACCAGTGTTCGGCAACGAGTTTACGAAAGCAGCACAAACGGCGCACAATGGAGGCTATCACTCTGCGAGCGGTTTTCAAAATGCAGTTCGGTTTAACCGTGTCGACTGATCCGACGACGGGGGTTGAAAGCTTAAACGGAACGCCACTAAATTTCCGGATAGTCTTCAACGGTTTTGTCCGTTTGCTGTTCACCAGTGTGTTTCGTCGCCAGTTGCTCGAAGAGAAGGATGTGAACTTCTTCGCCATCGCGGGTTTTCGGGCAATGTTCAACACCCTTCGGAACCACGATCAGTTCGCCTTCGTTGACAATTTCGGTCCGATCCCTGAACTGCATTTCAAGCGTGCCTTTTTGCACGAAGAATAATTCGTCTTCCTCATCATGTTTGTGCCAGACAAACTCGCCGCTAATCTTTGCAATGATGACTTGCATGTTGTCGACCGTTGCGATTCGACGCGGGTGCCATTGTTGAGAGAAAGACGACAGTTTCTCGGCGACGTTAATTGCGTTCATGGACGACTCGACTAACAAGATTTGGCATTGGAGGAAACGGTTATCGTCCCTAACGACTGCGTTGTTCCACAACGCTCAGGTTGGAGGAACCGACTCCTTTTGAATCAATCTGATACGTAGCATAAGCCATCATGTTCTTTTGGCCGTCGGCAAACTCCTGCACGAAGGTAGCGCTACGGCGGCCGTCAACGAACTGTTCTGCGAACTGTAAATTCTCCAGCGTGAACTCGGGAACGGCTGAGTCTTGATCCGCAATTGACTTATTCACCGATTGAAGTGCAACCATTGCGTCTTTTTCGGTGCCCAGACGGGTCCGTGAGATAACGCGTCGACAGCGGCTGGCAATCGCGATCATGGATCCAACAGAAGGCACATTGGCAAACTTTCCCGCAAGGGTGGGCAAGGCATAGACGCTGATGCTGTTGGAGTGCTCCTTTAGATTGACGGCAAACATTGTCGTCCCAGCATCCATTGTTCGGCCAATGCGATTGGCATCTAGATCAGCTTTTAACATCTCGGATGTGATGTCGAAAAAACGGCAATCATCGGCTACAAACACGAGCAATGACTGAAGGTCAACCAAATCCAATTGGCCCTCAACTTCTTTCACCAACGGAGACTTACGCCCGGTGAGGACTCTTCCGTCAGAAAAAACTTGCAACATGGGTGATGGTTCAAAACCTGCAGGCGGCTTCACACGAAAACCGCCAACCATGTCCATGACCAGAACAGGGGTTGTCGCATCGTCCGCGAATTCGATCTTGATTTCCGTTTGCGGTTTCGAAAGCGCGTTATTGTTTGGTGCGTTGGCTCCTGCTCTTTTGTT
>CAZORS010000004.1:11942-17057 GCA_964582025.1 uncultured Pirellulaceae bacterium | reverse complement strand
TCAAGTCCATACTTTGTTTGCCAACGCAAAAACGGCAGCCCCAACTTGGAGCTGCCGTCAATGGAATCTGTGTGGTAGTTGTGAGCGGCGTTGTTAGCAGCTCATACCCAGACTTTCAACTTAAAATAGTGCGATAACATCGACACCGAAATAGCCTTCGTCGTAACCGAGTGCTGGAGACCAGTCAACACGGTACTCAGGACGCACAACGATGTTTGCGTGTGGCTTGTAGTTGACGCCAAACGTTGCACCGTAGTACGAATGTGATCCGGTTGCTGGAAGAACGCCGCCGTGAGGAGCGTAGCCAGTGAGCGAGTCACCTTTCCACCACTCAATACGTGAACCAACACCGAGGCAATCGCTGAGGCTGTACAGGAAGTACTGGTTGAGACCAACATTGTCTTCTCCAGTGCTGCCGACACGAACCAAGTCACTTTGAACGACCCAGTTAAAGTTGTCAGTCAGAGCAGTATCAACAACGATGCTGTGGCTGTAGGCGTCGCTTCCGCGAGCACCAAGATCACCAATGGTCGTGATGTATGTCAGTGATGAGTCGTCGCCAAGAGGCGTGCTGAAACCGCCAAGGAAGCTGCTGCCGTCCTGGAACTGATCGAATCCAGTGTCCCAACCAAGAGTCCAACCTGCGTAGACGGTAAGATCATCTGAAACCTCGAACGTTCCGATTGCACCAGTGTGCGTGAAAGGCTCACTGTTGTACATCGTCATTGCGTGGCTGTAGAAGAAGTTGTCCGGGGCGGTAACGACTTCGTAACCAACCAATGTGTAGAAGTGACCGAGCTTAGCCGACCAGTTTTCACCAGCGACTTCAGCGTACAACTGTGGGATTGCCCAACCGTAGTCAGCGCCGCGTCCGAATGTGTTGTCGAAACCACGAGGGTTTCCAAATACATCCTGCGTGTTACCGAATGCAGCGGTGTCACCTGAGTCGATACCGTATACGGCGTCGAAGCGGTAACCAAATCCAAGCTGCCCGTCCTGCGACTGAGCTGCTTTTTCAACGAAGAACCAAGCTTGGTGCAGGTTGAATTCATCAGGATTCGAGTTGAACAAAAGGTTGTTTTCTTCATGGTAACCGAATTGGAACCAACCGCCGATGTTCAGGCGAGGCTCCTCGCAGGCGCTTCCGAACAGCTTCCACTGATCACCAAGATTGCAATCGCCAAGTCCACCGCCACAGCGGCTTCCGAGACGGCTTCCAACTCCGCAGCCACCGATGCGGCTTCGCAGTCCGCCACCGCCACCGGCACAGCTTGTGCAGCCGTATGACGCCGGTGCAGCTGTTTCGAAGTAGCTAGGCGTAGCACCTGAGCAACCGCAATCAGATGCAACAGCGTTTTGATACATCACAGGAGCCGTTGCTGTTCGAGCATAGGCAGCTGGGATAACTTGTTGTGCATTCGCCGTTCCGACGAGCGCAACTGCTCCACCGATGCACGAAAGCACGGCGAAACGAATCTTTGAGATCCCCATTTTCAATTCTCCATCATTGGTCTGGGTCCAAATACCACTTCGGGGGCGCAAGTCCTTGCGTCCCTCCAAATAAGCAGCTTCCAGAAAATCGTATCGGAAGATAAATCTATTGCTTTGCAAACAAATGGATCAGAATTGACCTGTTGTTTATGTCAATTCACCCAAACCTCATAAACTTTAAGGATTGTGAGCGATTTGTGTGGGTTCCCCGTGCTATCACTTTTTACAGTCGTCCCAAAAGTGCGGTGCAGCAGCGAATTTCACATCGAAATGCAGGGCTTAACGCGACTCAGGACAGGCCGGACAAGCCGCACTTTTTATTGGCCGCCGGGCACGATGTTTTCAAACTCAAAAAGTGAGAACACGAAATGAACAACTAGTACGAAAAGAGTTGACCACAGGATCGTCGCCGTCACGCTGCGGCTCACATCCGCAGACGAATACTTCGGAGCCATTCCGTTTCGATAGGAAATGATCGCTGTCCCGAATCCACTGACCAATAGCTTTGCGATCAGCCAACCGAAGCCTTTATAAAAGAACTGGCCCCACTGCTCGAGGCCTCGCATCGAATACTGGTGCCAAAATTCAGCTCCATGATTTGGATGGGTTAGCAGGAACGTGATCAAGCTTGTGTATCGAGCCGTAAAATAAGCTGCGAAAGTCAACAACGGAGTTCCGATGAGGAACGCCCACAAGATTGGTGTCAGTAAAAAGAAGTTGGGCCGATTTCCAAACGTTCGAAGAGCATCGATTTGGTTACCGTATTGGCGGCCACCAATATCCGAAGTCACCGCAGCACCACATCTCGCCGCGATCAGTACGCAGGAAAGCACCGGCACAAAAATTCGATAGGTTGCAAAACCTAGTGCCGTCAAAAGGTCTTCGAGAAGCAGAGGCTTCGTGTAGTCGGTGAATGGAAGGAATTTGAAAGTGAAATAGGTCGTCACGAAACCTGAAATAAATCCGCTTGCGATAAGATAGAGGATCGCAGTCGGTCCGGTGACCATTCGCAAAAAATGTCCCAGCGACCGCATGCCCCAAGTCGGCGATTTCCAAACGGGCAGCAGGCTGATCAAGCCAACCGCAAACGCGACGACCGCATTAGTCGTGGACTCAAAAAACGATTTCGTTCTCTCAACGATTCGTTCCAACAATCTCGATTCGTCAACATCCTCTTCTGCGCGAACCTTGTTGGCCATCGGGGCCAGTTTTTCTGGAATGGTTGCCCAATTCTCGCGGTCAACTTCCAGTAACTTTTTTTCTTGAGGATCCAACAGATAGATGCGATCCGCGATCGGCATCAATGAATGGTAGTCGTGCGTTACGATGACTGACGTTTTTCCGAACTGATTGTGTGTGTCTGCGATCAGCGTTGCAACTTGGCGACCAGTGAACGGATCAAGTCCAGATGTTGGTTCGTCATATAGAATCGCTGGCGGGTTGTACGCAAGAGTTCTTGCGATGGCGAGTCGTTGCCGTTGTCCGCCGCTCAATCGTGACGTCGGAACGTTTGCGGGCACATTCAATTCCCCCAGAATCTTTTTGGCCGGAACGCGACTTGCCTGTTTGCCTCCACATGACTTGGCGAACTTAATGTTGTCCACGGGACTGAGTTCATCGAAAAGTGCGAACGACTGAAAGACGACTCCGGCTTCACCGCATTGAGCCGTTTTCCCATTGAGCGTAACGTCACCGATGTATTGAATCGAGTCACCAAAGCCTTCGGTCAATCCGGCGATCAACCTCATCAGAATTGACTTACCAACGCCACTTGGGCCCACGATCAACGTAATCTCGCCCGCCGAGAACGTGGCATTGGCATTTTCAAGCAAGATTTTTTTGCCAGCCATCACTGACAGATCTTTAATCTCGATTCTTGCATTTGAGTTTTGTTTTTCGACGCGAGCATTCATTCTTGATCCGCCCGCGTTACAACCGATTCTTCCGGCGTCGGACTGGTGACTGTCGGGTACTCAGACGATTCAAGCTCGGTGAACATCGGAAGCCGATTGATGGTGGAACTCTCCTCGCTGGCTTCGATGATCTGTTGGGCAAGCTCTTCGTCACGATTGCCGGCAGCCTTGGTGTGCAAGGTCAGCCAACGTTCGTCCTTGTGCAAAACTTTGTTGCGCAGGACGCGAGCGAACTCGGGAGTAATTTCAGTTTTGGTTGATCCAAACAGGGTTGCTCCAATTTCAGTTACCGTTGGATCCAGTCGCTTGTTCGCGATCGTCATCGCAAGCCGAGCTTGAGGGCTCTGCCATTTGTTTTTCAGTGCATCTCTCAGCCGAGGATTGTCCACAAGTACTTCTTTGATGATCGAGGTCACGAGGTCGCGGAATTGTGGATCGTTGGCGATATCGCGAACTGATTTCGAAAAAGTCTCTTTGACTTTCTCGTTGCCTGAAATTCGCGTCAGCATCGATTTTTGCACATCGATAAAATCCTCCAAGTGATTCTCGAGGATTGGAATCGCTTTGGATTCTACAAAGCGATTGAATTCCTTTTCGGTAAGTTTCTTTTCAGGGAGTGGAGAGCGGTCGTAGATGTAGCGCCAGCCAAAACGCCAAACGGAAACTTCCTGCCAAATCTCCTGTCCAATTGCTTCCGTCAATGGCTGGGCTTCTTCTTGAACGATCGGCCAAATTTCTTCTCGAACCAGAGGAATGATCTCTTTTTCCAATAGCTGTTCCCGATAGCGCTGGGAAAGCGAGTCGATTTGGTCACGATGATTTTGAATTGATACTTTGAGATCTTCTTGGATGATCTTTCCTGCGTCGGCGATTGACTCTTCAATCAAAGGTCGGAACATCGCAACCAATTCGTCCTGGTTTGATTGCCAAGCGTTGGTGATCAAGTCCCCAATTCGCTCTCGCATGTCCGGCGGCAGCATCGTTCGAATGACCCACTCCATCGACTGATCGGTTTCGTAGACTTTCAAATAGTCTCCAGCGGAAAGCGCCGGAGCATTTCCATACAGTGTTGCCATTGCAACTTTGGTGTCGCCGATGCGAAAATCTTCATAGCCTTTGCCAAAATCAATGTGCGAAATATTACCGACTCGATTGACTCCATTTTCATCGATTGAAAAAACAGGATCGCCGAACCCAAGCATCTGGTTTTCGGGACTGAAGAATTCGACAGTCCGTTGCTGTTTGCCAAAATAGCCGCTCAAACGATCGGTTAAGGAGTCTTCGGTGATTTGGTTGCGAATGAGCATCGCCAACGCTGCGATTGCAGCGATCCAAATCAACGAACCAACAACGGTTTTGGTTTCTAATTTTTGAGGGAAGGCCATGTTGGGTGTAGAAATCGTCAAGGATTAAGTGTTTCGAAGGGCATTCGTGCCAATTGTTTTACCTTCAGCGGCTTTGCACGGTTTCGCGCAATTTTGGATCAGAGTATACATAATAGAAAGCTGATTTGGTTTTTGCGCCGGCTGCGGCATTGCGGCCCTAAAAAAAAGAGAGTGGAAACGATGGGACAAATGTTTTCGTATCTGATTGGTATCATGGTTGCCGGGCTAATCGTATTTGGGCTCTACTTGGGGCTGCTTGTCAGTTCACCGGCTTATGCTCGGCAGATTAGCGCGGAGCGTGCGGCTGGTAAGACACTTGACGAGTT
>CAZORS010000004.1:0-11842 GCA_964582025.1 uncultured Pirellulaceae bacterium | reverse complement strand
CTTATGCTCGGCAGATTAGCGCGGAGCGTGCGGCTGGTAAGACACTTGACGAGTTGCGAGAAATGTTATTCAACGGACAAGACAGGGATAAGATTGCTGCTCTTACCGCGATTGGCCAAGGCGATGACGAGATAGATCGCCGCGTCAAATTAATCGCTGTGGCGACGAGGAGCAACGATCAAACCATTCAGTCAATCGCTCGATTGTCAATCCAACGGATGGGTGACCGCGTCAAGCCAGCAGTGCGCGAACTTCTCGCATCGGACAATCCAGCCGAAGTTCGCAAGGCCGCTGGAGTGATCCGATGCATGGGCAGAAATGGAGACGAATTCTCTGACGCCATGCTGAAACTCCTCAACGAGGGCGACACCTATGATCGTCACGCGGCATTGTACGCAATGCAGGAAATGAATCCAAAGAAGCTTGTCGGTTCAATTGACTCAGTCATTCGAGAGCTCGACGACGAAAACTTTAACACCCAATGTGCAGCCTGTTTCGTTTTGAGAAACATGGGGCCTGACGCAGAACCGGCAGTTGAACGACTGGTCCAACTACTCAAGGAAGGAAATGTTTCCACTCGTAGTCGTGCTGCCCAAGCGTTAGGGGCGATCGGTCCAGTCGAAGGCTACGACATTATCGGTTTGATCGCTGAACGACTTGGAGCTTTTTCGTTTGAGGAAAAAGTTCGAGTCCTCGATGCCCTTGGAAGGATTGGCCCCGATGCTGCCGAGCATCTGGACAAAGTAAAGTCGTTGATGGATGACCGGAAAAAGAATTGCATGGCCGAAGCAACCCTTGCGTACTATCGAATTAGCGGAGATGTCGAACTGAGTCGCAAGCGGCTTGTTGATTTACTTGCACGCAGAGACACGCGAGTCGCCGCATTGGAGTCGCTTGGTGCGATGGGAGAGAACGCGACCGAAGCGGTACCGAATATCATCAAGTACCTTGGCGATGAAGATTTTGCGATTAGCGAAACTGCGATCCTGAGTCTTAAGCAGATTGGTCCAACCGCCGAATCGGCATTGCCGCGATTGAAAAAGTTGCTGACCAACGACGACTTCCTGATTTGCGTTGCTGCCCAAGAGGCGATCGATTCCATCACAAACGGATCTGAAAAGTAGCTGACGGTGGGGTCTTTTTGGGATCCGTCCGATACTTCTCTCGGTGCAGTATTCACATCGCAATTTGTCCCCTTGTTTCGATGTTGGGTTGCAATGGCCCACATCGAAGGTTCGGGCTTTGCACACGTGTCGAATCGTGCGATATTGTTCAGCTTCTTAAATAGTGAATAAAACCGCCCATTGCCCACTGGAAACGACGTGCTACGTACTCACACTTGCGGAGAACTAACAAAATCCAACGATCAACAAGAAGTCACTATCTGTGGCTGGGTCGATAAAGTCAGAGATTTTGGCGGTGGAATATTTATTGACTTGAGAGATCGATATGGTGTCACTCAAGTAAAAATTGACGAAGATCTTCCAGAGGTTTTGGATGCCGCCGGAAAACTGCGTTCCGAATTTGTTATTTCGGTTACCGGTAAAATTCGCTTGCGGCCAACTGGGCAAGACAACCCAAAACTGAACACGGGTGAGATTGAAGTAAAAGCAACCCAGCTGACCATTCTCAACGAAGCGAAAACGCCTCCGTTCGTTCCCGGCCAAAAAGATTTGCCCAATGAGGACACTCGGCTCGTTCATCGCTACATCGATCTTCGTCGTCAAAAGATGCAAGATACGCTGGTGCTGCGAAGTCGCATCATCAAAGCAATGCGAGACTATTGTGCGGAACACAATTTCATCGATGTCGAAACGCCAATCTTAGGACGCAGCACGCCAGAAGGTGCTCGAGACTATCTTGTGCCCAGTCGCGTCCATCACGGTTCGTTTTATGCGTTGCCGCAGTCACCGCAAATTTATAAGCAGATCATGATGATCGCAGGATACGATCGGTACGTTCAAGTGGCGAGATGTTTTCGCGATGAAGATCTTCGTGCCGATAGACAGCCTGAGTTTACGCAGCTCGATATGGAAATGTCGTTTGTTGATTCCGATGATATCATCGGGATGATCGATGGCATGATGGAAAAGCTCGCCAAAGATGTATTGGGTATCGATTTAAAGTTGCCGCTGCCACGGTTGACTTACGACGAAGCAATGACTCGGTTTGGACACGACGCTCCGGACATGCGATTCGGCGTAGAGATTGTGGATCTGACTGAGATCGCGAAGAAAGTTGACTTTCGTGTTTTTCGATCCATCGCCGATTCAGGAAAATTCGTCCGTGCGATCTGTGTGCCGGGTGGAGCGGCCGTCTACACGCGTCGCAAGATTGATGAATTGACAACCTTTGTACAGGAAGACTTCGGCGCGAAAGGCCTCGCTTGGTTCCGAATCGAAGAGGACGGTTCGATGTTCGCTCCGATCGCCAAGAACTTCAAACCGGAAGAACTAGATGAAATCAAAGCTGCGACCGATGCCAAGCCTGGCGATCTGATCATGATCATCGCGGATACTTGGGGTGTCAGCTGCAAAGCACTTTACGGACTCCGAAAACGTGTTGGCGTCGATTTGAAGCTTTACGATCCGTCAGAAATGCATTTCTCGTGGATCGTTCAGTTCCCAATGTTCGATCATGATGCCGATGCAGACAGATGGAATGCAATGCACCACCCTTTCACGGCTCCGTTGGATGAAGATTTGGCGGCCCTTGATACTGATCCGGGTAAAGCACGTGCCAAGGCTTACGATTTGATTATCAATGGCTACGAAGCAGGCGGTGGAACGATTCGAATTCACGACAGTGAAACTCAATCGAAAGTTTTCGGTCTGCTCGGGATGGACGAAGAGGATGCCAAGAATCGATTTGGGTTTCTGCTGGACGCTTTGCAGTACGGAGCACCGCCGCACGGAGGAATTGCGCTGGGAATCGATCGAGTCGTGATGCTGTTTGCAGGCTTGGACAACATTCGCGATTGCATCGCGTTTCCGAAAACCCAAAAGGCCTCCGACATGATGACCGAAGCGCCGAATGTCGTCGATAAAATTCAGCTAAGAGAATTGGCGATCGAGTCGACAGTCGAAGATGCCACTGAAGAAGAAGCTTAACGCGTTGCCTAATGCTTTGTACTACTTGGCATCTTCGCTAAAGGCTTAGCGTGTCGGCGTCAGTTGCTCTAGACTGGCTACCGGGCATTGTTCGTAGTGACCGAACTCATGTTTGAAAATCTGATTCCGGTCTTGTTCAGCTGAAACGTTCGGGAATCCGTACATCGCAGTCGTGTAAGCAATGCAGTCGGTATCTTGCAGCATCTCGAATCGTTCAAGGCGACACATTGGTTGGAGTTTACTTCGTGGAACTCGGAATTGAACTCCATCCCAAAGTTGAATTAACACTTGTGAATTGGATTCGACAATTATCGGCATGCAGATCACGAGAGCGTCTCCATGCTTGACGTAGCAATTGACAAGCATTGCAGCTGTGTCGATCGGATCGTCTGATGAGAGTTCCGTCTCGCGGATAACGCCCAAGTTTAATTGCCCGTCTTCCAGTCGCTTTGCGTGACGAGCATTTCCGGAAAAGCTCCCGTCGCGGTGCTCAACGACCAATGGCTTGTTGTGCGGCATCATCAGTAGATCAAGCCCGGTGATTCCAATACCTGAAATGGATTCGTCTACGATTTCACCATGGAGTTTGACACCGTCTACGGTCAAGGTGCACGCTTCTCCGCCTGAGGCCATCCGAAGGTATTTTCGCCGGTTTTCCATGGTTTCAATTCCCAATAAGCAATCGTCTGTAAATCTTTTTATTGGCAGTTTTCCCTAAAATGGTGGGTTAAAGCAAAGCAGATGTCAAAGTTCTCAAATTAGTGAATTCGGTTCTACGCGTCAGGTTGCCAATGCCGCCGCGGACAGTTGTTCCGAATATGGAAGAACTAGTAGTCCGTCAAAACTGAATTGCAGTCTAGGACGGGCACCTTGCCCGTCGAAAACCAAGTTGAGAACGGTGCCGGTTGAGGATAAACTTTCAGAACTAATTTCCTACATTTTGAAAGTGACTCCGTGAAATTCTTTGCCAACAGCAAGATTCTTTATCTGAATTGTTCTTTGATGATATTTGCGTTGTGCATCACGTCACCCAACCAATTGACGGCCCAATCGGCCACCCAAACGAAGATCAAGGTTCAGATCAAGTTGAGCAACGAACTGGAAACAGAACCGGTAAGCGGTCGTCTGTTTCTGTTTTTTGGCAAAGGGATGAATCCTCCGATGCAGGGTCCGAACTGGTTTGGACCAGAGCCGTTTTTCGGGAAAGATGTAACTAACATGAAGCCCGGCGATGTCGTGACGATTGATCAAGACGTACCGGGATGTCCGGGAAGTTTTGATGATATTTCATCAGGTCGTTGGAAAGTGCAAGCGGTCCTCGACCATGATTTTCAATACGCAGACCATAAGAACGGGCCCGGTAACTTCTACTCTGATCCGATGCGAGTCACTTTTAAGAATGGCGAAGTAAATGATGAGATTTCGCTTGAGCTGAAAAATGTGATCGCGCCGAAAAAGGTAGAAGATACGGATCGATTCAAGTTGGTCGAATACAAAAGTGAACTTCTTTCGAAATTCCACGATCGCGACGTCGTCGATCGTGCTGGAGTTATCCTGCCGGCTTCTTACGATTCAAACCCTGATAAACGCTATCCCGTCTACTACGAGATCACAGGCTTTGGTGGCACGCTTCGAAGTGTCCAGCAGCGGTACGGAAAATCACCTCGGCCCGCCGGGACGGATGAAGCAGAGTTCATTCATGTTTTCTTGACAGGGCAATGTAAGTGGGGACACCACGTCTATGCCGACAGCGCTACAAACGGTCCTCGAGGCGAAGCGTTCATCAAAGAAATGATTCCGCTGATCGATTCGAAGTTTCGCACGATCGCAGAACCGACCGCTCGTTTCGTTGGCGGACACAGCAGTGGCGGTTGGTCGTCGCTTTGGCTGCAAGTAACCTATCCGGATAGCTTCGGTGGCTGCTGGAGCACCGCACCGGATCCTGTTGACTTCCGTGATTGGCAGGGCACCAATATTTACGCTGGAGAATCTGTTTTCTATGAGGCGGATGGCAAAACGAAGAAGCCACTCGGTCGCATGAACGGAAGAGCGATCCTGATGTATCCTGACTTTTGCGTCATGGATGATACCCTTGGCCGTGGCGGACAGCTGCGAAGTTTCGAAGCCGTCTTTAGTCCGCTTGGCGATGACGGATTGCCGGTGAGGGCGTGGGATCGAAAAACTGGAATCCCAAATCAGGAAGTTATCGAATACTGGAAACGATATGACATCAGTCGAACGTTGCAACAGGATTGGGGCAAATTGAAAGACAGTCTTTCAGGGAAAATTAATGTCTTCATGGGCGATATGGATACGTTTTATCTCGAAGGCGCGACGAGATTGTTAGGCGAACGGGTCCAGGAGATGGGAATCGATGCAAACGTCGAAATGTTCTCTGGCAAAGACCACATGAACCTAGTCGATCCCGCACTCAAGGGTCGAATCATGCGTGAGATGACCGAAGCGTTGCGGGCGAATCATCCGGAGAACTAAGTTGAGCGGCGAATCGATTCGGTTGGCAACGCAAGCCGACACAGATGGCGTCGTTGAGTTGATCGACGGCATTTTGAAAGAGTACGGCGATCGAATTTGTTTGACGCCGGGAGGATCGGAAGCCGATTTGCTCGACTTTGAATCTGGCTACCGCGCTAAAGGTGGCGAGTTTTGGGTTCTTGAATCGGTAAAGGAAGGTGACAGTCGCATCATTGGAACGCATGCGACTCGGCCTGATCCGAACAACGGAGAGGTGTGCACTTTTAAGCGACTATACCTTCATTCGGAATTCCGCGGTACGAACTGGGGTCGCGACTTAATGCAAGTTACGATTGATTGGGCGCGAAATTCAGATTTCAAACGCGTTGAGTTTTGGTCGGATACAAGGTTCGAACGGGCACATCGCTTTTTCGAAAAATTTGGATTTCAAAAGTCAGGCGAAGAGAGACACATGACTGATTCGGTCGTGCCTTATTCTGAATACTTTTTCTTCCTTGAGTTGTAGCCTCAGGTGTTTGAAACTCGATCATGCAGTATGCTTCGACGCAACTGAGTCTAATTGAATGAACACTGCTCCAGACTACATTCGTCGGATCTTGGTTTTTTTCATAGCGTCTACGTCGCTGCCCTTCTTCGGTACCTTCTTCATAGAAATACGACCGACAACACGTTTCAGGCGATCTTCTTCCTCGGCGTTAACGACAAGAATGACTCGTTGGTTTCCGTATCGACTCCGATCCAAAACCCGTTGGTTACGTTTTCCTTTAAGGCTTCCAATAAAGGTTCTTTGAGTTGAGCTTCTAGGAAACTGCGTCCAACCGTTGCCATCGCGAACTGTGGCGTCGCCATCAAGTCTTTCACTTGTCTCAATTCGAGTACTTGTTCGACGACCGGATGACTTTCGATCGTTTCGATAAGCTCTGCAGGCTTTTCAATGTGCAAATAGATGGCGGTCGTCGCCGGAAGAAAATCCGCAGCTGACGGTGACTGCTGTGCAAACGACGGAATTGGACTGAGCGTCGCGACCGCACACGCAATCCAGAATACGCGAGATAGGAAAAAGATTTCTCGTAGCACATCATCTCCCTGCAAACACGGATGCCTACCCGTTATACCTCAGCAGATGGCCTGAGTTTTCAACAATCGAAGGTTTTCTGAGTTACTCGCTTGAAGATTCTCTCAGCAGCCAGATCACCAGTCCCTTTTGAGCATGTAGTCGGTTGTTGGCCTGCTGGATGATGGCGCTGCGATCCGAATCGATGATCGTGGAGGCAACTTCTTCGCCGCGGCGAGCTGGCAAGCAATGTAAAAATTTCGCACCATCAGCGGCTTGGTTCATGACGTCGTCATTGACTTGATAGTCAGCTAAGTCTTTGAGTCGCTGTTTTGATTCGGCTTCCTGTCCCATGCTGGTCCAAACGTCGGTATAGACGAAGTTGGCCCCGTCGACGGCTTCAGCAATGTTGGCAGTTTGCTTGATCAGCGAGTTTCCGTTTTGCTCATTGAGTTCGGCGATGAATGATGACTCAAACTGGTAGCCTTCCGGTGCCGCGATGCTCATTCGGATGCCGAGCTTGCTGCAGATTAAGGCGAGGCTGTACGTGACGTTGTTCGCATCGCCGACATAGGTGATGTGGCTATTAAGAAATTTGTCGCCAGCGATCTCCTTCACCGTCAACAGATCCGCGAAAGCTTGGCACGGATGCGAAATGTCGGTAAGTCCATTGATGACCGGACAGCGACTGAACGCAACTGCTTCTTCAACCTTGGCGTGGCTCTTAGCGCGAATTACCAACAGATCAAGGTAGCTGGTTAGAATTGGCATGAAATCGCAGAGTGGTTCACGTGAGCCCCAGCCAACATCTTGGCCAAGAAACAAGCTGTTGCCACCAAGTTGCGTCGTCAGCGTTTCGAAGCTGACGCGAGTCCGAAGCGATGGTTTTTCAAACAGTAGTCCAACGGTGTGTCCAGCCAGAAGAGCAGGGCGGTCGCCGGCTTCGAGTTTCGATTTGTAATCGGTTGAGATGTCGAGGACTTCGCGAATTTCTTCTGACGTTAATTCGTGAAGTGAAAGGACGTGTCGCATGGTTGGGTTCCGAAATGTTCGGGATAGTGTTTGTTTTCGTTTAACGATTAGCCGGCAGGCGTCGGCATTTTGGGAAGTCGCAACGTCAACCCCTTCGGCTTGCCATTAAACGCAATGCCGTTCAATGAAGCCGAATCATAATCCGAAGCGTAAGTTTTCAAGTTGCACAAATACGAGCCCGAAGCGCGAGCGAGTGGTTTTTCCTGCATTCCAGAACCACTCGCTTGCGCTTCGGGCTTGTATTGGTTAAGGCATGATGTCGTGAAAAACCATTATTTTTGTTGTTTCAAAACCAGAATCCTGTAGAAGTGTGTGACTTCAAAAAGCGTAAGCGAGCCGCTGCTGGTTCCTCGCTCACGCTTCGGGTTGTGATGTTCTGGGCCCTCATTTTTCTGTAATCACGGTGCCGATGCCGCTGGAGGTGTAAACCTCCATCAGCAGACCGTGCCGCAGTCGTCCGTCGACGATATGAACTTTCTTCACACCGCGTCGCACGGTATCGATGCAGGCTTCAATCTTTGGGATCATTCCACCTGAAATGACACCATCTTCAATAAGTTGTTCGGCAGCGGCGACCGTCAAAGATGAAATCGAAGACGATGGGTCATCAGGATCTCGCAACACGCCCGGTACATCGCTGATAAAGACCAGCTTGTCGGCATTGAGCTCCCGAGCCACCTTCGTTGCAACGGTGTCTGCATTTACGTTTAGTTTTTGACCGTTTTCGGTCTGGCACATCGACGGGATGAACGGCGTTTGCCCGTCGAGGCAAAGGTTGTCGATCACTTGGCGTTCAACACTCGTGACTTCGCCAACGAATCCGAGGTCGACATCCGCCCCGTCATCACCTTTCAATTTCAGCAGTTTGCCTTTAAGCACGGGTGTTGATTCAAAGTTCAATGTCTTCGCTCGACCGCCAATTTTTTCAAACCGCTGCGCCAAAAAATTATTGGTTTCAACGGCCAAAACGCGTTCAACAATTTCCAGCGTTTCCTGATCAGTG
The DNA here is from genome assembly GCA_964582025.1 of uncultured Pirellulaceae bacterium. Lineage (GTDB taxonomy): Bacteria > Planctomycetota > Planctomycetia > Pirellulales > Pirellulaceae > Mariniblastus. Next base: position 3,150 of record CAZORS010000004.1, on the reverse strand, counting down.
TAGCGACGTCCTTTGACAAATCGAGATTCGATGCCTTCAGATTCCATGGCGGCGCTGATGCGGGCACCGGCACCGTGAACCACGACAGGCCGCATGCCGACGGTTTCCATGAAGTGAATGTCAAGCAACAGATGATGGAGTGCATCTTCATCCGCGAGAACGCTGCCGCCAAGTTTAATGACGGTTGTCTTGTCGCGAAACTTTCGGATCCACCCCAGTGCTTCGATCAGCGTATCAGCTTTTTCAATTGCAGTTTTCAAAGCCAACTCTATTCAACAACAACAATCTTCTCGATTTTGTCGCCGGCTTCGATTGCGTCGATCACTTCGAGGCCTTCGCTGACTTTACCGAAGCATGTGTGCTTACGATCCAAGTGAGCTGTATTGGTTCGGCTATGGCAAACGAAAAACTGTGAACCGCCGGTGTTCAAGCCTGCGTGAGCCATTGAAAGGACACCGCGATCGTGGAATTGATTCTCGCCCGATACTTCGCAATCAATTTTGTAGCCGGGGCCGCCAGTTCCGTTGCCGTCTGGACATCCTCCTTGGATGACGAAATCGGGAATCACACGATGAAATGTGAGGCCGTCGTAAAAACCTTTTTTGGCAAGGTCAGTAAAGTTCTTGACCGTCTTCGGGGCGTCATCGGAGTAAAAATCGACCTTCATCAGGCCTTTTTCAGTGTGGATTTCTGCTTGCATTGCTTCGTCGTTTTAGAGGAAAAGTTTCAATCCCGAATTGTCACATAAGCCACGTGGCTTGCAAAGCCGTTATTTACTTGTTCGTAGAGCTGATTATGGGGCTCCAAATACAAGCCCGAAGCGCGAGCGAGTGGTTTTTACATTGTGGAACTGCGGAAGCCAAACACAGGAAGACACCGTCGAACCACTCGCTTGTGCTCTTGCGCTTCGGGCTTGTATTACACACGCAGCCGCATCGAACGGTATTGCCGTTAATCGAACCTTCACGAAAAAAGGCCCGGCAAAAATGCCGGACCTTTGATCTTTTTTCAAATGAGCCAAGCGGCTCACCGATGACCTAGCGTCGCCACTCAAAGCCGAAGATGAATCCAGCTGCGAGGAAGCGAGTATCGTTGGTGTCGGTAGCTCCGATTCCGCCGCTCAAGATTGAGTTCGGGTTGAGGCCCGTCGTCAATGTGTTGGCTCGGTTAACACCTGTCCACAGATACATGGCTTGAACGCCCGTCTTGAGTGTGATGTCTCGAGTCACGTTGAACGCGATGTCAAATTCGAAGTCCAACGCTGGAACGAAAGATTGATCTTCAACCGACGTCTCCGAGATGCTCGTAATAATGTTACCACCTGGCGTAATCTCACGAAGGATGTCAGTCGCAAAGTACTCTTGCTGGTTGTACGCAGCGGTAACAGCAATGTCATTTGTGAAACGCCATCGGCCACTTCGTCGTCCGTGCCGTGCACCTGCATGAAAGCCAATCATGTTGTTGTGGGCTTTCTGCTTGAATCGATTGTCAGCAGGAAGGAATCCGACGACGAAGTCCTGATTCGTATCTTCCAGTGTTTCGTCATTGACATTGAAGTATCGCATTCCCACGTAAGGCTCAAGCGTATTGCCGCTCGACATTGCCTGTCGGAAAACTTTGTTCAACTCGACCGATGAAAACAGGTTTGTAACGAGCATCGGATTGGAGACGAGTACGTCTTGTCCGTTTTGGAATGCGTTACCTTCGTTGCGTTGGTAGTTGATCGTCCAACCGGTGTCGTTCTCGCCGAACCAACCGAATTGGTAGCGTGTGCCCCAAGTCCAGTTGCTTCCGAGGTCTACCAGGTTTGAGCCGGCACTCGACAAGCGTGGAGCTTTCGACAGACTCAGGTAGGTTCGGTCGTACGATACGTGGAAACCAGATCTTGGCTCCACTTGATCGTCACTCGTGAATTCCATCGGTGCGAAAATTTGAGCGTCGTAGTCGAACACACCGGGAGTTGCCATCGGCGTCGTCTCTTCGGGTTGCTCAAGTTCGCGATGTTCAAATCGCACACCTGGGATGTGGATATCTTGTGCTTCAGCTGTTTCCAACTGACCAATAATCATTGCGGCCAGTAGTGAGCCGGTAGTGAGTATCTGTTTCAAAGCCATTGTGCTTGCTTCCTGCTGATGCAGCGTTCGAGTCCAGGCTGCTCCTGGGATTCCGTTCAGTAGCATCTATCGGATGTTGGCTTGTAGGGGTTGAACAAGAAAACCAGATTTTGCGGAACATATCGATTTTTCGTCATTTTAAGATTCCGGCAGGTCCAATTAAACTAATTTGGGAGATTGAAGGGGGATGGGGGTGACGAAAACTCCTGTTTTGGTGGGGCCGCAGTGGCCACGAAGTGAAAAGTCGTCGAACAGAATTGCTGAGAGTGCTGGTCTGCAACCTGTTTTTACCCAGAAACATTCAACGAGATAGTGATAATGAAAAAGTTCCTTTTGCCATTTGCGATGCTTCTTGCATTCGGCGTCACGATTGTGCCCGCCGGTAAGACTGCCAGCGCCCAAGACTTCATTAACTTAGACCTCGCGGATGTCGCACCCGGGCTTCGAAACGCATTCATTGAAGCCGAAGCTTTTTGGGAATCGAGAATCAACGGATATCGATCAGACTTGCCCGCCACCGTACTAGCGCAACTTCCAGCAGACGGTCGCTTGCAGATCGATGCTTCTGTAGGATTCGTTGATGGACCTGGCGACATATTGGGGTTTGCTGGTCCAACAGGAATTGCACAGTCAGGATTTATTGTCGGCAATCCGGCAAATGGTCGCGTGAATTTGACGACAGTGGTTACCCAAGCACAAATGGTTTTCGACATCCAAGATGTTGGTTTCGATTTTGCGGATACGGTACTTCACGAAATGGGGCACGCACTTGGAATTGGTACAATGTGGGAGCTAAACGGAATCATTGGTCCAGACGGGTCTGGCGAGCAAGGGCTGTTGCAAACAAGAAATGGGCTTCTCCAGTACATCGGCAGCAATGGTCTGCGTGGTTTCCGCGAGCAATCAGGCCACCATCGTGCAAACTATGTCCCGACTGAAAACGGAGGCGGCCCCGGTACTGCATTGGGTCACTGGGCAGGTGGTACTACTCCAAACTGGTTCTTCGCTCCTACAAACGGGAGTCGGGTCGAACTAA
>CAZORS010000003.1:60107-63571 GCA_964582025.1 uncultured Pirellulaceae bacterium | reverse complement strand
GTAGACACCAATGCCCAAAGGGAGGGGCGGATCCTAAGCGACGGGGATGGTGCGGATGCTCAAAACAAAGACATTGGTTCTAGCCACGAAGTGGCGACAGCATATAGCTGCGGGCGTGAGCCCGTAGAAACGGTGCCCACCGAATGCCGTAGCCACGAAGTGGCGATAGCAGCCACGAAACTACGCGAAGTTCGGCCGATAATCGATTAGCGAACCTTCATTGCTTTCCATTTCGGAAACACTGGACGTTCCTTTGTGTTTCGATCTGCGTTTTTACCTTTTGGAGCTGGAGGAGCAAGATCCAACACGCCAGAAAGTATCTCACGAACCGCCCGTACGCGTTGGTCGCCGGACTCACCAATGTCATTCTCCTCTTTCAAATCTTCCGGAATCTTGAACAAGCGTCCGTCATCATACAGCTTGTATTTTTCATTCCTGACGAACTGCCCTGCTTTTTTGTTCCAGTAAGGCTGATAGTGACAAAACACCCAATCACGAGGTTGGCTTGGCTCGCCGTTTAGTTGTGGGAAAAAACTGTGACCGTCGTTCGTCATTTCTTCCGAATTGGCTGCCTCTGAAAAAGTTGGGTAGAAATCCGTGAAGTCAATCAAGTCATTGGACACGCGTCCTTCCGGCGTATGACCTTTCCAATACGCGACTAAAGGAACATGCGTTCCCATGTCCTTCATGCCGCCTTTGCCACCCTGGATGTCTTTGCCATTCCACCGTGATGTTATTCGTCGATTCGTCCCATTGTCAGCAGTAAACAGAATGATCGTGTTTTCCAGCTGTCCTAAGTCATCAACTTTCTTGACGATCCGGCCAACGATCTTATCCATGTAGTTCACCATCGCGACAAAATTTTCCTTCTGGGTGTCGCGATCCTTGGGAGCTTTGTTCGCGACTTGCCCGCGATCATCAGTTCCGATTGTGTCTGGTGTTTTGACAAAGGGATCGTGCACAAGAACCATTGGGTAGTAAACGAAAAATGGATCTTTCTGATTTCGCTCCATGAAGTCGCAAACAAATTCGCAGAACATATCCGGGCCGTACTTTCCGGTATTCATTTCCTTCGTCAGGAACTTTCCGTTGTGTTCGATCGGCGGACTCCAAAACCGTTCGCCACCTTTTTGGCCATTCTTCCCTGTCGTAACTTGCCACAACATGGATTCGTCGAAGCCAGCTTTCATCGGACGAGAAGCGTCATCGTGCCCGGGCAGCGAGTTGTATAGTCCGTTCAGTTGCCATTTTCCGGCGATCGCTGTTTTGTATCCCGCGTCCTGAAGCATGTGCCCGAATGTTAGCTCTGTTGGGGCAAGGTATCCGAAGTGTGTGTAGTTTCTGAAGTTGTACATTCCGGACATGATTTGCACGCGTGAAGTTGTGCAGATCGGCGTCGAATAGCAATGTGAAAATCGAATGCCCCGTCTGGCAAGATTGTCGATCACCGGGGTTTCGTAGTCTTCTGCGCCATAGCAACCGAAGGCTTCCCAGCTGACGTCATCGGCCATGATCAGAACGATATTCGGCGGCCTCGGATCATCAGCGAAAGAAGTCGATACCACGATCGCGAAAATGCAGAGCGTCAGAAGTGGTTTGAGGAAAGTTCTAATGTTGCCCATCATTTTCCTGTTTCGTTTGATTGAACTTTCGCTGGCTCGCCATCTTTGGCTTTCTCGGTAGACGTCGTCTCGACTTTTTCCTTTGGTTTCTCATCCATCGTTCCACCGTTGAACTTCTCCAGCCACGAATCGAGCTCTGGACGTTCGAGGTGTGCGTTGCACTGCAGTTGAAACTGATGTGCGATCGCCAGCAATCGATCGTCATCGCCAAGTTGCCCCGTGAAGGTTGCACAAATCGGACGCTTTCCGCCGCCGGATTTTCGATCGCGAATTTCGACCGGCACGACAATCGACGGATGTCCCGTAAAGTTGGTATGAAACACATCGCGAACATTGATTAACACGTCAATCTTTGCCATTTCCTCTTCCATGGCTTCCATAAGCTCAACGCGGTGTCGCTGAACGCGGAGATAGTCAACCGCTGATATGAATTGAGCCGACTGAAAACTCTCCGGCCAAGTATTCCAGCCTTCGGTGTGCCCATCACGCAGCAACCGGTCGAAGACGGATGCCGCTTCGATGTCAATGATTGTCGTCATCGCACGAAGCGACTCAAAAGCGGGGATCTGGAATTTGATCAGTTCACAGCCAAGCTCCTTCATCACTTTCAACGTTTTGTCACGCTCGATATTTCCACGAGGAGAATAGCCGACTCGAAGGCCTTCCATGTCAACGCGATTCGGCCAGCGAAACGGATAGCTGTGAGCACTGTTGTCACGACCATCGGCACCGTGAATCGCGTTGAAAACGATCGCCGCATCTTCAGCGCTACGGCACAATGGTCCAATCTTGTCCATGGTCCAAGACAGAGGCATGCAACCATGACGGCTCACGCGGCCAAACGTTGGGCGAAACCCGCTCGCTCCACAAACTTTCGATGGAGACGTTATGCTGCCAAGCGTTTCACTGCCCAGTGTAAATCCAACCAGTCCTGCCACAACCGAAGATGCACTTCCGGCAGAGGAGCCGCTTGAACCGGTCCTAGGGTTCCACGGGTTTCGAGTCTTTCCACGAAACCATTTGTCACCTTGAGCCAACGCTCCAAGTGAAAGTTTGGCGACCAACACGGCGCCGGCGGCATCAAGTCGCTCAGCGACGGTCGCGGTCGTTTCACTGTCGCGATCTTCGTGATGCGGAATTCCCCAAGAAGTCTTGGTGCCACGAATGTCGATCAGGTCTTTGGCTCCCCACGGAATGCCGTGTAGTGGCCCTCGATACATTCCAGCAGCGATTTCCGCATCCATTGCTTCGGCTCGCTTTAACGCTGACTCCTCCAGTAGCGAAATGACGCATCGCAACATGTCGCCATACTTTTTCAGACGCTCAAGGTAGATCGTTGTGAGCTTCTTGCTCGTTAGTAGTCGCCGTCTGATCAATGGCGCAAGTTCCGTCACGCTGAGGAAGGCAATATCTTCATCGCTTTCTGGAACCGCTGACACGTTCGATTCTGTCAATCGAATCGAGCGATTCGGCTCACCAGCAATAACGCGTTTCTTCGTCAGTGGCGTGAAATGGAAAGGCGGAGACTGCAGTTCCGAGATTGCCAGTTCCCGCATTGGTGCGAGACGATCAGAATTCGAGTTCACTGCTTTAAGGACTGAATCCTGTTGCTCGTCGGTCAACTCAAGGCCGCAAATCCACTGCGCATCAGCCAGAGCTTCTTTGGTCAGTTTTCCGTCGGAGTTCTGCTGAGTGGCCGAAACAATGGCTCGATGAAAAACGGGCGTTCCGATCGCCAGCGCGGAAACGGAAGTAAGAATGTGTCGACGACTAGGCATGGAAGATGTTCCTAAATGATTTGGAGCATCTAATGTTAACGACGACCAGCGACAATTGCCACGA
>CAZORS010000003.1:31946-60007 GCA_964582025.1 uncultured Pirellulaceae bacterium | reverse complement strand
TCCTAAATGATTTGGAGCATCTAATGTTAACGACGACCAGCGACAATTGCCACGATCAAGATCGATTAGTCGTGCTTCCCAGCTGAATTGACGGGTGCCTCGTTTACGCATGCGTAGGCATGCTCACGACAAGCGTGAGGCATGGCACCGGGTGATAAGGGAAGACTTGGTCTTGCCAACCACTACCGCCACTCTTCGTGGCAATTGTTACAGGATTGCGAAATCAGATTGGCAAATTTGCTGGCGGCTTCGAAGTCGTCACTCTTCGTGGCCGTCACCGTTTGAGTCGCGGCGTCTTTCATCGCGACGCAAAATTCGAGGTACTCATCGACGTCCGCGTCGTCCATGCCTTCTTTGGCGATGACTTCGGCGATTGCCGCAACCCACTGAGCTTCGGAAATGATCTTGCTTTTTTGCTTGGCAAACGTTTTCTCGTCAGCAGTCCATTCTTTGAGAAGTTCGTCAGACGTTTCCAATCGCTGCATCGTTTCGGAGCGTCCAATGACCTCGCTCCAATCCAATTCTTCGGCGGGCTTTTCTGATTCCGCAAACGAGCCGCCGCGAACCAAGTCTTCTAAGTCAAACTTGCGTGCGTTGCAGTAGTTGAACGCTTTGTCGGAGTTGCTGCGAGCATTGGTTTCGGCTTGTTGCAGTGCGGCTTGCGCGGCCGGAGCATGTTCTTTCCAACGTACCTCTGAATCGTACTCGCGAACAATTGCAAACGACATCGAAAGCAGCGCCATCGTTTGGCGAACGTCGTTGTAAGTGGTTTTAAACTTGACCGGCGTGGTTACCGTTTTGGCGAGAGCCTGATTGAGCGATTTGATTTCGTCTTCGATTGTCGTGCCATCGATAAGTGTCGACCAGCCAGTAGATTTGTCAGAATCATCAGTCCCTTGCGCTGCTGCCGTTCCAGCGGAGGCAATCTTGTTTGGCATGTCGGCGGTAGGACGATCACCTACAAGTCCTTCAGTGACGTCTTTGAAATAGAGGTCGCTTTTTCTGCCGTCAAACGTTGGCTTGGCAACGCGTTTGACTTTGCGAATTCTCTTCTGGGGTTTCGATGACTCTTCCTGAGCCACTACCGAGGCGAGGAAGATGCCCAGTAGGATTGCGGACAACGCGATTAGGAAGAATTGCTTCATAAGCTCATTGTACCAACCACGTACACGACGCTGCCAGCGTCGTTCAGCTTTCGTTAGTATTTGATTACGACGCTGGCAGCGTCGTGTACGAGCAACTACAACGCCAGCAACAATCGACTCGGCGCTTCGAGGTATCCGATGACTTCATTCAGGAAGCGAGCAGCAGCTCCGCCGTCGATTAGGCGATGATCGTAAGACAGACTCAGCGGCATCATCAATCGAACGGCCACTTCGTCGTTCTCAACCACGACTGGCATCTTACGTGAACGTCCCACCAACAAGATCGCTGTTTCCGGGACATTGATGATCGGCGTCGAGTACGTTCCGCCGATCGCGCCGAGGTTGCTGATCGTGAACGTTCCGCCGCGAAGATCGTCGATGCCGAAATTGTTGCTGCGAACATTCTCCGCCATCACGCTGAGCCCTTTAGCCAGTGCAGGAATGGATTGCTGGTCAGCGTTTCGCATGTTCGGCACAACCAAGCCACGCTCGGTGTCGACAGCGATGCCGACGTTGACGTAGTCCTTGTAAATGATCTGTCCAGCGTCGAGATCAACCGACGCATTAATTGACGGGTGTTGTTTCAACGCCATTGCGACGGCTTTGATGATGAACGGCATCGAAGTCAAACTGATGCCCATCGCCTTGTAGTCGGCTTTGCTGTTTTGGCGGATGGCTTCTAGTGCCGTCACGTCGGCGTCATCGAAGTTGGTCACGCGAGGACAGGTCGTCCACGATTCGTGCATTTTCCGAGCGATTGTTTGACGGATCTTCGGCATCTTCTCGACGCGGACCGGACCGTAGTCGTCTGATCCAGTGCTTCCCGGAGACGCTACTGCGCCGGCGGCAGCACCAGCGATGCCCGCAGCGCCTGCAGCAGCTGATGGCATGGAGGCCGATCCATCTCGAACCACGCGAAGAACGTCGTCACGGACAATTCGTCCGTTCGCTCCTGAGCCGGTCACGTTGGTGAGGTCAACGCCGACTTCACGAGCAAATCTTCTGATCGCAGGGCCAGCCGGAACTGAAACTTTAGAACCAGTCGAAACGGGGGTCGCAGGTGTTTGGGTTACCGGAGCTGGCGGCGGAGTCGCTGGAGCGGCAGGTGCTGGAGGAGGTGTCGCTGGAGCAGCGGGTGCTGGAGGTGGAGTTGCGGCGACGGGTTCAGGTGGAGGCGTTGGAGCTGGAGCTTCTGCAGGTGGAGCAGCAGGAGCAGGAGCCGGTGCCGCACCTTCGGCTACTTCAACGGTCAGCAGAACCGCGCCAACGGCAACCGTATCACCGGCGGCAAAGTGAATCTCGGTTATCGTTCCTGCAACTTCGCTTGGAACGAACACGGTGGCTTTGTCCGTTTCAAGTTCACAAATCTCAGTATCTTTTTCGATGGTGTCGCCAACAGAGACGAGAATGTCGAGGACATCTCCAGATTCGATGCCTTCGCCAATTCCAGGTAGTTTGAATTCAACAGCCATAGTTACTTATTCGAAATGCGGTTTGATTGAAGTTAAAGCACCCTCCCTGAGGGAGGGTGATGTTCGTCCACAGGCTAGAAGCCTGTGCCACCTTACTTAAGCGTAAAGTGGATTCACTTTCTCTGGATCGTAATCTAGATCCTTAATCGCTTTGGCAACTTCCGAAGCATCGACTTTGCCCTGCTTCGACAGCTGATACAGCGTCGCGATGATGATCGATTCAGCATCGACTTCGAAGTGACGTCGCAATGTTGGTCGCGTTTCGCTGCGTCCCATGCCGTCAGTTCCCAGTGCAAGGAAATCGCCAGGAATGAATTTCGCGACTTGCTCCGAAAGTGCTTTCACGTAATCGCTTGACGCGATGAATGGACCTTCATGACCTTCCAGAACCGTTTCAATGTAGCTCTTCTTCGGCGTCTCGGTCGGATGAAGCATGTTCCATCGTGCACAAGATTCTGCATCGCGTCGAAGCTGCGTGTAGCTGGTCACGGACCAAATGTCGCTGGAGATGTTGTACTTCTCAGCCAACATTTCCTGAGCCTTCATCACGCACTGCATGATCGCGCCGGAACCGAACAACTGAACGCGATGCTTCGAGCCCGCGGCTTCTTTGCTGCGGAATTTGTACATTCCTTTGATGATGCCATCTTCGCAACCTTCTGGCATGTCCGGCATTTCAAACGCGTCGGTGCCGCACATGATGTAGTAGATCGCAGTTTCGCCTTCTTGATACAGCTTCTTCAAGCCGTCCATGATGATGACGTTGGACTCGAAGTGGAATGCTGGATCAAACGCACGAACCGTTGGAAACGCGATCGCGTTGAGCAAACTATGTCCGTCTTGGTGTTGCAAGCCTTCGCCATTAAGCGCGGTCCGTCCAGCCGTTCCACCAAACAGGAAGCCTTTGGCTCGCATGTCGGCAGCCGCCCAGATCAAGTCACCGACTCGCTGGAATCCGAACATTGAATAATAGATGAACATCGGAATCATGTTGATTCCGTGAGCACTATACGCTGTTCCGGCTGCGTTGAAGGATGACATGGCACCAGCTTCAGAGATGCCTTCTTCGAGTAGCTGTCCGTTCTGTGCTTCCTTGTAGTAGGAAATCTGTTCCGAATCGATTGGATCGTAAAGCTGTCCAACGTGAGAATAAATTCCGACTTGACGGAACATGCCTTCGATACCAAACGTTCGCGACTCGTCGGGCACGATTGGAACAATGTTTTTACCAATCTTCTTGTCACGACAAAGGTCACTCATCAAGCGTCCGATGCCCATCGTTGTGGAAAGCGTTTCGCCGCAACCTTTGAGAGTCTTCGCCTTAATATCTTCCCAAGTCGGAACTTCGATTGTTGGGTGTTCTGTCGGGCGAGAAGGAACTGAACCGCCAAGAGCCGCACGACGCTCACGGAGATACTCCATCTCCGCGCTGTTTTCAGCGGGCTTGTAAAACGGAGCTTTGACAACTTCTTCATCGCTAAGCGGAATCGAGAATCGACTGCGGAAAGCGATCAATTCCTCTTCGTTGGCTTTCTTTAAGTTATGAGCCACGTTGCGGCCTTCGCCAGATTCACCCAAGCCATAACCTTTGACGGTTTTCGCAAGGATAACCGTCGGCTGACCTTTGTGGTCCATCGCAGCCTTGTACGCTGCCCAAACTTTTTCTGGATCGTGACCACCGCGACGCATCTTTTCCAGTTTTTCATCACTGAACGTTTTGACCATCTCAGCAAGCTCAGGATACTTGCCAAAGAAGTGCTCACGAATGTACTCGCCACCCATTCCGACGTACTTTTGGTACTGGCCATCGATGACTTCGCCCATTCGCTTGACCAGCAAGCCTTTTTCGTCCTGCTCAAGAAGCGGATCCCAATCATCGCCCCAGACAACTTTGATCACGTTCCAGCCAGCTCCGCGGAACAGAGCTTCGAGCTCCTGCATGATCTTGCCGTTGCCGCGAACGGGACCGTCGAGACGCTGCAAGTTACAGTTGATGACAAACGTGAGGTTGTCGAGGTTCTCGCGACCGGCAAGCGTGATCGCACCGAGTGATTCGGGCTCGTCACATTCGCCGTCGCCGAGGAATGCCCAAACTCTCTGGTTCGTCGTGTCTTTGAGGCCGCGATCTTTGAGGTACTCGTTAAAGCGAGCTTGATAGATCGCCATGATCGGACCAAGGCCCATCGATACCGTCGGATACTCCCAGAAGCTTGGCATCAACCAAGGGTGTGGATACGAGCTGAGTCCTTGGGCGTCGCGGAGCTCCAAACGGAAGTTGTCAAGATTCTCTTCGCCGAGGCGTCCTTCCATGAAGGCTCGCGAGTACATGCCTGGCGATGCGTGACCTTGGAAGTAAATCTGGTCTCCGTCGTAACCGCTTTCGCCGCGACCACGGAAGACGTGATTGAAGGCGACTTCATAAAGCGTTGCCGACGATGCGAAAGTTGAAATGTGCCCGCCGATGCCGTTGTTCTTCTTGTTTGCTTTGACGACCATCGCAAACGCGTTCCAGCGAACGTAGTTCTTGATCCGTCGCTCCATCTCGCGGTTGCCGGGATAAGGAGGCTGGTCCTTCGTCGCGATCGTGTTGATGTAGGGAGTGTTGGACTTCATTGGCAAGTCCACGCCCTCGAGCCGAGCTTTGGCTTCGAGCATCGAAAGGATGTACTTGGCCCGGTCCTCACCCTTGCTTTTGATGACGTACTCGAGAGACTCCAACCATTCCTGAGTCTCCGCTGGATCGACGTCTACCGTTTGCTTGAGGTACGGCTCTGTTTTTTCAATGGACTCGGTCGATTTCAGTGTATCTGACATATAGTTTTTGCCTGTATCTGAGATGGTTGGTTCCGCAAGCAAATTGCTAACGGACGGGAAGACGCCACCAAACACGCAATCGTGCGAATAAGGCGTAGGGATCTTCCTTGGAGCAATCCATGCAAGGTCGTTCCGCAAGGACAGCGCAGTTGTTCCTGTTGCACTTCCCAGCCGCGCGACCATTATTATTTATAGTCGTCGGTTAGTAAACCGCCTGAATTAACCTGCTGTTTCAAAGAGGGTTCAGGCACCGCAATCATGCTTTAGTGGGTGGTTCGGTCTCTTTGCCGTGTCGCCCTGTTCTCACAGAGCTCCAGCTTCACTGACGACGTATCGTCTAATGACGGGAGGAACCGCTAGGACCTGCTCCATTTTCGCTCGGAATTCAGCCAAATGAGTCGTTTCGAAGTGAGCGTTGAGGTGGTCTTGGGATTCCCATTCTTCGAACAATACGATCGGATCACCTTCGTTGATTGGAAGTGCGAATCGATATTCAGCACATCCGTCTTCTTTCAGCGTTTCAGCCGCCACGATTTTCATTGCGGCAACGGCGTCGTCGAAGCAGCCTTCTTTCAAATTGAATTTTACGTCGAGCACAATCATTGGGAATTCTTTTGGGACAGAGTTCAAAATTCTGATTGTATCATTTTTATTGGGGCAGGTTTTCAACCTGCCAGTCACATCCATTTGGCAGGTTGAAAACCTGCCCCACCGGTTAAGATGTCGTTCGCAATCAAATTCTCCCCCGGAAGCTCTTGTGGAAACCATCGCCGAAAGTATTTACGACCACCCAAAGTACTACGACCTTGTGTTCGGTTCCGACTGCGCGGCGGAAACGAAGTTCATTCTTGCAATCAACGATCAGTTTCTTGATGGAAAAGCCAAACAGCTATTCGAACCGGCTTGTGGCACTTGTCGCTTGATGTACGGACTGGCGAAGAAAGGCTTCGACGTCGAGGGCATCGACCTGAACGAGAAAGCAGTCGACTTCGGAAACAAGCGATTTGCAAAAGCCGGCATGAACGAAACGGCTTGGGTTGCGGACATGTCGGACTTCGCACCACAAAAAAAGTACGATCTGGCATTCAACACGATCAACAGCTTTCGTCATCTGGCCACCGCCGACGCCGCGGAAGCTCATCTCTCCTGCATGGCAGCGGGAGCAAAGAAGGACGCAATCTACTTGATCGGCATTCATTTGAATTTGACCGATGGAGACATGCAGGACGAAGAATCTTGGGCAGCCCGTCGCGGCCATCTCTCGGTACTGACTCATATGTGGACTGCCAGCCGCGATCCGAAGGCGCGAATGGATCGATTCGGAATCAAGTTCGACATCTACACGCCAACGAAACAGTTTCGCATCGAAGACGAACTGGCGATGCGATCTTACACGCGTCAGCAGTTCCTTCGCATGATCGAACACGAAGGCAGTTGGGACATCGAGGAAACGTATGACTTTCGCTACAACATCAAAAAGCCAATCGATGTTGATGACACGTCGGAGGACGTCGTCTACGTATTGCGGAAGAAATAGTTGCCGCCGATTTCCACGCATTGATGTGATCGCACAATTGCATGTTGTTCGTAGTTAATCCCTTTAGGGATGTCTTGTGAAAGGGCGGTTCCCTCAACGCAAGACCAGCCAAAGCCGGTTACTACAAACAACTTGCAGAAGGCTCTTCGCAAAACAGCCTGCTTTTACTCGAACGGTAATTCTTTGTTGTAATTCTGCCTGAATCTTAGCAAGTCGAAGACATTGATCGTTCCGTTCTCATCGTAGTCGAGTCCTGCTTGGAAGTTTTCACCTCCAGCATTGCTTCGATACGTTTGCCGCAAGCTCAACAGATCAAAAATGTTGACTTTGCGATCACCGTTGTTGTCTCCATATAGCGAATAGAAAGTTTCGTCCGCGGTGTTGCCAAACACAAAGTCGGAACCAAGCGTAAGTTCGGTTCCAGTTCGCCGGACTCGGTCACCGTGCACGGTGAGCTGATAGTTTCCGTCAACCAGCGATCCAGTGTTCGGTCGTGTCAATCCATCAAAGGTAATCGTTACGATGGTCATGCCACCGGAAACTGAAGAAGAAACGGTGATCGGAACCGACGTGTCAGGCGTCCCGTCGTCTTGGTTTGCTCGTCGAATAACGCTGAACGCGTCGGCATCGAATTCAACGGCTCCGTCGAAGGTAACCGAAAGTTCCGAGATGCTTGACCGTTGATCGTCACCCAATGATATGCCGTCGGAGGTCAAAGAAGGTGCGGTCGCGCCAACGTTGTCCGCTCCCGGAGTTATTCTCGCTCCTGCTGGTAAGTTGGAGCTTCCCGAACCATAGTCGACATTGCTTCCACCGCCGGGGATTTCCCCATTGAACCAACTAGCAAACGAATCGGTAAAGTCGTCAGCAAAAGTTCTGGACGCCGCCTCTGGAATTCCAGACTGTACCAGTCGTGCAGCCGAGTAGACGCGATCTTCGGTGTCGCCATCGGACCAACCAAAGCTGTCGAGTCCTCGTGCCCAGAAAAACTTGTCGGGCGCACCATTGTTATTGGTGTCCATGTCGACACCGATAAGTCCAGAGAAACTCTCCACCAAAAAGTAAGTGATCGATCCACCATCAAACGCACCCGAATCCAAGTTGGCTACTGCGGTGTCGGAGTCCGTTTCACTGCTCCATGGATTGGATGCCACGTAGTTAACGCCCAACAATGTCAGTCCGTTGCTGCCTGCCGTTACAGAACTTAGGTCCTGAGCAAAACTGATGACGCCAGCATCCGATCCGTCGCCGTCAACTGCAATCAGCCAAACATCTGTCAGCGGTGTCGAAGGCTCTGAAATGATCTCTACAAACTCTCGGTTCGAAGTTGCTGAATCAGAATCGACATAGATTTCATTCAACAGTGGAGCACCGTCGGGAAGCTGATCGTTGTCAGTAATCAACACTTCAACGTTATCGACTGGCATGCCATAGTACGATGCGTCGGTGCTGGTAGCGGTGTGCAGAATCTGTCCAAAATGGATCGGTTCAGCATAAGAGTCATCGAGTGCTGAAACTCGAACCACTTGCGGCGTAAGCGCGTTGGTGGGGGTGAACACGAGCGTGATTGGCGCGCCCATGCCTCCTCCGACGTCCAGCTCAAGACCAGGATCGATCGTGATCGTCACGTTGGCATCAGGCACGGAATCCAAAACGATTTGATAGGAGTCCGTCGATCCCGATTCGGAAACGAGGGTGCTTCCATTGGATTCGGTGACCGAAATTCCTTCTTGGTAACAGACTTGGATGGGATCAATCGTGCCGTAGTAATAGTTGTTGTCGTCCTCGAAGTCGAGATAGTCGCCGCCGTTGGGTGAAACCGCAGCTGCAAACATCTCGCTCCTGAAATTCGGGGCTAGGACTCGAGCCCATCCATCAAGAGTTACAAACCAGTTGCCTTGGCGGTATTCGCTCTGATTAAATCCTGCAGTAGGGCTCGCCGGATCGTAGACGATGTCTGCCGGCCTGGTCCACTCGACGGCTTGATCAAGGTTTGCCTCAACGAGCATCACGGTATTGCTGGAGCCGTCTTGGACATCTCCAAAACCTGTATCAACCAGGTTGGTCAACGGAAACAGCGATTGCCGCTCTTGGCCTAGTTCCCATGAAGAGGTGATTACCTGAAAAACAGTTTTGCCATTCTCAACTCCCGGATGTCGAAACACGCGCGGCATGTTTGGTAGCAAGCTCAAGTTGTGTTCGCTGTCCCAAGGTTCATCGAGGCGAAACTGATCGTAAAGATCCTGATGGCCTATAAACGGAAGGATTTCGACTCGCCAGCTCAACAGCGGAGTACCACCTCGCGGTTCAGAATAGATGGCATGATGCGGCAATCTGTTCGTTGCCCATTCGTAGTTCTGAATGCCGTAGGCCAGTTGACGCATGGAGTAATTGCCCCTGTAGTAGTTGGGAAGGTCGCTACTCCAGAGAATACTCGTGTCGGTGGCAACATTGCTGTAGTCGGCTGGCGAAACGAGTTTGTTCAGAACATCATCACCGATGGTGTCGTCAAAGAATCGAGTCGTCCCATCGATCAAGCCAACATGGAATCCAGTCGCATCGGGATTTTGCAGAAAGGATCGTATCGTCGCCGCGTCGTACGCAAAGTCATCTGGCTTGGTCCATTGGATCGCATTGTCTGGACTGACTTCCAGCATCGCGATGACATCCCAGTTGTTGTTGAAATCGAGGTGACTCGATGGGTCATTCGAGTCACGGAAAAACGTATTCGAACCGTGAGCTCCCTGAATAACCGTCATGCCGTTATCGACACCTGCGGTTCGAAAGATGGAGGGCATAAGCGGCAGCAAGCTCAAGTTGTGCGGACTGTCCCAAGGCTCATCGAGATTGAATTGGTTGTAGAGTGCGTTCTGTTCGATAAAGGGCAGGATGCGAACTCGCCAGCTCAATAGCGGCGTTCCTGGTCCGCTTTCGGTATCGTAGATCGTGTTGGGGAACTCCTGATGAGCGGACTCATGATTGTTCGCGGCGTTCATCAACCAACTCAATTTGGCTGCCATCGGCGCTTTCCAATGGTCTTCCGGCAAGACACTGTATTCACTAATGTCCTGAGCATTGTAGGTTGCCCAAGCCGGGATCTTGTCAGGCTGATCCGTTGCGAAGCTATATGCACTACCGTACTCGCGAACGGCGGCATTGAAACGACCGTCACCATTGAGTGACCCCAAACCACGAAGCGGATCGGTTGGGTCAAAAGCAAGATCTAACGGTCGCGTCCATTCCACTGCTTCCGTCGGATCTGCTTCGACAATAGAGATCGTGTTCAAGTAGCCATCGATCAAGGAATTGTTGGAGACAATCGTATTGGTTGATTCAAACAGAGTCCCCGGTCCATCAAGGCCAAGGTAGATCGTTTTTCCATCTTCGACCGAAGGGTGATAAAAGTGCTCCGGCATTTCGGGCAACAACGCGATGTTGTGAGGGCTGTCCCACGGCTCATCAAGTCGGAATTGACTGTAGAGTTCACCGTATCCAATGAACGGCAGAATCGATACTCGCCAACTGAGCAACGGAGTGCCGTCATCTGCGCGAATGGATGGGCTGATTCCTTGGTAAGCGTAGCTGTACGTCTCCAGCCCGCCGGAAATTTGCCGCAGCGATTCTTCTGCAGTCAATTCGATGCCTAGCGACTGATAATCCAGTGGCAAACCGTCTGTGTCATCAACGAATTCAGCAAACGCATCAGGGTCAACATCAGATGTCAGCGTGAATGATCGGCCGCCGAGAATCGACACCGCGAAACCGTCATCACTGGCGTCTCCCAATCCAGCCAACGGATCGGTTTCGTCAAAGTACCAATCAGATGGCGAAGTCCAAACGACGGCTTTGGAAGCATCGACTTCGACGTGAGACGCGGTGAGGTTGTCAGAGTTGTAATTCCATTCGGCAGGAGTTCCGTCGAGCTCAAATTTTGTGTTGTCGCCAGCGATTGCCAGAAATGGAGTGCGATTGATGGAACCAAAGTTGGGGCTCTTGAAAATCCGCGGCATCTGGTCAGCCAACGGAAGGTTGTGCGTACTGTCCCAAGGTTCATCGAGGCGAAACTGTTCGTAGAGATCATACAAGCCAAGCTGCGGAAGAATGTGGACTCGCCAACTCAGCAGCGGATTGCCGTCGGTGTCAAAATTCGCGAGCCCAGGAAACTGGCCGTTGGAGTTCTCGTAGGTCGCCATCGCGACCGCGAGTCGTCCAAGCTGAAATTCACTTAACAGAATCGGTTCAAAATCGGCGATCTCGAAATCTGACCCCAGTATACTGAATTCACCTTCATTGAATTGGCCGTCAAACTGATTGGGCACGACTCGAAAATCGATATCGGTCGTTATATCCGTCAGGCTGCGCTGATGTCGAAACCAGATCCCTTCGATCACGTTTTGGCGAGCGTAGTTTTGGACGTAGTCACTGCCAAAGTTGACTTGGGCGACGAGTGAATCTCTTAGTTCAGATTCGAAGTCCAGCCATTGCGTATCGTTGTTGTACTGCCATTGCAATCCGTCGAGCCGTACAGCAACAAAGTGATCTGAGTTGTCAGCACTAATGCCGTGAAAGCGATCGTGCACATCGGTTTCCGAGTACATGATGAACCCTTCACCGGTCGCGTCGTCCGATACGGCGACTCCGGAGTTGAGTTCTCCGACGCTGACGACGGCCAGCATTTGGCGATCTTCACACTGAGCGTACTGCAGCGTTTGTTTCGTGCAGGACGAGGGACGCTTTCTCGTGGAACGAGCCATTGGGTTGCCTGTGGGAGAGTGGAGGCGACGCGGAGAGTAATTTGTCGAACCCCATAATAGGTAGTTGCCTCCCCTCTCACAAGCAAACTTCACTGTCGTCGACAGTTGATACCATGTTCAAACGATGATATTTGACGGACAATTGACAAATTAGACATCAGTTTTGAAAGGTTCCGGTCAGTGTCAACTGAAACAATCTCGCAACTTGAGTCGGATGGATATTGCATGGTGCTGAACGTGTTTGAGCAACGCACTGTCGAAGCATTGATCGATAAGATTGAAGCCGCAAATCAGACTGACATAGAAAGTGCCTTGAAATCTCGCGGCACTGTCTTTGCGGCTCGCAACCTGATTGATTCAATTCCTGACTTGCTGGTATCAGTGGGCTCCCCTGCCCTTCGCCATCTGTTAACGCATACGCTTGGGGCAGATTTTGGATTGGTGCGTGCGCTTTACTTTGACAAGCCGTCTGATCGATCGTGGAATTTACCGTTACATAAAGATCTCACGATTGCCGTCAAAGACAATTCACTTCCGACGACGCATTTCTCGAAGCCGACTCGCAAGGCCGGCATTGATCACGTTGAAGCATCACAAGCTGTGCTCGAAAACATGTTGACGCTACGAATTCATCTCGATGAAGTCACCGAATCCAATGGTCCGTTGGAGGTCATTCCCGGTTCCCATCATTCGGGGAAGCAAAATGAAGCAACGCCGAATGATCGAGTAAAAATTCTTTGCGACGCCGGCGACGTCCTCGCGATGCGACCAATGCTCTCTCACGGTAGCGGGCACACTGACCCAGAAGGCAACTTTCGCCGCCGAATATTGCATCTTGAGTTTTGCGGGACGGAGCAGCTGCCAGATGGATTTAAATGGATGCATTTTTTGAAAGCTAGTCGATGAGTGCTCGCGGGAAGATCCAAATTCCGCTTTTGCGTGATCGGCATACGCATCCGTTTCTCTATGCTTCGTGGATTGATGGAATCAATATCCACGACGCGTCTTCCAAACAGGACGCGCTGAAGCGAATCAAAGCGCAAGAAGTTAGCGACGGCGAAATTCTGATTGTGCAGGGTTGGCTGGACAGCAAATTTCAATTCGTGGCGGAGGATTTGAAGTCGTTTGGTCCAACCGCAGTTTTCAATCTGTCGTTGCATGGTTTGGTGATGAACGATCAAGCGAAAACGATGATCGAATCCGAACTGGGAATGACTGGGCAATGGAAAGACCAAGTCTGGTTTGAACGCAACTTGCGTAGGATCTTGAACGCGTTTGCGATCCTCAATGGAAATGTAGATCGACTGAAACGATACTTCGACTGGCTGCGCACAAAGCATGGAGTCATCTACGCCGAAGAAATGTTGCTCGCTGGCGAAAAGGAGATCGAAGTCTTTCGTGAAGCGGAATTGTTGGATCGAACGCGGTTTTGGTGTTCCTGGGAAATGTGGCAAACGCTTTCGCAACCTTCGCAGAATCTTATTCGAGGAATGAAGATATTTGCAGACGGTGCTCTGGGTGTAAGAACGGCTGCTGTGAAAGCTGCCTATGACACTGGTGACAACGGAATGCTGATGTACTCGGATGAAGAACTTGAAAAGCTTTTCATTGATTGTGTCGAAACAGAAAGAGCGATCGCGATTCATGCCATTGGAGATCGGGCAATCGATCAAGTTGTTGAACTTGTGCATCGACAGAGAATCGCTTCAGGATTCGAAAATGAAGTCCGAATCGAACACGCCCAATTGATCAGTCTCGAGTCCGCACGGCAGGCCAAGGAAACTGGAATCATCCTTAGCATGCAGCCCAATTTCTCGGTCGATTCAATTGAGTATTTGGATCGCTTGCCGAATCAATATCTCGTCGGCAACAATCCATTTCGTATGTTGATCGACGAAGTCGGTTTTGTCCCTGGCGAAGATTTGATCTTTGGATCCGACGGAATGCCGCACGGAGCGACCGAAGCGATTCGTCAATCATTGACGCCGCCTTATCCCAAACAGCAAGCGTTGACCGTTGACGAGTTGGTAGCTGGATACTGCGATCGGTCCGTGTTTGCCAACGATGAGATGATCGAAGTCGCGTTGGACTAGTCACGTCTGGACGGTCAAACAATTAAGCCGGTGTTTGCGTATTGGATATTCGCCATGATCGTTTAACGACAAGCCGGAAGGCGACCTCGTTTTTTTTCCGCCAGACGTCGACGCCTGCCGGCTAATCGTTAAACGAAATTGGGTCAAACTTACTCAAAACACCGGTTTGAGTTTTACGATACGCTTCAGCCTCAATCCAATTCATTCACGTTGACGAGCTCTCCGTCGGCGCGGCCGACAAGTTGCCGCCATGCTTTAGGGGACTTCAGCGAAAAGCTTTGCACTGAACCATCACAGATCCCGACTTCTGCTCGCGTTCTTCCTTCTGCTTTTAGCATTTCGAGCGGATTCTCAAGGTCGACATTCCAATCGGTGGGTTTGGTCCACGGAACAGCGTTCTTAAGCGGCAATGCGACGAGTCCGATCGTGTTGCTCGATCCATCGGTGATGTCTTTGAACTTTACTTGATTGGTGCCGTCGAACATCAGGCCTTCACCCGCGGGAACCTGGAAGACTGTTTCCCCAGCCTTGTTTGATTCAAGTGCTGCCGATCGCATGTCCCAAAAAATCTCTGGCATTTGCTCAACCAGTTTAATGTTGTGCTCGCTATCCCAAGGTTCATTGAGTTTGAATTTTTCGTAGAGTTCATTTTGATCGAGGAACGGTAACACGTGGACTCGCCAGCTAAGAAGCGGTTTCCCATCGTCACTGGCGCTGTACTGCGTAGGCCAACGACGATGCGCCGATTCGTAGTTCAGCATTCCCAGCATCAGTTGTCGAATCGTATTGAGTTTCTGAGTTCGAACCGCGGCGGCACGAACGGCTCTGACTTGAGGAGCAAGGACTTTGGCGAGTCGGTCCAGGTCGTTTGTTAGCTGCGACGCGGAGATCGAAACTCGGTTGCCGTTCCTTTTTGGAGCTATCGCATCAAAAACAAACTTGATTTCTGACTTGGGAATAACATCGCGGACTTGCGGTAGAAACTTTGCCATTTTCATCGCGTCATTGATAACTGACTCGTACATCTTCGCCGAACCCTCGTCCGATGTTTCTATTTCGATATTCAACGTCGGTGTGGCATCCAGCTTCAGCGACATGCCGATCCATTTCGTGCCATCTGCAACGAGATCTCCGTTGAGTGCATCGAACGGCGGCGGAAGTGCGGGCATGAGCTCTCGAACAACTCGGCGCGAATCTTCGTCACCAAACAACACGACGCCAAACGAGCCTTTTCCGATTGCGCTCCAAATGTCAGATCGGTCAACGCTTCCCTCTCCCTTATCATTTTTCAGTCGCTCAAACTGCGATGCCGCAGAAGCGATGATTGCTCCGTCTCGGTGATCAATTTGATAATTTGGAGCAGTGCCGCCGGAAAGCTTTACGACGACTTCCTGAATGATTTCGATGGCTGCTTGCGGATCGCTCCCTTCAGAAAGCGGAAACACGAAAGAAGTGCCCATCGCCTGAATGTCAGAACTCCGCAACAGAGCGTAGGCTCGAGAAAGGCCGGCTTTTTTCATCCTTGCAACGTCTTCCTTTGCTTGCGGAAGTTCCTCGAGCATTTGCTGGTATCGGATCGTCTGCTTGAATCCCAGTTTCGCCAACAAGGCTACCGACTCTCCGAGATCCATGTTGTCGATGTCAACGTAAGCCACACCGATAACGTCGGAAGTGACGAAGTCTTTGAGTGATTCCTCGGGGGAGGTTTGTGCTTGGATCAGTGTTGCGTTCATTGAAAACGCGGCGATCAGGAATAGGTATTTATGCCAAATTTGACGATTGAAAAGCATTTTGATTCCTTCGTTCGGATTCGTGTTTTGGGAGCGAAGGTGGCATCGGCTTCTAGCTTGTGAACATTCTGTACGAAGTTCTTTGCGATTGGCCGGTCGAAGTCGCGTTCACATGCTGGAAGCCTATGCCACCTTCTGGTTTACTTGTCGATTGAAATTTCGTAACGGTCAATCTGGCGAGCATCTCGTTCAAAAACGATCACCGCTTTGCCGGCTTCGATCGAATATTGAAACGGCTTTGCCGTCATTGGATTTTCGCGGACTGGCAGTTCAAGCTTGTCGAGTGATTCTGGAAACTTTCCGTGCACTGCCGCGTGATTTCGAAGTGATTCAACGGCCATCAGAAGGTTGATATGAGCTTGGACTCGATAGCCAGCGCTTCGCACTTGAGAGGTCGCAGGAGCAATCATTCTGGTGAGCATTGCTCCAAACCGTGTCGGAGATTTGCGATCCATTTTCTGCTCCCATTCTTTGGTGAACCGTTGAGCATCGGCAAATGGGAGATGAATAGACTTTTCCAGATCCTGAGTGAACATGTCGATATCAAGTGCTGTGTCAGTGAGCAATACTTGAGCAACGCTCATCTTTGTCACGTCTTCTGAACTGTAACCGCGTTCAAGCATTCGCTTTTTTGCGTTGGAGTATCCTGCCAACCCCAGCGCGACCGAAGCAGAAAGAGTCGGTTGAGCTTTGGCATCTTTCCTGCCGCCCGTCATCGCGCTTATTTGAGAGAAACTACCCGTGTATTTTTGCAGCAACCTTTTCCATTCGTCTTTCGAGTATTTGGCGTTTCGAATATCCATCAGCTCCGGAAACATTCGAAGCGGCATGCTCAAATCGAGTCGCATGGCTCTGCGTTGGTCAATGATCGGCGTTGGCAGTTCAGCAAGTGCCCAATACATGTTGGGTGCATCTTCGCTTGAGATCAGCATCATGACACCTTCGTTTGCCATGCCAACTTCCGCAATTCCAACCAGTCCGGAAACCAGAAACCCCATCTCGTTGACGTCTTGGCCGATTTTGTAAATGATTCGAAGCGATTCAACCGCATCGTCATATCGTTTTTCGATGATTGCCAAACGAAGTTGCAACATCATCGCTCGGGCCATCGATCGTGTTGATTGGACGCTGGGAAGTAGGAAGCCTACCGTCTCGTCAACACCTCGCAGATCTTCAACGGCAAGTCCCCAATCCGCGTTGCGACACATCGAAGCGCGACGCATGTGATTTCTGAGAGCACGGAACATGTCAGAAGCTTTCTTCAATTTGTCCAACGGAATGTCGGACGCCTTCGTGCTGATTTTGTACCAATCATGAACTTCAAAATCCGTTTCCTTCTGCCAGTACTCCCATGGCCGGTCGAGTCCATGTTCCCCTAGGGAACGCAGATAATGAGTGATTGCGTTGCCCGGGATCGTTTCATGCGGGGGCAAACTAAACCGATACTTAAAAGCCGGCGACGATTCTTTGACGGGAGTGACGGTTAGCTTGTAAATCGTGCCGTAGTCGCCGACCGGTGATGCTCCTTCAGGAAGAATATCCCGTCCCTCAATTACCGTGACATCCGCATGAGCGGCACAGCAAAGGCAAGTCAGAATGCAGGTTGCGGCTAGTGTAAATCTTCGAAGGAACATATCGATGTACCAAAAGGAATTTGAGTTTAAGAATTTAGTGTCGCCATCAAATCAAGCTAGGGAGTCAACCACGCTGACCATGTTGGTGTCGAAGTTCTCGTGGCGACGCCGGGCATTAGTTCGCTTAAGAGTTGTGCGGACGTTTTTGGCGTGATAGGGCGTTGATTCATTGATCGCTGATCGATTGAGTCCAGTTCTGCCAAAACGGGATTCGTTGGTCGTGTTGAAAATCCAGAATTGATACTCTGCCCGGGTGGCAAGTTTTCGATCCAGTCCAATAGATCATGCTCGTCGGAATCTGAACTGGCGAAGTTCGTTGGTGCGACTTCAGGTTCCTCGATTGTTTTTACATCAATCGCAGCAATGTCACTGTGCCCAATGGCTGAGTCATCCATGTCTTGAGAAAGCGGAACAACAGAAAGCAGCACTGCGGCAGCGACCGCGACGCCACCAGCGAACGACATTACCAGCGAAGCGATGCCACGACCGCCAACGGACACTTTTGGAGTGTTGTTGGTAATTGCTGCCGCCCAGCCTGCGTCGTACATCAGCTGGTCGCGATCGATGTTGGCTTTCGGAGCCGGCACATTTCGCAAGTTCGCTGCGAAGCTTTCGAGTTCCGGATTCAATTCTGTTTCGTCACACATTTTGATTCAAACTTTCTTTCATCAGTTCTAACGCAGCCACAAAGCGTCGTTGAGCTGCACTGGTTGAGCAACCTGTTAGGTCGCCAATTTCTTTCCATTTAAGGCCGCTCCAAATCCGCAGCACGATGATCTCTCGTGATTCGGCCGGTAAACGGTCGAGCGTTTTCTGGATCTGCCGTTGTTCTTCGTCCAGCAACATTCGGTCGGCCGGATTGGCGTCACTAAAGTCAACTCTGGCGACGTTTTGTTCACGATCGATCCGTCGCTTCGAACTTCGCAGATCATTCAAGGCTCGACGCCGGACAACTTGGTAAAGCCAAGCGATCGGTTTGTCGGGTGCCACCGTTTGCGCCGCAATTTGAACGAAAGCTTCCTGCACACAATCGTCTGGAGAATTTGACCACTGAGCCGCAAATAGCCTTAGCGGATTCGCATGACGATCCAGCAACTCGGCGAGTTCATTTGCTGTGATTGGCTGCGTCAAATCCCTCTCCAAATCGTGCGTTCATAACTAGGACACCGCGGATACGAATTCTTCCCGAAGAATTTGGGAATTCGGTTTGGTGTGTCTTTTGCACCAGAATACACGGATTCAGGGCTCGTATTTGTGCAACTTCAAAACTTAAGCTTCGGGTTATGTTTTTCGTTACATTGAACGCTTTTTTATGAGAGACTCACGATGTTCACCGCTGTAACTTCGACCAAAATATTTTGCAACGATCAGTGTCCGGCTCAGCCGCCAAAAAAGCAGAATCGTTTGATGTTGCCGACGGTACGCGATTGTTTGGCGCTTGGATGTCGTCCCTGCAAACGATGTAAGCCGCTGCACATTGACGGCGGGCCTAAATGGCTGACGAAAGTGCTGGCCAGAGTCGAAGATGACTCACCGCACGAAACGATTTCGCCTAGCAAAGAATCATTGGCGCGATGGTTCAAAACGAACCATCAAATTACGTTCGACGCTTTGTTGCGGATGCGGCGATTGGCGAAAGAGATCGGAACGACTTGGTGCGATGCGAAATCCCCGGATCGTATTGGTCGAAAGAAGTTGTTTGAAGAATTGCTGCAACGAAAAGCGGCGACGTTGGCGACGCGCGAACGAGTCAACAGCGTCTTGGTGAATCGTATCGTGACGCCTTTGGGGCCAATGGTGGTTTTCGCCAATCAAAAAGGAATTGTATTGCTTGAGTTCGCTGAGCGCAGAATGCTGGAGACTCAGATCGTACGGGTCGCTAGGATTTTTGATGCTCAATTTCGCGTTGGTGTGAATGATATGATGCGGCAATTGGATCAAGAGTTCCAAGAATACTTTGCTGGCCAGCGGCGAGAGTTTGAGGTTCCTCTTGTGGATTTGGCTACCGAATTTCAGAACGCTGTGTGGGGAGAGCTGGTTAAGATTCCGGCGGGTAAAACAGCGACGTATCAGAAAATTGCAACGAAATTGAAGAAGCCAAAAGCTGTGCGGGCCGTCGGACGTGCCAACGGCGACAATCGCTTTACGATTCTTGTGCCGTGTCATCGAGTCATCGGTTCGGACGGTTCGTTGACGGGATACGGCGGTGGACTTGATCGAAAGCAGTGGTTGCTGGATCACGAAAAAAAGATTGCGTCCGTCCGTCAGGCTACTCGTCGTCCTTGATTTCACGCAAGCCTTCTCGCATAAAGGCAACCAGATCCTTTTTGTCTCGTTCGGACATTCGCGTAAGGCCCACGTTCTGGATCGCGACATCGGTATATTCGTGATCGATGCCGCCTCGGTCGTAGTAGTCGACGACTTCTTCAAGTGTTGCCAGCGAACCGTCGTGCATATACGGGCCCGTTTGGCTAATGCCGCGAAGTGATGGCGAACGGAACTTGCCCCAAAAGCCCCAACCTTTCGTATGGTGGAATCCCCAGTCGGGTTCGGGTTGGTCCATGCCAATTCCGATGTTGTAGGGGCGTTGATCGGTGAACATCGGCGCTGGGTGGCAAGTGCCACAGTTCGCTTTGCGACGATTGAAGAAAACTCTCTCGCCACGAATGGCGGACGCTGACATCGCGGTTTTATCCCCGGCGATGTATCGATCGTAAGGAGTTTCCTTAACGTAAATCGTTCGTTGAAATGTTGCCAACGATTTTGCGATGTTGGCAGCGGTGATGCCATCGTCGAAAGCGGCCGCGAACATCGTTTTGTATTCGTCGTTTTCGTTGATCCGTTCCAATAACTGTTCTTCGGACTCCATCCCCATTTCAGTTTTCTCGAAAACCGGAACGAGAGCCTGTTCTTCAAGCGTCTTCACTCGTCCATCCCAAAACAGGTATTTGTAGAATCCTACGTTCATAATCGTTTGCACATTTCGTTTGCCACGAATACCGCTGGTCCCTTCGGCGAGCTTTTCACCATTGCCCCAACCTTGTTCCGGGTCGTGACATGTTGCGCATGACATTGAGCTGTCGACAGACAGTGCCGTATCAAAGAACAGCTTTTTCCCCAACGCGATCTTTTCTGGCGTGATCGGATTGTCTTCTGGGACTTTCATCGGCGGCAAACCGTTTCCAATCTCGAAGTCGACAAACTTAATCGCAGCCGCAGATTTCTCGATGGCTTTCGACACCGTTTCCGCCGGCGGCGTGTTGCGCGGTGACGGAGCATTGGAGTCGGCAGCTTTTTTCCCGCATCCGACCATCAAAAGGCACAGGATAACGAACCATGTTTTTCGTCGCGAATTAATACGTTTCATACACGCAATGTAGCATTAATTTGCCGATTACGATGCGGTGTTTCGGCTCAGGGCGCGACGGCGTACTAAATCTCAATTTCTATTGTGAAAAATTTGATCGACCAATTACTCGAATGTGACTTGCGTTCCGTAACGTCTGCGGAATTCGAGCAAGTCGAAAATGTCGATTCTGTCGTCTGAGTGAAAGTCCACGAGTGAATTGTAGTTCTCGTCGCCAATTCCAGAGTTGTACGATTGTCGGAACTTGAGCAGATCGAAGATGTCGACATCGGCATCGCCGTCGAAGTCTCCGTACAAGGCAAAGAATTTGTCTTCCACATTGTCGCCGAATGCGAACGCGCCACCAGCAACTCCGTCTCCATCGCCATCGAGATGAATGTTCGTTCCAGTGCGACGAACTCTCTTTGCGGCAACAGTTAGTTCGTAATAGCCATCTTTCAATGCGCCAACCATGCCGCGAGTCTGATCGCCGCTGAAGGAAAGCGTTGCGACCGTATTGCCGAACTCATCGAACGAAGTCGTCCATGAGGTTGGCACAATCGTCGAATCTGATCCTTGCGTTGTGATCTTAAAGGCAGTGGCGTCAATGTCGACTGGCCCGGAGAAAGTGACTTGCAGTTGATTGACCAGAGAACGTTGTTCGGTCCCGTCTCCCACCACGATCGATTCTTCCAGAACTCTGGTGATGTCACTCCAGTCGACATCAAGAGTAAACGTCTCAACGGTCGTTCCGCCCTCGCCGTGATAGACGCGGACTCTCAGCGAGACTTGTTGACCAATGTACTGAAGGATCTTAGTTGCATCGGCGATGACAATCTGGTTTCCATCAATCGCCAACAGGCCATCAACGTCATCTTCAAGTACAAACGTCAATTGATCGTCGGCGTTTTGTGGTGACATGGCCAAACTACCAACGCTGTCGCCATTGCTGTTGGAATCGAGGATTCCATAGGGACTGTCGAGATTCAAACTGCCGTAGCTGTCACAGGCTTCGGGATTCAGGATCGTGTCCTGCCCCTCGCCGCTGTAAATCGTGTCGCAGCCTTCACCGCCATCGATCGTTTCGACAAATTGACTTCCATAAATCGTGTCGTCGCCACCACGGGCATTGATCGTGGCTGTACCGGTGAGCGAATGGGGTTGGAATAAGATCGTGTCTCTCGAATTCCCTCCAGCTACCTGTGTTGAGTTTGCGTCGATGTCCGAGCTGATGGAAATGTTTGCTTGGCTATCTTGAAAGTAATTTCTGATTTGGATCAAGTTGCCGGCTTCAAGAAACGCTGAACTCGGAATAGCAATGCTTTCCCGGAAGGCAAGGCCGATGTTGTCTTGGGCTTTGATTCCGTTTTCAACACGGATTCCATTGCTGGATGTTAGGTAAAAAGAACCTGTTTTTGAAAACCCTTGGTCCACTGTGAGCCGGTTTGTGTCAGAGGCAAACGATTGTGCGAGCCGAATGTCACCTTCCGCACGAGCGATCAAGTAGCCTGCATCACTCACGTCGATGACCGCGTGACCGATCGATCCTGTGGACGATTCCAGTACAAGCCGTCCGCCCGCGATGTTGACTTGGCCATTGACTGCATCCAAATCACCTTCGACCTTGATCTGAACACGTTGGTCTGGCCCCGTTGACACTTGGTCAATCTGGAGGCCACCGGGCGCCTCCGAACCGATGAAGATCTGGCGATCGGAGTTTGCAGAAAGAGCTCCACCAGCGTTAACGTCGATGTCTTCGCGGTGCAGGACTCGAATGTGTGTGGCGTACGAAGGATCTGCCGCAACGGGTGCGATGTCGATGTTTGAAACCAGAAACTCGAATTCAACGGCTGGACCGCTTGGGTCGTCCCTTGTCGTAATTCCATTGGAAAACTCGAGGACATGGCCGTTTACACCTGTGATTTCGAAAAACTCGCCGTCGTCCGTCGTAAACCGGGTGGCTTCAATGTAAACCGATTGTCCTCGCATGAATCCATAGTTAGCCCAGGATTCGGTTGTATCGGGTTCGCCGTTTTCATTGACAAACGTAATCGTGTTTTCGAACATTTCTGCTCGGGCTGAAACCGGAGCCTGCTCCAAATAGATGATGTCATGCTCTTCTGCGGCGTCGATGGCTGCTCGTTCATCCAGAGTCAACACCGTTGGATCGCCGTTGTCGTCGGTTAGCTTGATCGTCGTGCCGCTTGTATCAAGCTGCGTGCCGATGACTTCGCCTTCGGCGTCCAGAACGGGAACGCGTCGGACGTTCATGTAGCGGCCAACGCCATCCGAGTTGACGATCGTGATGTCGCCGCCGGCAGTGATGTTGTTTTCTTCGAGTGCGAATTCGGTGTCGGTGACCTCAAGGAATGCCCGACTACGAAGCGAACGAAGTTCTTCTTCGGTCCAAACTTTGGTGCTGTCGATTTCTTCAACATCCTCCAATGTCAGTTCGTATTGGAAGCTTTCGATTCTGACATCGCCGACAACGCCATAGGTGTCGTGCAGTTCGTGATACAAGTTCGTGGCTCGATTTGCGACGAATTGCTCCAGTTCTTCTCCTTCAAGTCCCGCTTCCACTCCCTCGGCACGGAAGCGATCCAGCTCTTCAGGAGTTGCCACTATTTCGTGATCGGGATCGAAGGTGGACGGATCATCCTGCGTTTCACGGTACTCCCAATATTGGTTATAGGCCTGACCAGCAATGCGGATGTCGGGGAAGTCGCCGTAGCTGCCCATGTTGTGCATCTCGCGATAGCGATGCGTGCGATAGTCGCTGATGCGTTCGACTTCATCGTTCACCCAGTCGTCAAGCTCTGTGCCGACAAGCCCGCGGACTTCTCCAAGCTCGCGAATGTTGGCCTGCTCCTGTTCTGAGATCTCCACAACGAATTCAGGATCAAAAGCGTGCAGTTCGTGATAGCGATCTGTCAACTCTTGCGAGAACTCTCCATTGATGAAGACTTCATGCTCAGGATTGTAGAACGAAGAGTCCGATTGCGTTTCCCGCAAGTCCCAGTACTCGTTGTAGGCCGCGTTTTGTGCTTCGATGATTTGGTCGCGTCGCTCACCAAGCCGCGAGTCACCATCAGTCAAATTCAGAGCATCCCAAACGGTGGTTCGAAGTTCGCTGATCGCACGATCGTCAACTTCTTCGAGCGTATTGCCATCGATCAGAGCCCCTGTTCCGTTTCCGTCGATCCACACATCACCGCCAGCGACAATCGTGTCGATGACCAAGTCGGTTGTGTGTGAGAGAAAGATGTCGTCTTTTGCATTCAAGTTCAAACTGTCGCCCAACCCCTGAGTGGCGTTTTGGTAGTCAACAGAAAGTGGAAATTCTTGCGAGGCTCCGAGATTGCCAGTTTTAGCTGTCAGATTAATCGCGTTTCCGACGATTGGCTGAGTTGACTGTTCTAACTGAATGATGCTTCCCGGAGCCACAATGTTGATGTCACCATCATTGGTTCGTATCGCCTGCCGGTTTGCTGTAATGCCTCGGCCAATGAAATCGCCGCTGACTTCCTCGACATTGATATCTCCACGCTCGGTAAGCAATCTTGTCCCTTCGTCAAGAACCAGTTCCCACGAAGAGCTCTCAAAATTCGTTACGCTCAATTCGGTCTCAGAAAAATCAGCATCTGGCTGAAGCAGAGATTTGTAAACCGATCCGGGGACGCCACCAGCGGTATGACCCGGCAGCACCAAAACACGTTGACCTCCGAATACTTCGACCGTCTCGTTCGATTTGTAATCGTGGACCATGACGTCAGGCAGGTTGGTCCTCAATGGTAGATCTGCTGCACCAATTTTGTTCGAAGCAGCGACATAAAGTCGAAGTCCGCCCAGCGTTGAATCTGGACTAACCGGCAAAATTGAGATGTCGGAGTCACCACAGTCTGGCATACCAGTAGAGACGCAATGATGGAATACGGTCGACAGGCCTGTTGGGTTGGTGATTTCATCAAGGAAAATGTTGCCGTTTGAAGTAATCTCGATCGAACTTCTATCCTTCCCCAAAAAGTGAATGTCGATAGGGCGATCTGCGGCCAGTTGATGTCGATGGAAAGTCTTGGTTCCCCTTTCCTCAATCACATTCCATCTGACGGTTTCAGTTCTAAACGGCCACCAACCAGTCCACACTGACGGCAATTCCTGCTTCTCGCGGTCGAAAGTCGAGGACGCCCAATCCACAATTGGCAGGTAGTTGTACCGATCAGAATTGTCGTCGTCGACGAAGAAACGAGTGCTGGATTGATCAATTTCAGTGCTAAGCGGTTTGATGACTGGACCAAACACTCTGTCATCCGGATCAGGAGCAAGGAAGTCGATGAAGCCAAACAGACTACTGGACCCATAGCGGGTCGTTTTGCGTGTCAGTGTTTCCTCGATAACGGTCCATCCAAGCTTCAAGTGTTCAAGAGGTTCGTAATCAATATCTTCTGACTGATGATGGAAAATTCGATCGCCAAGGCCTTTATCTTCCACAATCGTGGAGCCTTCCTTGGTGTAGATCACGTTTTGACCTTTGGCCAAATCCTTGATGATGATCGTGCCATCACCCCGTTGACTGGTATCAAGCCGGTTGACCTGCATGTCGTAGTCGAATTGGTTGTCGATTTTGACCGTCGCATAGTCGCCAAGGACTTGGATTTCTCCGTTGCGTGTATTGGTGATGTTGCCCGTGAGATCAACGTAGCCTCCACTGACGCTCAGCTCGTTGACGATTAGGCGATCAAGATCGTAGTCATACACAACGCCAAGGTTGTTCGTTTCGCCTCGCAACGCTAGGTCAATTCTTCCCGTCGTTGGATGGCCCGTAGCATCAAATCGGTTGTCCTCGATAAAGTCATCCAACCGATAGTAAGTCGAAGTACTCGGATCAATTCGATCGACTCGTGTATCTTCGTCAAGCAAGAGGTTGTATCTTTCTTCGCCACTCTTGATGATGTCATTGATGTTGATGTACTGAGCAGTGATAAAGATGCGTTCACCTGTCAAAGCGACTTTTGGCGGATTCAAAACCTCGTCAAGGTAGTTAGTGACGTTCCCATTGCTGCCGTCTATCTCAGCTCGAACCGTACCATCGGAATTAATGAAGTCCTGAAATTGTTCGGGCACAGCTCCCGATCCAATCGCGAATGAAGATTCACCTCTTCCGGTCCCGTCCAGCCTCGAATCGAGCCCGAGGTCAACATTTACGGTTCCGCTTTGACCGCCTTCGATGACTTGCTCTTTGGCACGAATTGTGGCGTTAATTTCAATGCTACCGCCACCGTTTTGATAGGTCTTCAGCTCGAGAGATCCATTCACATTGGAAATCGGACTTGAGACAGAAATGCTTGGCCACGGTAAGTCGGAAGTCGTCGTGTCGGGCAATGCATTCAGATTGAGGTCGTTTCTTATCACGATGTTTGGATCGATGGTGTTGGAGACTCCGTACTGGCTGGAGATGTCTTCGCCATTGAAATAAAGGCCACCGTTGCTGGCTGGGATCGTGATGCCGTTTAGTTTCAAGAATGCGGGTGAGTTGTTGATGATCCTGACGCTCGCGTCGCTTGGCGCCATGATTGAACTTGTATTTGAACTCGGCAAAGCGCCAGTTTGAGCATCTTCATCGGCTCGAATATCGATAGAGCCAGCTTCGGCGAGTATTGGATCGACCGAAACGACCAGCGCGTCCTGTGACTTGTTGATGAGTACTTCGTTGCCATCCTTGTCGATGGCTCGATAAGCCAATCCTTGACTCTCTTGAAGTTCCAGCATTCGCTGAATCTCTGCGTCGTAGAACGCACGCAGCGTGGGGTCTTCAAGGAATCGCGCTCGCTGCTCACGGGCTTCTTGAATCGCAAGTTCCAAACTTCCTTTGGCAACCGTCAATTCCGTATCAAAGCTCGCCAGTTCAGCGTTTGGATTCAACGGATCTGCGACGACAACATTGTAATAGTCCGGGCTATCGACGAACGCGTCCGGGTTGTCAGGGTCAGGCACGGGGGCATTGGGATCGCGGTTCGTTGATTCGATAATCAGTTCATGATCCTTGTGAATCCCGGTTTCTAAAATACCGTGAACGATAACTTGTCCGTCCGCTGATAGCTGTGTTTCACCGCCGCCATACTCTTCGACTCCGCCGCTGCCGAACAGTCCATCAATCGCGCTGTCTATTGCGTTAATCCACGTAACAGCCTTGGCTTGGGTATCGAGAGTCGCAAAGGCATTGCTTTCGGTATGCAATCGCATGTTGCCACCAGATCGAACGGACGCGCCAGCAGCGACTGTGATGTGGTTGGTCTGATTCAAGTTCGCGACAGCGTTGACGTCTTCGATTGGAATCAGGCTTCCAGCGAAGGTGTCATTGTGTGCCTTCAGCGTGTAGACATCGCGATTGAATGCCGTGTCGGTGCCTGTCGAGAAATTCAAGTCTCTGCGAGCAATGACTTCAGCCCCTTCGTTGACATTGATCTTGTTGTCGGGCGTAATGTCGACTGCCGACAAACCTGTGCCAACTGTCGCTGCACCGTAAGTTTCCGAGTTGCCTTGCAAATCAACATCGGCGTTACCGCGAGCCGAAACATTGATTTCGTTCTCTGACGTAACGGTGCCGTCAATGTTCACTGTCGCGTTGTCGGCCAGCGTCGTGACTGTTGACCTTGTGTATCCGCCCGCTGCAACGCCACCGGTTCTGACGGAAACTTGATCCGCAGCGTCAATCGTGTTCAAAGCATGAAGTTCAACGGAATCAGCATCGGATGTCAAAGTCGCGTTGTCTTCAATGTTGACGTTAGTGTTGAGCGTTAAGTTTGTATTGCTGGCGACTCCGCCACCGGCAACCAAACCGCCCGTTGCTGCGTTGACATTGCCGCCGGATCCGACGGTATCCTTTGCGATTCGATTCGTGGCTCTGGCATCAATGTTGTTCGCTGTGATGTTCGTGTTTGCTCCGACGACCGTGTTTACTGTCGAAACAATGTCGTTTCTCACGTCGCCACCGGTGCCGCTCAGCAATCCGCCGGATGCGGCTGTCAATGTCGTGTCGAAGTCGGCGAGGTGATCGGCGGCTTGGGCAAAGTCTCCTGCAATCGTGATTTCCGTCGTGCCGATGTTTTCGTCCGTCGAATCAATTCGAGACGTCGTAGTGCTCGTGTT
Source organism: uncultured Pirellulaceae bacterium (assembly GCA_964582025.1). GTDB lineage: Bacteria > Planctomycetota > Planctomycetia > Pirellulales > Pirellulaceae > Mariniblastus. The sequence goes on along the minus strand of CAZORS010000003.1, from coordinate 32,276 downwards.
TGTCGTCTTCGTTATTGCGGCGGCGCCCGAAACGACACCTCCCGATCCGGCGGTGGTGTTGGCAAAGTTTCCATCGTCTGTGTCAGCTGTGATTCCCAGGGAATCTGCAGTCAAGGTCGTGTCGGGAGCAATCGAAGCCGTCGTGTTGCCAGTGATGTTGGCGTTTGCAATCGTCACGCCAGCCGCAATAATTCCACCGGTGTTGCTAGTTGCTGTTGCCGTTTGGTTCACGTTCTTTTCGGCGTTGACAGCAGCGTCTCCGTCGACGACCAGATCAGAAGACTGTCCAGCTGACGCGTTTACCGAAATGTCGTTGTCCGTTGTCGCGAA
>CAZORS010000003.1:0-31846 GCA_964582025.1 uncultured Pirellulaceae bacterium | reverse complement strand
CAGAAGACTGTCCAGCTGACGCGTTTACCGAAATGTCGTTGTCCGTTGTCGCGAAAGATGATTGCGAACCAATCAGCAATCCGCCGCCCGATGCCGTCGCGGTGGCGTGAGAAGGATTCGTGTCGTTTAAGGTCGCATTGACTTCGAGAGTTCCAAGGTTGTTCGAGTTCGTTGCCTCAAGTTTTGCATTGACCGTACCAGATGAGGAGGTCGTCGCGCTCGATACCCCAACGGTCAAGCCAGTTCCGATTGAAAACCCTCTGGCGTCCGCGGTAGTTTGCGGTGTCGCCGTCGCATCAATGAACAGCCCACCATCAGCGTCAACTTCCGATAAGGCAACGCTCGCATTGGTGTTCGGCGTCACGTTGGCTTCGGCGACACTGCCGCGCCCAGCGAGCGCTGCCAAAGCTACGTTGACATCGACTCCGCGAGTATCCGCATCGGCAGTTGCGGTATTGTTTGCGTCGACATCAACCGAACCGATGAGACTCAGGTCAGACATTTCCACTTTCGCATCCGCTTTGGATTGCACGTCAGAAATCGCATGAGCACCACCGCCGCTGATGGATCCTCCAAAACTCACAGCGACAGAATTTGTTGTCGCGTCAGAAGTTGCATTCGCATTCTCGGTCGCTTGCAAGGTCACGGAACTTCCTGCACCGTCGTCGTCAATTTCGGCTTCCGATACAACAGCCAAAACTTCGTTATCGATTGAGTTTTCAGCTTTGGCCGCGGCGATAGAAATTGCGATCGCTGCTCCGGGAGTAAAGCCAGCGGCAAAAGCGACCGAATTCGAGTCCACGTTTGCGTTGGCGTCTGCGTTGTCGTTTGAGGTGACTTCCAGATCGCCGCCTGTCAATGAAACGGTCGATTGCGTGAGCTTGGATTCGATCGTCGTTTCAATCTGGTTGTACGCCGAAGCGCCGGCTCCGGCACCCGCACCCGCCGTTGTTCCAACTGCTGCTGCAACGGTGTTGGCATCAATGTTGGCATTGACGTTGTCTGTCGATTCAGCAGAAATCACAACATCGCCATTGGCACTGATCGTTGTGTCGCGAACGATGGCCGAAATTCCCGCTGGACCGAGCGAATCGCCATTCACCTCGGTTCCGCCGATTCGGTTGTCAGCCAACGCGACGCCAATCGATGCTGCCACTCCAGTTCCGCCTCCGCCAGCGGCACTGACGCTGTGACTGTGAACTGTCGCGTCAATGTCGGTGGAGCTGGTTGCTACTACGGTTGGATTAAAACCTTCGAGGACGCCACCTTCGACCAGTGCATCGGTCGTGTTGGCTACTTCGTTGATCGAGCTTGCTCCACCACCAGCGATCGCGATACCGAGACCACCGCTAACGCTTGCAGAAACTCCAACTGCGATCGATGTCGCATCAATGGTTGAAGACTCCGTTGCGCTGACAGATACATCGCCACCGTATTCGTCTTGAGGCAACAAATTCGCGTCTTTGATGCTCGCAGCGACATCGTTGGCGATTTTGTTGTTGGCCAATGAGAGCCCAACGGAAAGAGAGCCGTTCGCTCCTCCGGTCAGCGCCGCCGCGATCGCATTGGCCGCAACGTCACTTTTGATGACCGACGTATCCACAGCGGTCACGTTGACGCCCGTTGTTGAATGGTCTTGACCTTCGATCAGGGCATGAATGTTTTGGTTGATTTGGTTGGTGGCTCGAGAGCCTGATCCACTTCCGGCGAAGCCGACTCCTGCTGCGCCCGCGACGGCGACACTGTTGGCGGCGACTTTGGCTGTGATTCTTTGAGTCGGGTCGTCTTCGATGTAGCAGACTCCATCTGCGTTCGGTTGATGCGTACCCGCTTCGACATTAATTGAACCAGCGGTGACCGGTGTGTCGATGATTTTAGCCGTCGCGCCAGATTCCTGCTCGTTGCCATCGGCGTCGAACCCGATTGAGTTGTTGGCAACAGCGGCACCAACGGCAATCGTGCCCGCACCGCCTGCCGAACCGGCGACTCCAGCGTTGACTTTCGCGACTTCCGCGTTCAAGTTGGCGTTGGTGAGCCCATAGACCGAAATGGAACCGGAATTAGAACTGGTGCTGACAAGTTCGCTGTCGGTGACAAGTGCATCGATATTGCTGAGGCTGGTATTGCTTGCTTCTGCTCCGCCACCTGTTGCGCTGAATGTTCCTCCACCGGCAAGCGTTGCACTGACGCTCGTTGCGATCGCACGCGTATCAAGAACTGCCTGGTCGTTCGCAATGACGGTGATGTCTTCGGCAGAGACGGATGATCGCTCAATCGTAGATTTCACGTCGTTGTCGATGTCGCTGCGTGCGATCGACAGACCGACAGCAACGCCGCCAGTTCCGCCAGCAGATACGATGGCTCCGACGGAAGCTCCTTCGGCAGATGCTGTGATCGTTGACGCGTCCTTGGCGATGACTTTGGTTGACCGGTTGGTCGTCAGATTGGTGTCAGCAACGGTGGCTTCGATCGTGTTGTTGATGTAGTTCTGTGATCCGCTGCCACCAACAACGACGCCGGGGTTTGGGCTGGAGCTGGCTGTCACATCAACAGACGCGGCAAGCGATTTCGCCTCGATGGTGCTAGTCGAAGTTGCAATGACGTTGATGTAGTCCGCCATCACCGAATGGGTGACCTGATCTAAGCCGTTCACGTCGGCGTTGTTAATTGATGCCCTGACCGTGTTAGAGATTTCGTTGAATGCTGGTGTAATACTGGCAGATGCCGATACACGACTGGCTGCTCCAAGTGAAACTTCGACGCCAACGCCACCTGCGTCGGCGACAACGGTGGTTGCGTCGGTTGCAGTCACATTCAGGTGAGCTTCCCCACGGACATCAGTGGGGATATCGACGTTACTGTCGATAACGTCAGCAGTGATCGTTTTAGAAACCACGTTCTGAACAGCCGCTCCGGCTCCACCAAACGCGGCTCCACCGGTCGCACTTAGCTTGGCAGAAACGCCGCCAGCGATGGAAAGTCCTGTGATCGTTGAAGTAGACTCGGCGTCAACTGCAACGTCACGACCACTGACAGAAGAATTGCTAAGCTCAGCGGTTGTCGCGCCCGTCACTTCATTGACCGCAACGCTGACTCCAAAAGAAAGTGCCGCTTTGTTGAGTGTGGATGCTGACGCGTTAATTCCGAATCCACCAGCGTCTGCTTCGACTGAAGAACGATCGTAAGCGCGGATATAGGTGTCGCCTTGCTGAATTTCGGAGTCTTTGACAAAGGCAGTGACATTCTGTTGGACCGTGTTGATGGCAACTGCACCGGCGCCAGCGAGCGAAACTTTCCCTGGAGACGCTCCGGTTTGAACTGCGAAAGACGCTCCGATTGATGCGGCTTTGATGTCTACTTCAGAGCTGGCGTCAATGGAACGGTACTCTGTCGTTTCGCTTAGGTGATGGTCAAGGTAAGCACTGACGTTGGTGGTGACATCGTTGACGGCAACCGGAGCCGTGATGGCGATCGAGCCGATCTTGTTAGATTTGGTGTTGGTGGACGCCCCTGAAGAATTGTCGTCGGTTCCGCTACCAAGACCTTGAACTGCACCTGCCATCACCAGTGAGAAGATGTCTCCATCGGCTTGTGCGTCGATGATAACTCCCAGATGAAAAACCATGTCGACATCAGTGGGTGCAGCCATCGATTGACCGGTGTCCTGCCGACCAACAAAGGCGTTCACGGTTTGGTCGATCACGTTAACACCGATCGACGTGCCAATGCCGACCTGCTTGCCCTTCAAAAATCCACCTACGATGTTGACGCGGTCAAGATTGTCATTGGCTTCGACGTAGAGCAAGCCTGCGACAACTTTGGCACCTTTGACGACGCTCGCGCTGGTGACGGACGTAATGTCAGAAGCAGCAATGGATGCAGAAAACCCAAGGTCAGTAGTTGTAGCTCCCGTTTGAACAATTGACAAATTGTAAAAGTCACTGTCGGCAAAAACGTTTAGTCGTTTGGCTTCGATCTGGGCGCCATCGCTGACTTCAGCAACGGTCGAGTTGTTGGCCAGCGTGATCAATGCGACCCCACCGATGCCTTTGTCTCCTTTGAGACCGAAAGGTGAGCCAAGTTGCCCAAGGGCCTCAGTGGGGTCGTCTTCGATGTTCTCAAGCAGTCCCTGCATGTCAAGATTCATCGAAGCCATTTGCCCGGCTTCGATAATTTCAGCAGCTAACTCTGCGGTAACCGATACGTCCCCATCGGTGCCTGTTCCCAGATTGATTTTGGCATCGCCAACCCAAGCTCGAATGTTGTTCGTGTAGTCCGTAACGACGACAGCGCCACCAAGCGAAAGTTCGTCTCCATCGGAGCCCGCTGTGGTTCGCGTCGAGACGTTCAGCAGTTCAGAGAGGCCAAGCGAACCGTCATTGATTTTCTCAAACGCTTCAAGTCCGCTTTGGCGCAACTGAGAAAACGGATTGATCGCATCGGCTGAAAATCGTGCAAGAAGTGGATATTCGATGCCCGCGTGAATGTTGATTGAGCCCGCTGCGTCAATGGTGACTTGATCATCCACGGCTGCTCCATCTTCGACAATGGCCTGCGCATCATTATTGTAAATGCCGACTCCGATCGCGGCAGAGATTTCCTTTTGCGGTCCGCCACTACTGGCGTCGTCATTGTCGCCGGTTCCGCGTCGGTTTGTTTCCGAGACACTGCTGATTTTGGTTGCCTGTTGAATTGTCGATTCAAACTCAAAATCACTACCGGATTGAATGTTCGCACCCGATCGAAGCGTGGCTTTCACGTCGTGGTCGAAAAACGACATGGCGATCGAGCCAGCAGCTTCCGAGGTTGATTTTCCGTTTGACGAACCTCCATCGGCGCCGTCATCGAATGAAACTACTTCGCCCGAGTACTCGGCCTTACTTCGCAGACTGTCAATTAAAGCAGATCCACCACTGATCATGTTCAACGTATTCCCTTGGGCGACGCCGACCGCGATCTCGGCCCAAGGTTGAGCTTCATCGCTGAGCGCCGCGCCTGCGTCTGACTTATTCACAGCATCCAAATGAGCTCGAACAACCACGTTCGAATTGTCTCGCAAAAACCTGTGCCCTCCATAGGAGCTAAATCCGCCGTTAGGCTTGACGAACAGGCCGTCACCGACTGCGGCTGTTGATGTGGCCAGAAGAACTTTCGCAGCGTTGTCGGGCTCCAGCACAATTCGGTAGCCGAATTCGTCCTGCAGTCCGCCAACCGGCGCATCGGGAAGGGCCTGTGTAACTGACGCCCCATTTCCAACTCCCGCAAGCATGGCCGCAACGGTTCGCGTTGGGTCAGTGCTGTAGAAAACCAGATCATTTTCAATGAATCCGTGGTCAACGCCGAGCTCAATGGTGTTCGACGCATTGTCGATTGCCAAAGTTGGATCAAACGAAACAATTTTTTCAGCATAGTAAAACGCCTGCCTGTCGTCGGGAGCGTCGAATTCGAGCAGCGTTCCATCAAATGTTTGCAGACGATATTGATCCGGCATGCCAGACTCAGTCTCAATCAGCAAATAACTTTGATTCTGTTCAAGGCCGGGAATGCCAGCTGCATCAGGGTTTTCTTCGAAGTCAGGACCGAGGTAAGTGACTTCGATAGGCCCACTATGAAAAACAAGGCCGGGCAGGTGAACGAAGTTGTCAACGCTTGAGTCGGCCTCAGAAGTAGCTTTTGTAAGTTTCGTGAGTGTATGTTCCCCGCTACTCGTTTGGGTGTTATCCAGATCAATCGTGATGGCCTCGGCCAAGCGAATAAACTGGCGGAATGCTCCCGGTGTGTAATCGTCGGCGGCGACTGGTTCCGTCGCTGAGTAAACGACGTATTCGCGTCCCCTTTCAAGCCCGGCTCCATCACCAGCGTCGAAATCATAGGTGACTTTTTCTCCAACAACGAATGGCCGTTCCAAAAAATAGACTTCGATCTCACCTGTGTCCGGATCCGCCTGAAATATGTTGACCGCATCTGGTGCCGGTGTGAGTGCTTGAATACTCCCAGCGATATCTGCGTTGATTACCGCAGTGTCGACGCCCAAAGCCAACGCCAATCCAGCCCCGCTACTATTGTCGTCTTCTTGGAACAGGCTGACCGAGGCATCCACATCGTTAACGACTTTGCCAAGTGCCTCGATTTTGATTTTGCCCTGATCGCTGACGATCGAAGCGTTCTCTTCGACGACGACATTCGAGTCTTCATTGGTGATGGCGATCGAGATATTGAAGGCTTTGTCTGCGTCGCCGCCAAGTCTTGCCCCTCCGTCAGCTTGCGAGTTCACTTCTGCGATCGATTCGGCGTTGCTTCCGATTCGGACATTGCCTGCGGCATCGATCGATGAAGTTCCTTTCAGGTCGACACGCGCATCGGTGGCTGCTTGCCCAAATCCAACAGCACCCAGAAATCCTGAACCATCGTTTTGCGTTGCCGCAATGGCGATCGCGTCCAGCGATGCATCAGCCCGAGCCTCTGCCAGAATGTTGACTTCGCCGCTACTGACGATCGTCGTGTTGCTCAGAAGGATCTTTGCATCGGCAGAGTGAAGTTTGGCTTGGCCGCTGATGGGGCTGACGCTGCTGAGCCCCAACTGGGTTGCCGATACAAGCTTCTCTGCGATGACGTTCGAAAACTCGCCAAGGTCTCCCCACGAAGTCAACGTTTCGCCGTTGGCAGTGATCGAAATAGTGCCACCGCGTAGATCAGCGTCGACGAGTGAAATATGATACTCGCCTTCGTTCTCAAACACCGAAGTATCATCAGCCAGCAATGTGATATCGCCATCGGCATCATCAACATCATCGGTGTCGATCGAAGCGTTTTGATCGATGATGATGGTCGGCGCATGAAGCCAAACATTACCCGCTCCCGGCGTATCGTTGGCGTCGCCCACGTCGGTCGTGTCGATGTCTGCGGCGGCACCGGTGACAACGATCGAACCCGTGGCGTCAATTTCCAGCGAGTTGCCATCGAGCTGTAAAGCTGAATCGATCCGAGCATCGTTTGCGTTGAAGATTTGGACTTTGGTGTCGATGTCAGCAATCGGGCTTGCACCCAAAACGATGCCAGCCGCGTCAACGACTTGAACGGAAGAACCAATTTGCTGTAGCTCTACAAGGTCGTAGCCGCTCGCATCAACGATTAGGTCTCCAGCCAACAGCTTCCGCGGTTCGAGCGTTCCGAACTCCAACCGATTGTTCGTTTCGCGGCGGTTTCTGCGAGATTTCCGGCGGCTGCTGCTTTTGAGTTTCCGGCGCTTTGATTTGCGTTTTTTGGACATGCGATAGCCTTTAAAGGTCAGATTTTGTGGCTGAAGTTGCCGCGTGCGGTTCACTTACGAAGAACTGAGCTGCTGTAACAACAAAAGCAGAATTTTTTCAAATTTGTGATCGAGAGGACTGCCGCCTATAGGGTCATGAACATCTACGGTCTGCGTCCGCCATTTTTATTTGTGCGGAATCTGCCCCCGAATGGCATACAATCGAACGCATGAGCGTTTCAGATAAAAATGTCGGCGGAGATGCTGAAAGTGACAGTCGCGATAAAGCGGTCACGGTTTGGCTCAAATCAATTGAAAGTGGTGATTTTCATGCCGCTACCGAACTGTGGAACTACTGCTTTCCACGTTTGTTGAAGCACTCGAGAAGAAAACTTCCCAATCACCTGAAACGTGTGCTCGACGAGGAGGATGTAGCGCTCAGTGCTTTCAAAAGCTTTTGCCTCGCTGCTGCTGATGGAAAATTTCCGGAGCTAAAGGATCGTGATGACCTTTGGAAGCTTTTGCTAACAATCGCCGGTCGAAAAGCCCAGCATTACGTGCGGCACGAGCTTCGTCAAAAAAGAGGTGGCGGAAAAGTCCGCGGAGAATCCATATTCCACAATGAAAGCAATCATGCATCCTCGGACGACGCGGGTATCGGCAATGTGGCCGGATCCGCGAACGCACCGGACATGATGGCGCAGTTTACTGATGACGTTCAACATCTACTGGACATGCTCAAAGACGACACAATGAGAACGGTAGCTCTTTTGCGAGTGGAAGGTTACTCGGTGGAAGAAATTGCCGATCGGCTTAACTGCGGCAAGCGTACGATCGAAAGAAAATTGACGTTGATACGGCGAACCTGGCAAGAGACTTTGCAAACGCCAGAAAATGATGAGGAATCAAAATGAAAACACAACGGACCTCATCCATGCTCTCTCTGCGGGAACTTGAACAGCTGGAGAGCATGTGCCAACAAATTGACTGTTTTGAATCAACCAACGTCGGTGCAATTCAGAATCTGATTGCAGAAACGGAAGATCCGGCACGCAGTTATTTTCTCCGCGAACTTGTGTGGCATGATGTCGAGCGTCGCCAGTTAGCCGGACAGTCACCAACTCCAACGGACTATTCATTCGACCAGGAAGAAGACCTTCTTGTCGTCCGCGAAGTGTTCGATGAGTTTGCTGCAGATCTGAAATTCAGAGAGATGGCCGGATCCACCGGCGAAAGAAGCGACGCGGAGCTGTTGCCCGATCGTTATGAGTTGATCAAAGAAATTGGTCGTGGTGGCATTGGTAGTATCTGGAAAGTCCACGACCGCCAATCGAAACGGACCCTTGCGATCAAGTCGCTTCGTCGAAAGTTTCGTTACGACCGTCAGGCGAACTTGCGATTGGAACGCGAAGCCATTCTCACTGGAGTGCTTCAGCATCCGGGCGTTCCGGCGGTGCACGGCCACGGAACGCTGAATGACTCAAGCGTTTACTTTGCCATGAAGCTGATCGAAGGTCAGACTTTGGCAAAGATCCTTGAGGACGATTCCGATCAGAATCCGGGCCTTCACTCGGCCCTTTCGATCTTCGAAAAAGTCGTCCAAACGATGGCTTACGTGCACTCGCAAGGAGTCATTCATCGGGACCTGAAACCAGAGAACATTATGGTGGGTCAGTTCGCTGAAGTTCAGGTCATGGACTGGGGAATGGCCAAGCGTCTTGGAGAATCGGGCTCGTCACTTGTCACCGCGAATCGCAAAATAGTCGTTCGGGATGAAAAAGAAACAGATCCGCTAAAGACAATTCAGCACGTCGAAACTGTTTCCAACAAGAATGACAGCTCCGTCAACATGCGAGGACCGTTGACTCAGGCCGGAGACGTTCTTGGCACACCGACTTACATGTCGCCCGAGCAAGCGCGTGGCGAATTAGACCAGTTAAACACTCAATCGGATGTCTATAGTCTCGGTGCGATTCTGTTCGAGATTCTTACCGGTGACAGGATTCACGCCGGCTATTCTGCGGCACAAATTTTGAAAAACGTTTCAGCTGGCGAGCTTTCTGAGGCTCACGCAACACTGGATGCTTGCGAAGCTGATCAGGTATTGATCGATCTTTGTCGCCGTTGTCTTTCAGCGAAACAGGAGCATCGTCCTGAGAGTGCGAGCATTGTTTTGGAAGAGCTTGTTCAACACTCATTGGAAGTGCAACAGCGAGCTCAAGCTGTCGAACTTGAGCTTCACGAGGCGAAAGTTCGAGCCAATGAAGAAGCCAAGCGACGCAAAACTCAACTACGGATGACGGCGGCAATTGTGTCCGCATTGCTACTGGGTTTGGCTGGCGTTTTTTGGCAATGGACCAACGCGAATCGCCAGTTCGAGGCTGCTGAAAAATCAAAGAATGACTATTTGGAAAGCCTTGGGATTTTCACGAGAGCGTTTAAAGCGGTAGATCCAAACGCTGGATCCGATGCCAGTGTCACTGCTGCGGACGTTCTTTTGCAAGCCAACGAAGCCCTAGAAGAATCGGACATGAACGACGACGGTAGAGCAATGATGCTGCTTGAATTGGCAAGTTGTTTTAACGCGATTGGAGAATACGAAACCGCCGTTGAGTGCAGCGAGGAACTGGTTTCACTGCACGAGTCATCGCATGGCGAAAGAGACCTCAAGACTCTAACCGCAATGGCGATGTTGGGCACCGCCTTTCGCGATGCAGGGTATGCGGACAAGGCAATCGAAGTCACAGAACGTGCGCTGGATCTGGCTCAGTCATTTCCAGAAGAGACTGAACTGAATCTAAATTTGACTGAGAACCTCGCCCAAAGCTATCGAAGTGCTGGCCACCTCGAAGAATCAATGGTGCTCAGTGAGAAAGTGTACGAATCGCGATTGGCCACCCTTGGAGAGAGGCACAAAAACACATTGAACGCGAGGTTGGTCTATGGGCAAGCGATGTACGAGCTTGGTCAGTACGACGAGTTTATATCCTTCGGGGAGAAGACTTTAGAGCTTTGTCGGCAACATCTGGGCGAAGACGATACTTACACGTTGTCCTGTGGCAGTGACCTCGGATTGTGCTACCTCGAAACCGGTCGGTTCAATGATGCTGAGCGGATGAACAAGCAAGTGTTAGATCTGTCGAAGGCAAAACTTGGGGAAGATCACCCGGAAACGCTGCAGTCCATGGCGAATCTGGCACTGACCTATATGTACATGCAAGACATGGAAAACGCGTTGTCGCTGAACGAAGAGGTGCTTCGTCTACGTATCAACAAATTGGGTGAATCCCATCCAGAGACTCTCGCATCAATGCACAACGTCGCCAGCACACACCAGATGCTGGGGAATTACAAAAAATCGCTGCCCCTGTTCGAAAAACTTTACGAACGGTTTCGAGAGGATTTCGGGGAAGATCATCAACACACTCTAATCGTAATGAACTCTTTGGCGGTCGACTACGCCAATGAATCGCGTCACGAAGACGCCGCAGTTTTGACTGAGAAAACGGTTCAGCTTCGCAAGGCCCAGCTTGGCACTGATCACCCTGACACATTGCAATCCATGACCAACCTCTCGCGAATCTATCGCAAGCTTGGCAAGTACAAAGAATCAACAAAGCTGATTGCTCAGCGGCTCGAACTTGAAAAAGCAAAACTGGGCCAAGAGGATTCAAAAGTCTATGAAACCATGCTCGAACTCGCCAAGTGTCATGAGCTGGACGGCCAGTTCGCAGTGGCTGCGTTGTTGCTGAAAGATTGCCTCGACCAAAAACAGAAATCGGAATTTGACGCAGATTCGGGGTCTGAGGGCTCTTGGGAGACATTCAACATCCAATCCCGCTACGGGAATGCATTGCTCGAAACCGGAAATGTTGAAGACTCTGTGGAGCTGATCAACAATGGATATGAAGGGTTGGAGAAAACTGCTGACGCAATCCCGGCAGCAATACGGAACGATGTTTTATCTGATGCGATTCAGAGAAAAATACGCTTGGGCGAACGAAAAGGCGAAGCCAAAGAAGTCGAGAAATGGAAATCAAAACTGGACGAATTGCGATCGCGAGATAACTAAAAGAGCAGCTTCTGACACGGCCAGTCGGTAGGCCTAAACGTTGACAGCGATCTATTTTGGCTTTCCGAAAACGCGTTTCCAAACGATCATCGTTAAGATCACTTGGGTCATCGTCATCCCCTGCAACGTTAACAGGAACCAAAAGGAGTGATACGCGAGGCGATCTGACCAAACCAGCGGACGATAGTACAGGACTGCGATACCGACTAGGGACATACATCCGAGGGTCAAACCGTAAACGCGAAATGACGTTTTGGGAGAGCTTCCGCAGAAGCGTGCACCGGCCAAGCTGATTGCAAACATGCCTATCAGCATCAATCCGACGCCGAGCCAATCGGCCCCGAAAGTCAATATTGCAACAGGCCACATCGCGATCAGTGTTCCGCTGCCGAGAAATAGACGTGTCTTAACGCCTTGTTGTTCTTGATTTGCGACGATGGGGCGATAGGGCGTGGCGGTTTTCTCTTCGATCCGCAGTTGCTCGATTCGTTTGCCCATTCGGTATCCATGGGCAATCATCGGAATGCAATAGATCGCCATGGCAATAGGAATACTAACGCCAGATCGAAAAAACAAAACTAAGGGAATTAAAGCGAGCCCCCAAATGAGGATGAATTGAATCATTAGTTTCCGTTCTCGCGAGGAACGGGTCTCGTCGAGACCTGACTTCAGCAACCACGGGATGAGTGGCAACTGGGCGAACGAGGCAAGAAACATCGAGCCCATACCTCCTCCTCCGGCGGCTGCAGTTTTTCCAGCGATGGTTGCCGCGACTCCCGCAGTTGCCGTTTTGGCTTTTATTCCAGAGAGCCCTAACAGCACGGCACCCGTAAATGCCTGCGATGGTTTGGAACTTTCTAGTGTTGCCTCGACGGTGGCGACTAGTTGCTCCTGCAGGAACTTACGCCCTCGAGCCAACCGTTGCTTGACTGCGTCTTGCGAAATATCCAAGGCTGCCGCAACGCGAGCCACCGATTGTTCTTCTCGATAGAAAAGGATCATCGGTTCGCGATAGTTTTCTGGAATGTCTGCGATGGCATGCCAAACGAGCTGCTCTTGTTCAGCGCTGATCACGCGGTCGATCGGATCATTTGCGTTTGAAGCCGGTTCAACCACCGAATCGAGTCCCGCCGCGCTGGTCGCAACGTTGCGTTTTGAATTCTCGTATGAGCGGCTGGCCATATTCCGAACGATGGTGCAAATCCATGACTTGAACTTATTTACGTCGCTTAGATCAGCAAGCTTCTTCCACGCTTGGATAAACGCTTCTTGAGCTAGGTCTTCACTCATGCCCAAATCGCCACAACGGCTGTACGCGACTGAACAAACGAGAGATTGATATCTTTGCACGAGCTGGCCGTAAGCGGATTCATCGCCATCGCGACTTTGTTGAATCAGCTCGGTATCGGGAGTTAGCGGCAAATTGGCTGGCATCGTTGACCTCACAAACAGGTGATTTGTTGACTCTTACGTCTAGATACAGAAAGCTGGAGGTCGGTGACAAAAAATTTCCGTTTGGCCCACGGCGAGTTCACTTGCGGTGGCTCAGGCTTTTACAAGCAACAGTCGTCTGGTTTTGGGCACTGAGTCGAACAAAAGTGCGTCGGTCCGTATAGGGGATCTCGACGGAGATGGTGATCTGGATATCGTTGTTGCAAACGGAAGGCATTGGCCTGAGCAGAATTTTGTGTTTCTGAACCAGAGGCGTTCAAGACCTTGATCTCGTTGCCGGAAATGCCGGACAAACTAACGCGGTGTTTTACAACGACGGGACTGGAACCCAGTTTCGCAAAGAAGTTTTTGACCAACAAGCCAACGCGACTTACGGATTGAGCGTTGGTGATTTGAGTGGGAACGGAGCACCTGATATTGCCATCGCTAACTCAGACGCCTCCAATCCGATTTTTCTGGCCCGTAAAGTAGAAGTTGGAAACGCTAAGGCAGCGCAACCGCAGCGTAAAACATCTGAGCCGAAGAAACCTGTTTTGCAATCAGTTGACTTAGCAACGTTTCTAAGCCGTGATGAATATCGGAATACAGATTGGCCGGCCTTTCGCGGAGCTGGGGAACGTGGAGTGGCGGAAGGATTTTCATTACCAATAAACTGGAACGCGGATTCAAAGTCAGGTGAACTGCAGAATGTAGTTTGGCAAGTCGACGTCCCCGGTTTGGGTCACTCGAGTCCGGTCATCGTGGGGAACAAATTGTTTTTGCTGACTGCCGTTGCGAAAGATGGAGTTGCGCCGTTGAAAGTGCAATCAGGGGGACGACCTACGGCAGCCGATGACAATGGAACTCAGGATTGGATTTTACTTTGCTACGACAAAACGGATGGGAAAGAGCTATGGAATCGAACGCTTTACCAAGGTGAACCCCGGGCAACGCGGCATGCCAAGGCGACTCATGCGGACACCAATGATCCCGAGAATCCTTTCCTGACTTGTCGGAGCATGAATGATGACAATCCTGTGCCCAGCCCTTTTGAGGCCAATGGATTGATCTACATTACGAATGCTCACGGTGGTCCTGCTCCGATTTTTGCAATTCGGCCTGATGATCGTGGTGAATTGGACAGCAGTGATGAGGCCGTTGTGTGGAGCGTCAAAATAGGTGGCTGTTATATGTCGACGCCCGTTGTTTACGGTGATCAAATTCATTTAGGCTATTCAAACGGCGTTGTGCGCACATTTCATTCGGTGACTGGCCAAAAACTTGGCGAACGCCGGCTTGGTAGGAAGGCTGGCGTCATTGCGTCTTTGGTGGCTGGAGACGGAAGGATCTACTGTGCTTCTGAAAACGGCACGGTCTACGTTCTTGAGCACGGACCCGAGTTAAAGATCATCGCTGAAAATTCGATGGACAGCCCCTGTCTTGCTACTCCTGCGTTTTCGGGGGGAACAATTTTCGTTCGAACCACGAAGCGATTAGCTACAATCGCGCTTCCCAAGAAAGCGGAATAGCATCTCAGTGTGACTTGGGCGAGTACGATCAAACTGCTTTGCTTTAAACTGGATTCAACATGCCTCGACACTTGGCAATTGGTGACATTCATGGCTGCAACATTGCGTTGAAGGCTTTGCTGGAGTGCGTTCAGTTGGAAAGCGATGACGTGGTCATCACGCTTGGAGATTACGTTAATCGAGGGCCGGGCAGTTGTGCGGTTATCGAAACGCTGATTGAATTAGCCGAACAGTACACGGTCTATTGCTTGCGCGGCAATCATGAACTGATGTTGATGGATGCGAAAGAGAATCCGATCAAGTTTGCGATGTTCCTCGGCGTCGGTGGCGACAATACGCTGGAGTCATATCGTCTAGACGGTCACGACGAAGAGTTTCCGGATCTGATTCCGGCTGAGCATTGGGATTTCTTTGAGCAACATCTGCTGCCGTACTTTGAAACTGAAACGCACTTTTTCGTGCATGCGGGTGCCTACGCCGAGATTCCGTTGGCAGACCAACCTGAATTTATGCTTTACTGGGAAAAGTGGAACGATCCGCCAAAACATGATTCGGGAAAAATTATGGTTTGTGGTCACACTTCGCAGAAGTCTGGACTGCCTTTGTTCAATGGCAATGCAGTTTGCATTGATACGTGGGCCTGCGGCGGTGGGTGGCTGAGTTGCTTGCACGCCGAATCGGGAAAAATTTGGCAGGCGAATCAGGATGGAGAAACGCGAACGATGTGGCTGGATGAATTGCCAACGGATTCCAAGTGACAAAATGCAGACAATTTAAGTGGCCAATCGCGTGCCGAATGAATCGGTAACTTACGAGGTCAATTTCGGTCTGTAGGTGACTCGCTGAATAGCGGATGCGTTTCGGTCAAGATTTCTAAAATGTTCCGACGGTCAGCATTCGAAAGATGTGCGAAAGTCTCTGACTTATCCTCGCCGGTTAAAACGTCCAGCATTCGCTTTTTGACAATCGTGAACATCGAATCCGGCAGCGAGACAAACGATTCTGTGTAGACCAGATAGCTGCATGGATGCTTCAGCAATCTTGTTTCCAAATCAAGGTCGCGCAGGCTGAGTCCACCAGCGGAGCGAATTGCTTTTGCTTCAAACTCCTTTGCGAATTGAGAACTGCCTTTGACAGGCGACGTCAATTTGAACTCACCGCAGAAGAAAAGGTACTTGACCAGTTCTTCGGCAGCGGAATCGAGGCGGCGTTTCGTCGAGTCGCTGCGGTAGTCGGCATCCCGTTTGAACAGTCTGTTCATATCGGCTTGATGATAAAGGGCTTGTCGGGTCGTGTAGGATGCTTGTGTGACACGGTTGTGGAATTGGGTTTGGTGTTCGAGGATCATCAGCGCCACGATGTCGCTGGTCGGTTCGAGGTGAGAGTCCGGGCGAGACTGCGGCGGAAGATTTTTCTGATTTGCACCGGCTTCGCGATCGATTGAGCCTTTGATTTCGTCATCGACAAAAACGTTTCCGCGATGTCGCATGTCACCGTGTTCGCCCGTGACATACCAGCCACCAAATCGATCCTTGAGCGGCGTTGTGTGGTCGGTGGTCATTGTGCCAAGCCTGAAGTCAGGATGGCCGCTTTTCTTTGGGTAGACCGACCGAACCAAGAATCCAGGAACGTCCTGAGTCTTGTGCGTTTCATGGCAGGACATGCATTGATGCGTTGCCCGAGTGATCTTTGGTTTGTCGGATTCAGCCTGATCGATCGTGTAGAAGATCGCCCCAAGGGTTGGATCGACTGCTGCGATTTCAAGGAAGTCGCCTTTTGGGACGAAGCCAATGTATACGTTATCATTGAAGTAGATGGCTCTTGGAGACGACGGTCGGATCTTTCGATTCTGTTGGCTCGTTTTTGAAAATACCAGCGTCTGAGAAAATCGCGGAACATTGAGTGCTTTTAACACTGATGGTAGCCAGCCATGTCTGGCGTTCCAGTCTAAAGAAGCGTCGCCTCGTTCCAGCTGCTTAGCCAATCTCGCCACGTTGTCGTCTGGCTGAGCGGAGTCATAGTTGATCGGTGACTTGTTCCTGTTCTCCTGCCCAAAGATGTCATGCTCGGCGAAGCACAGGGCAACCAGCAGCATGGGCAAACAAACAATTCCAAGGCGCCAATTCAAACGTCGAACCCAATTCGATCCGATGGATTCTGCAACTCAAACTTCTTGCTTTGACTAAAGAATTCGCGCGGGTTGTCGAAGACGATTTTCTTGATCAACGATTCAGCGTGTCCGCGGCGACGCATTTCCATCACCAAATCCGGAACAGCGGTGGGCTTGGAAGGTCCCCAGTCGCCTGCGGAATTGACGCACAGTCTTTCTGCTCCAACCATCTCGATGATGTCGACGGCGCGAGCTGGAGTGCACTTCGTCACTGGGTACAGCGTCATGCCAGCCCAAAACCCTGCATCGAGAACCGCCTTCACTGTGTGTTCCTCAACGTGATCGACAAGCACTCTCGATCGGTCGATACCTGAATGATCGCTCAGCATATCCAAGATCATTCGCGTTCCCTGATACTTGTCCGCCAAGTGTGGGGTGTGGATCAAGATCTGCTGATCGTGATCGACGGCAAGGTGAACGTGTTCTTGGAACACGGTGGCTTCGTTAGGCGTATTTTTGTTAAGACCAATTTCACCGATGCCCAAAACGTTGTCGCAGTCTAGAAACTCTGGAATCATCGCCATGACTTCTCGCGATAGCGATACGTTTTCGGCTTCCTTTGCGTTGATGCACAGCCACGTAAAATGTTTGATACCAAACTGCGCGGCGCGCTTGGGTTCGACATCCGTAAGTTGATGAAAGTAGTCTCTGAATCCGTCAACGGTTCCACGATCGTAGCCAGCCCAAAACGCGGGCTCGCTGATCGCGACACAGCCCATGCGAGCGAGCGTTTCGTAGTCGTCGGTGGTTCGAGACACCATGTGAAGGTGTGGATCGATGTAGTACATGGGAGATTTCAGTACGGAGTGTGGTCAGCGTTTGTAATGCAGTGTAAGACGGGCGCTCTGGCCAGTCAAAATTAAGTCGGCCCAGAGACGTCAACCTGCGATTTAGCTCAGACGGACTAGTTCGTTGAAGGCAACGAAAGCTGATCTTTCCAGTGTTCATCGTACTGTCGCGAGAAAAGCATCTGAATCTTTTCCGCACGATGTGGATCGTCCGTCAACACAATTTGAAGGGCGTTAGTAAGTTTTTGCATTCGAGGGTCGTTCGAGACATCGCTGTCGGCACGTTGGATTCGATCCAATGATGAAGCGACATCAAGTATGCGAGACCGAATTTCCAAAAATTCACGGTCGAGGATCTGTTTTGAGTCCATTTTATTTTTTCGTAGTGCCGATTGTTTCGGCGTGTAATGGACAGCCGTGGCTGCAAAGTATTTGAATGGTAACTGTATGATAATTGCGACTCGTCACAATAAAACGGGTGACTTTTGATCACAAACACCGATAATAGGATACATGGGAAATCGAATTGGTGCTGTAACGATTGTAATTGCTCTGCTGCTCCACTTCGGGGCAACAAACTTGTGCGCTCATGAATTCGAGCGTGGCCACGTTGAGCGTTCGATGGATGTCATCGTTCGCGGTAATAAAATCGAAGTGAAGTATTCGCTTGGATTGTCGGATGAGACCATTGTTGACTGGTTGGTTAATGAAAACGCAATTGAATCAGCCGACGAACAGCGTTTCCGGAAATGTATTGCTGATTACGAAGCCCGATCCAACGTAAGCCGTGATGATTCGAAAAAAACTAGCTCACATGAGGAGGCTCAGCCGGTCGATGCAGAGGATCGCAAAGAGATCGTTGCCGAGCCGTTAGCCTTCCAAACGGAGTTGATTGGGATGTTGAAACAAAAACTGGCTGGGAAGATTGCGGACAACTTGGCCATTGTGGCGAACGACATCCGCATCGCTCCTGAGGAACCGGTCGTTTCTACTTCTCCGCGTCATCACGTTGCCATGGAGATCGTCTTGAAAGCTTCACTGACCAAAGTGGCTTCAACTGAACTTTCTGTCATTGACAGGAATTTCCTAGAAGTTGAGAACGTATCTGAACCAAATGTCGCAGCCAATTCGTCCGAGATTGAAGCCGAACAAGAAAATTCTCAAAAGCCTAGGTTTCGGTATTTCGGCAACATTCGTCTTGCCTGTCGCGTCAAGGGAGATGCGGTCCAGTTGAATTCGAACGTGGCTCCTGTGCTCGCTAGAGCCAAAACCGCAGACACGGAGTCATTGGATTTGGAGCAACGTTTGGCGGCTGCGAGCATCGTGACGCGAATCGGATTCGTGCAATCTAAGGGGAAGTAATCTCGCTTGTCTCAAATGTGGTCTTTCTCCTATAATCCCACATCGCGTTGCGACGAGCGAGTCGCGTGACCCAAACCCACCTCGACCCAACACACACTCTCAAATATGGCACGGACGATTGCAATCGGTGATATCCATGGATGTGGCATTTCGCTAGATCGATTGTTGGCAGCGATTGAGGTTAAACCCTCAGACAAAATCGTAACGATGGGCGACTATGTCGATCGCGGCATGGGTTCTTCGCAAGTGATTGCGACATTGATCGATCTGATCCCGAAATGTCACTTTGTGCCTTTGATCGGCAATCATGAAATCATGATGTTCAAAGGTTTACAGAATGGCGGATCGGATCTTGAATTTTGGATGATGCATGGTGGCCAAGCGACGGTAGCCAGCTACGGCGGTCAGTTGCAGAACATTCCGCAGGACCATCTAACGTTCTTGAGTCACTGTTTGCGGTTTCACGAAACGGAAACGCACTTCTTTGTTCACGCTTGTTACGATCCGTATCTTCCGTTGAATGAGCAACCTGATGAAGTGATGTTCTGGCAGCACGTGAAGGAGTTTCCGCCGGAGCCTCACATGAATAACAAGATTGCGATCGTTGGGCACACGCCACAGGTCGACGGTGAGATCCTTGATTTAGGCCACTTGAAAGTCGTCGATACTTATTGCTACGGCGACCAGTGGCTTTCGGCGCTGGATGTTGATTCGGGCAAGATTTGGCAAGCGAACGAAAAGGGCGAAGTTCGCACGGATGAGCTGCCGGATATGGAAGGCGCGGCTTGAGTCGTCGTTGAGTGATCGTCGTTTTTAGTAGCCGGAGTCGCAAGACTTCGGGGCAGCTTGATGATTGAGCTCCTGAACTGTTGCCAGTCCAACTACGGAAGTCACATGCCTAGATCAGGACTCGACGGTTGTAGATGAACCATTCAGCCATCAGCACGACCAAAGCGGCCAATAGGAACCACGTCCAATACTGTTTCCGAGTTTGTTCACGTTTGGCTTCACCGGTGACCTCTTCGTATCCAAGCGTTAACTTTTCGCGAACGGTCAGGTTGCTTTCGTTGCGATCGAAGAGGTTGATGGGAAGTAGCAGGTCCGGCGATTCTTGGTCAGGAGATTGCACCGAGTAAAGTCCACAGCTTTTTGTTCCCGTGAGCGCGAAGGTGTTATCGGGACGTGGAGCCAAGCTCGACTTACGACCTTCGGGCGTTGTGACGTTGACCGATTCGAATGGCAGCGATGTCCTGAAGTTCAGAATTTCTCCGGGGCTTCCGCCGACCGCCGCTGCGAAATTCTTGCCGTTGCCAAGTTCGACGATCACGTTTTGAATGAACAGCGGGAAGCTGAGTTTGGTCATCCAGTCCGTGTTCACGGAAATGTCGAGGTCTGGTGAGATTTCCATCATCGGGAAACCAACGACCAGATCTTGAAAGCCACCACGACCACCGACTCTCATGATCGATCCATTTGCTCCGTCGAGCAATGAAACACTGCCGCGAGGTCCGTCGATGACGCTGCTCTTGAGCACATTCACGTTGCCCATTTGAACCGCGACCATCAGCGGATGCGAGCTATTGGTGTCAATAATCGCTGTCGGTTCCGTAGCGTCTCCCACTTTCCACTCTTCAGTCGGCGGCTTTGAGCCCCAAAAGACCGCGTTGCACAACGGCATCGTCTTTGGTGCACAGCGGTCGAAAATCACCAAGTCGAAAAAGCCCAGCGTTGTCTGTTCCTCGTACTTCGGATCATTAATGTATTCAGGAAGTTCATTGAAGATGTTGGCGAGTTTGGCGATTCGCTTGGTCTCCATGACGAAGTCCAGATACTCGTTGTTGTCGGACAGAATCAACACGTTGGCTTCGCGTGGCGGATTGACGACCGCCCAGGCTTTGTTGTCTTGAGCATAAACGTCCGTTGTTTCAATTTGCAGCTCGACTGGTTTGGGTTCGTCAAGGTCATCGAGCAAATTCGTCATGTCGAAAACGAGTCCCGTCGCATTATTGCGTGGCACAGCGACATCTTTCTGAGCGTCAAAGACTTCCCCATCGACTCGCAGAGTCACATCAACGGTGTGGTCTTCATCGTCGGAGTTGAATAACCGCGCATAGCATTGCAGCTGACTTTCGTTTTCCAGTGGATCGCTAACCGAAAGCGCCACGATGCCAACGTTGTTCGGCGGAGTAGGTGCTCCGATCGGTCGATAGTCAGGAGTCAGATTGCCCAGAAAGAATTCGGGAACTTCTTTGATCGCACCGTCGCTGAGAATAAACATTCGCGCCGGCTTGCCTTCGGCAACCTGAACGTCGCGATTGGAGTCTCGGTCGCTGGTTCGACCCGGATTCGCGAGGCCTGAAGCCGCGGTAAGCGCTTCCATCATGTTGCTGCTGCGTTGCGATTGTTCAATGTCGCGGACTTTGCTTTTGAGGGCAGTTTTATTCGTGGTGTAGGACTGAACGGTACGCGAAACATCGGAAAAAGCGATCACCATCGCCGAATCGCCGCTCTTCATCTGATCAATCAGCTTGACGACTTCCTGTTTGGCGACTTCTAGGCGACTCGTTCCGTCCGGCGTGTCAGTCGCTGACATGCTGGCCGATTGATCGACAAGGAAAATGAAACGATCGCCCGAGAGTTCCGTTCCTTTGCAGCCGGGCCGAAGGCAGCTCATTAGTAGCAACAGTGCCAGCAGCAGTTGCAGGTACATCAGTAAGTTGTTGCGCAGGCGTTGCCAAAGGCTGTTGACGTGCATGTCTTCCAGCGTTTTGGTCCACAAATACGTGCTGGGAACTTCGACTGGTGTGCGGCGAAGCTTCAAGAAGTACAGCAGGAAAATGATTGGTGGCACGAGCCCCAACAGGATCCATTGCCACGCTGGTAGTGCGCTATCGATCCAGTTCATTTGACGAGCCCTTGGTGTCGCAGATATCTGGAGACGAGTCGGTCGACTGAACGTTCGGTGCTGGTCATCGTGTAAACAATCCCACGCTTGGAACAGAAGTCCCGAGACTGTTCGATGAAGGTCGCCAGTGTTGCCCGGTATTTGTCGATCAGCCGTTGGCTAACGGAAATTTCAGCCATGTCGCCGTCCTCACAATCGACCAGCTTCAAGTCGCCGAGTATTTCGGGATCGATTTCTTCTTGAGACAGAACGTGAATCACGTAGACGTCCATATTCTGAGCGACCAAAAACTTCAACGCCTGCTCGTAGCCGGATTTGTCCATCAGGTCACTGATCAGGACCACGATTCCTTTGCCTCGATTTCGCATGCAGAAAGATTTAACGGCATCGGTCAGTGAAACATTTGATGACGCCGGAATCGATTGAACGTAGTCGCACATTCGTCCCAGCGAACGTTTGCCGCGAAATACCGGTGCTCCGCTGGTCGCGGCTCCGTCGAGTGCTTCGATTTTTACTCGATCGCTGCGGCAGAGTCCAATGTAGCCAAGGGATGCGGCCAGCTGTTTCGCGTAGTGAAGTTTCGTTGGCGATCCGAACTGCATGGAGTCACTGACATCGATTAGCGAATAGAAATGCAGGTCTTCTTCTTCGAGGAACAGCTTTAACATCAGTTTGTCGAGCCGAGCGTAAAGGTTCCAGTCGATGAAGCGTAGATCGTCTCCGGCCACGTAGTTGCGAAAGTCGGCGAACTCAACAGATTGCCCTTTCCGCTTACTTCGCCGTTCGCCTTTCATG
Source organism: uncultured Pirellulaceae bacterium (assembly GCA_964582025.1). Classification (GTDB taxonomy): domain Bacteria; phylum Planctomycetota; class Planctomycetia; order Pirellulales; family Pirellulaceae; genus Mariniblastus. Next base: position 9,545 of record CAZORS010000003.1, on the reverse strand, counting down.
CGGCCGCGGAAGATCTTTCGGCTGACTAACTCCATCCGCTCGAGCTGAGCCAGCAGCGATGGCGAGAGCAAGGGTTCGTTGTCGACAAGAGTAGCAGTTTGGACCATTAATTGGATTTCGGTTAGCGGTTTTCGGTGTGTGGAATTCTCAATTCCTAATTCTTAATTTCCAATTCCTCACTCTTTTTCAGGAACGGCGTCGAGCATCTCAAGAAGCACCTGATCCGAAGTGACGCCTTCGGCTTGCGCTTCGAAGTTTGGAATCACGCGATGGCGAAGTGCCGGCAGGAGAACTCGGCGAACGTCTTCGAAACTGACATTGAATCGACCTTCCAACAGAGCACGAACCTTCGACGCCAACACGATCGTCTGAGCACCACGAGGGCTCGCACCCCAGCGGATGTAGCGATTGGTGACGTCTGCGGCGTGAGGTCCCTCCGCGTGAGTCGCCAATGTCAATCGGACGATGTAGTCGGTGAGGTGATCGGCAATAATGACTTTCCGAATCAACTGCTGTAGTTCGAGGATCTCTTCTCCACCCATGATTTTGTTGGGTTCGATCTTTTCACCCTTGGTGGTTCGGTCGAGGATCGTGGAAAGCTGTTCGCGATTCGAATAGCCAACGTTGAGCTTAAACAGAAATCGGTCAAGCTGAGCTTCCGGCAGCGGATAGGTTCCTTCCTGCTCGATCGGGTTTTGCGTTGCCAGAACGAAGAACGGTTTCTTCAATGTGTAGCAAGTTCCCGATGCGGTGACGGTTCCTTCCTGCATCGTTTCAAGCATCGCCGATTGTGTTTTTGGAGTCGCGCGGTTGATTTCGTCCGCGAGGCAGATCTGTGTAAAGATCGGACCTTTCTGGAACTCGAACGAGCGTCCACCGTCAGCGTTCTCAACCACCATGTTGGTTCCGAGAATGTCGGCAGGCATCAAGTCAGGAGTAAACTGGATTCGATTGAAGTCCAAGTCCAAGACTTTGGATAGCGTCGCTACGAGCAAGGTTTTACCCAAACCGGGAGCCCCTTCGAGCAAACAGTGCCCGCCGATCATCATGCAAGTAAGCACGCCGTTTACGATTTCGTCGTGTCCAACGATTACTTTTCCGACTTCGTCTTTGACGGCTGTGTAGCGATCACGGAATTTGTTAGCTTGCTGTTCGAAGTGCAATTCGTCATTCATGTTTTTTAGTGTTCAGAAAAAAGTGTTCAGTGTTCAGAAATGAGCCTTTGTTTTAGTCGTCGTTCTTGCCGCGGTTTTGTTTCTCTTGAGCCTTCTTCTTTGCGGCCAGAAGCCGGGAAGTGTACTGGTCTTCTTCCTGCTTCTCTTCTCTATCAATCTTCGGTGGTGGAGCCGGAGTCTTGGCAATCTCACTGGCTAAAATATCATCTAGCTGTTGTTTTCCGCTAACTTGGATTTCTGGATCAGCTTCGAACTTCGTTGCCGCACGACGCGATTCGATGTCTTTCTCGATCTCCGCCTTGCGACTTTGGAGCCGTGAAATGCTGGCCGGAGCCGCCTTCTGCTCTCGTTTGATTCCCAGCGTCGACATCAATGATGCCCACGCCGGAGCAACCCACTCGAACGATACCGCCACGCGACGAATGAAAACGTCGGCCACGAAAGTTAATCCGCACAGCACAACCAGCAGCGGCCAGATGTCTTCGATGTTGATCGCTGCAGTGAGTGTCGGTGTGAAGTTGTTGTGCGTGAGAAGTTGTTCAAAGCCAGTCTTGGTCAAATCTCCGGGGATGACTTCACCTTCTTCACCGCCGCGTGGTTTGTAGTTGGCAAGGGATCTCATCAGGGCAACATTTGATTCGCGATCCGAGTACTCCGACGAGTAGGCGATGTTCACGCCGGTGGTGAGCCGCTCATATCCTTCACCAGGAAAAATCGAAGCGAGAAAGTTACCGTCGCCGTTGGCTGCTGTTTCGGCGATGTATCGCCCCGGACCTGCGGGTTGAAATTGTAGCGGCAGCGTTTTGCCGTCCGGACCGATTCCCGTCCCAGCGATGTCGAGAAAGTTGATGAACTCGTCGTTTTCATCGAGTGCCGTTACGGTGACGGCGACTCTTCCGTCACGGTGTTCGGTCGCGACCGTGAAATTGGCGCTTTCGGTGATCGGTCGCATCGAGTGGCGAATTGCCTGAACAAACATTTTGTCATATTGGCTGGTATCCATCCACGGCGTGGTCCACTTGGCTCCACCATCGGAAGTAAACACGGTTGCGCGGCCGTTACCAAATCGCCACGTCGCCAGCAAAGTTGAATTCTCGCCGCCATCGTCAGGATCGTTGGAGAGAGCCAGCTGTTCAACGAGGCTATTTTTCTTAATCGTCGTCATCACGTAGCCGAGAAACGGCGGTAACGAATCGGCTTCGATCCCTTGCATGATTTCGTGACTGGAACCTTGTGCAGTCGGGATTACAGAAAACCCGGTCTTCGATTCGCGGATGACAGGTTTGGCGACTCGACGAGCTTCACGTTGGTAAATTTGCGGCAACGCTCGAGCGTCTTTGATGACGTAGTATCGGCCGCCGGTAACGTTCGCGATTTTCTTCAGTGGCGTGCTTCCGGCTGGTCCGTGTGTACCAACAGCACAGGTTGAAATCTTGATTTTTTCCGCAACGAACTTTTGAAGCAACGCATTCGTTGGTGGAGTTGGGTCACCGTCACTAATGATAATGACATGCTTCATGGATGCATCGACGTTCGCCAATCCGGAAAGCATGACTTTCATCGGAGCATTGAAGTCTGGCATGTCGCCCGTTGCCATTCGGCTGATCATGCCCTTCATGCGTTTGCGATTGCCGTAAACTCGATCGACGCCCTTGGGTAGTTTCCACAGCCAACGAGGCTTGCCGCCCCAGTCGCTCCAATCGATCACGCCGCAATAGTCCATCGGCCCGAGCACTGCCAGTGCTTCCTTGGCGATTTGGACTTGCCAATAGTTTGCGTTAGCCATCTCGCAGCCGTGCATCATCAACGCTAACGCTCCGACTGCAGAGACTTTGTCGTTCTTGATTTGGAAGTCGACGGGCATCGCTTTTTCGAGTGGCGAATTGGACCAGCCGCCTGCCCCCAAAGCACGGTCGCCGCCGATCATCACGATGCCGCAACCGAACTGCTCGCAATTGTCGACCAGCATTTGAACTTGAGCGTTGCTAAAGGAATCAATTTCAGCCGGCTTGTCGCTCGGCGCGTCACTGCCGGAAGCTCGCGGGACGTTGGCCAAGATGATCGAGTCATACTGAAGCAATTCTGCCGCTGATGAATAGAGTGACTTCGTTGAAATGACGTCGACTTCGATTGAGTTCGACTGGAGAGTCTGGATCAGGTTTTGAAACTCCCCTTGATAGAATCCGTCTTCAATCAGCAGCACCCTGCCCTTGCCTCGCACGTGCGAAAATGCGGTCGCTCGATTGTTTTGCTTGATCAGGTCATCCTTGTCGTCGTCGGGGACGAATTTTGCTTCGAACGTAAATACGGATGCTTGTTCGATTTTGTGATTGAAACCAATAATGTTCTTGCCCGGTTCAAGCACGACTGGCTGGTCCAGAACTGGCAAGTCAGAGTTCTTTGAAGTCGGCGTGAGGACTAGGCGGCCTTTGACAGGCTCTGCATTCGGATCCGTTGTTTGGTTGTTGACGACGACTCGGGCTTTGAATTCCTGACCGCGTCTTAGTTCCGATGGGAGGACAATTTTCTCAACCGCGACATCGTCACTGGCTAGACGATTCACCGGCAAGACATTGATACCAATGCCATCTTCAGACATCGACTGGGCGACCGAAAGAGAGTCTCCGATGTTTTCATTCCCGTCGGTAATGACGACAACGCGTCTGGCGGTCCCTTCCGGGAACGATGCTCTGGCAAGCTTGAGTGCTGACTCGATTGAGGTCTTGTCGCGGTTGAGGTCAAAGTCCGATTCAATCTGGCCGATCGTTGGAATGTCACCATCAAAAGGAGCGCACTCGATCTTCGCCGTCGTGCCGAAGATGATGACTCCGGCCATGTCGTTTGTGTTTTTTCGGCGGTGGGCCTTCACTTCCTTGGCCGCGTACTGCAGCATCAAATCCCGCTGTTCGACAGGGATGCTTTCGCTTTGATCCAGCAGGTAGATGACAGTTAGACGATCGGTCTTTTGTTGCCACTGCATTTGCGCGAGGGCACACACAAGAATCGTGAGGACTGAAGAACGGAGCAGAATGGCGAACCAGCGGCGGTAACGTCCGAGGCCCGCAAGGCTGTTGAAGCTATAGACCCAGATCACAGGCAACAGCAACAAAAGCAGCAGAAACCATGGGCGATCAAATCGAATGTCAAATCCAAGATCCATGTTGGCTTCTCCGTCTAATGGCCAGCATCCGTGTTGGATGGTCCCAAATTTCGGAACCTAATCCCTTCGCAACAGTTCAATCAATATAGCAACAATTCCCGAGCATTGTTGAATTGTCCCTGCGTATGTGGGGGACAGCAGGTTTCAGGATTGTTGAACGATCGTGAAAATCCTCAAACTTTTTGCGGTCGACACGGGTACGATGGTGACTATCAGGACGTATGGGTAAGCCGTGCGTCCGGCTTCGGAACAAGAGTATTTTTCGCCGAAGCGGCTAACTTGACCCAGTTGCCAAGACCGGGGAAACGCAGGGTATTCGCTCTGTATTTTCCCCAATCCAAATCGCCAGCAAGGCCTTTGTTTTGTGGCGTTCTATATTTTAGTAGATTGACTTTTGATTCCCAGAAGGAGTTTGACAAATGCGACTTTCTCGCTGCCTCAAAATAATGCTCATCGCGGTCCTGTCCGGATCGATGATGACAGGCTTGGCTCTCGCCGAAGATCCCAAGCCAGAAGTGAAGAAGAAACCTGAGTATCCGACAATGGACAAGGTGACCAAGGACTACACCAAAGTCGAAGGCGACGGTGGTGCGTTCTACGAATTGTGGGTGAATAAAAAGACCGGCCAAGTGCTGGGAAAGCTTCCCAAGGATTACTCCAAGGCTCGCCACTACATTGCACCAACGGTTGCCGGTGGTGAAATCTTCGCCGGATTGCAGTCTGATGCGAAGTACGTCTACTGGCGAAAGTTCGGCAAGCGCCTTGCGATGATGGAAGAGAACCTGCGGATTAAGGGCTCTGATGCAGAGTCCAAGTCTTCGGTCAATCGTCTGTTTACCGATCGCGTTTTGCTAGACGTTCCAATTCTGACCATGGACGGCGGTTGCCCTGTCATTAATCTGAATCAAGCACTGCTTTCTAACTCAAGTGATTTCTTTGATTCATACGTGTCGCCGAAAACAAGTTTGACAACGGTTGTGTCTGCGAAATCGTTTCCTGAAAATATTGAAATTCGCTACGAAGTGCCAATGTATAATGGCTCGCTGAAGCAGTTGCACTTCTCTGTCAGCAAAGTTAAGGGCTCGAAGGGCTTCAAGCCGCGCAAAGCGGATCAGCGAATCGGTTACTTTTTGACTGAGTACAGCGATTACGGAAAGTACAAAGAAGGCGAAACCGATATTCGCTACATCAACCGCTGGCATCTGGAGAAGCGTGATTCGAAACTCCGTTTAAGCCCTCCGAAACAGCCGATCGTTTTCTACATCGAGCACACGACTCCTGTTCGCTATCGTCGTTTTGTTCGCGAAGGCATCCTGCACTGGAACAAAGCGTTTCGAAAAGTTGGAATCGTCGACGCGATCGAAGTTCGTCAGCAAGACCGTGAATCCGGTCAGCACATGGAAAAGGATCCTGAAGACGTTCGCTATAACTTCGTTCGCTGGTTGAACAACAACGTCAGCACTGCGATCGGACCAAGCCGCGTGAATCCGAAAACGGGTGAGATCCTTGATGCGGATATCATTTTGACCGATGGTTGGATTCGTACTTTTGAGTATCAGTTCGCCAACATCATGCCGAAACTGGTTATGGAAGGTGCTTCTGCAGAAGAACTTGCGTGGTATGTGAAGCATCCCAACTGGGATCCGCGGATTCGTTTGGCTGAGCCAGCTCAACGCGATTTCATTCGCCAACAAATTATGCATGAGGCAACTCAGAAGTTTGCAAACCAAGCTAAAGAAATTCATCAAGCAAAAATGCTTGGCGAAGATCCTGAACTTGTTTTGAACAAAGACTCTGCTGCCAAAATCAGCGGTGGTTGCTTCGCGGCTGATGGTCGCTCGATGGATGTTGCGTTTATGCGAATGTCGATCGACATGATGATGGCTCAGGAAGAAGAGAAGAAGAAAAAGAAAAGTAAGAAAAAGAAGTCGAAGAAAGACGATGATTCGGATGACGACGACGACGAAGAAGAGGACGAGGACGACGAAGATGATGAAGACGATGATGAAGACGAGGACGAAGAAGATGAAGACGCAGAGCAGATGCTTGACGGCATGCCTGAATCTTTCATCGGAAGTTTGCTCGCGGACCTTGTTGCACACGAAGTAGGCCACACGATGGGCTTGCGTCACAACTTTAAAGCTTCTTCGATCTACGACATTGCTGAAATGAATTCCGAGCTGCTCAAAGGCGTCAAGCCTTTTACGGGCAGTGTGATGGACTACAACCCGACTAACTTCTTCGTTGAAGAAGGTGAAGTTCAGGGGGACTGGGCCATGATCGGAGTTGGTCCCTACGACATGTGGGCGATCGAGTACGGCTATACGATGGACGAGAAGAAGCTGCCAAAGATTCTGGCTCGTGTTTCTGAGCCGCAGTTGGCGTTCGCTACCGATGAGGACACCAGTGGTCCAGACCCGTTGGCACGTCGTTATGACTTCGGTAAGAATCCGCTTGATTTTGCCAACGAGCAAATCGCTCTAGCGAAAACGCATCGTGGCAAGATCATTGAAAAGTTCGTCAAAAAGGGTCAGCCGTGGTCGAAAGCTCGTCGTGGTTACTTGATGACGTTGTCGATGCAGACGAAGTCGACTTCAATGATGGCCAACTGGGTCGGCGGTACGTTTGTTAATCGTGATCTGAAAGGGGATCCAGAAGAGCGAGCTCCTTTGACGCCAGTTGATGCAAAAGATCAGCGTGCGGCTCTTGAATTTGTCATCGATAACATGTTCTATGACGACGCGTTTGGCTTAAGTCCAGAATTGTTGCGTTACATGACCAAGGATCACTTCAGCCGTCGTGATACGCCGACTTGGCCTGTCCACGATCGCGTGATGAGCCTCCAGGCGAGCACGCTTTCGCAGCTGATGTCTCCGACGAAACTTCGTAACGTTTACGACAATGAGTATCGCATTCCTGCTGATGAGGACGCGTTGACGTTGAACGAGTTAATCACGACGGTGAACGATTCGATCTGGTCTGAGCTTGAGGATTTGCCGAAAGGCAAGTTCACTGAGCGAAAGCCAGCGATCTCGAGCATGCGTCGTAACTTGCAGACTGAGTTCGTCGAGCGTCTGTTTGACTTAGCGAAAGAAGCTAAAGGCTCGACTGCAGCTTTGAAGCCGATTGCCAACTTGGCGTCACTGAAGCTTCATGAGTTACACGAAAAGCTTGAGAAGGCCGCTGAGTCTGACAAGCTGGATGCCTATTCTAAAGCTCACTTGATTGATTCTAAGAATCGCATCAAGCAATGGGTTGATGGCACGTACGTCGTGAATCAGGAAAGCGGTGGAGGCGGAGGATTCTCCTTCCTTTCACTGTTTGGTAAAGACGGCCAGCCGGTTCAGCCGCAGAAGTAAGTTCTGCTGAATTGAAAGTCATAAGCCGTCTGAGCGATCAGGCGGCTCTTTTTTATGATAACAATTTGATGAATCGTTCCGGAAAATTCAGTTCGGTACTTTTCGTTTTGGCGTTCGTGCGTACTATGGTGTCGAGTTGCAAACGAAATTGCAATCAAACCAAATATGCGAATTAAGAGCAGTTCCCGATGAAGAAGCCTTCCCGTCAAAAGAAGTTGTCTGCAGCCACCGCCGTTTGTCTTGGGATCCTTAGTGACTATCCCGATGGAATGACCTTGGATGACGCGGTTGCATCGTATGAGCAAATGAACCTTGAGTGCGAAAGGCGTGCTGTTTGCACCTATTTGCACCGCGTCAAGAAGCTTGGTTTCATCGCAACGGAAGGGGTGAATGCTAACACGACGTATCACATGACCAAGGCCGGCAAAGCCGAATTGGATTGGTGGCGTTCCGTCGTTGGTTAATTTACGAATATTGCATGTAGTTTGTAGTGACCGCCTTTAGGTGGTCTTGCATTGAAGAAGTTGCCTTTTGGCGAGACATCCCTAAAGGGAGTAACTACGAACATCATGCAATTGATTGTTGCATATCGTTTGTAGTGACTGGTTTTAACCAGTTTTGCATGCTGCGCATTCTTGCGGTTGTCAGCTGGAACAAAATATCAAGACGTGAAATTCTTATCCATCGCATTCCAAGTCTTGCTGCTCGCATCGTTCGCGATGTGGTTCGGAGGATTTGGATTCTACGTAAGCTTCGTCGTGCCGATTGGCAACGAGATGCTCGGCTCGTTCGAGCAAGGATTGATCACTCGCCGCGCCACCGTTGTTCTTAACTATCTTGGTGTGCTCTCTTCGGTTCTGATGGTCATTGATTCGGTCCTGACGTGGAAGAACACCCAATCGCGAATTCGCTACATCCAGATTGCGTGTGCGATCTTCATGCTTGCAATGTTAGCTGCGTTATTCGTCTTGCATCCGCAGATTGATGCTTTCGTCGACTCCAAACTTGGTGAAATCAAAGGTGACTACGATCAGTTCTATTGGCTGCACCGTCTTTATTTGTGGGCCAGCACGTTTCAATGGGTTGCTGCGTGGATTTGGCTAATCTGTTTTGCCACCGGAAGGATCAGTAATCAATCTTCGGATTGATGAAATCTCTCAACACTGTCGTGGATTTCAGTGTTGTTCACTTGTGCTATGAATTGCCTTGCGACGACATTGCAATGATGGCTAAGCCTGGAGCAAGAAAGATTGTACCGATGATAAACAGATTGAGTGATCGACGGAGGCTTATCTTCCGGAGCACGGGATTTTCATCGGTAAGCGGGACAAGAATGGCTAGGAAGATGGAATAGGCAATGAAGCCCAAACCAACAATGATCGATAGTGTCGCCAAAACAAGCGAGACGGATAGGACCGTTTCATTGGAACTTGCGAGGTAGCGGCAAGCAGCCAAAACGAGTGACAATGTCAACATCGAGATAAGAAGAAAGCGAAGTCCATACTGGTTCTTGAGCGATTCCTCCGCGTTGGTCAGCTTGGTTTGGATTTCGTCGTAATGCATCAACTTGCTCACAATCTGTGTTCGTCAAACAATAATCACGGTTCTCGGCGAGATGCGGATGTCCGTCTGCTGACTCGGTTTCGGTGCTTTATCAGCGTCTTATCTCAATTTTCGGTATGTTTGCTGGTTAGCAGTTCCCTGTCAAAATTAGCCGTTTTTATGGCTGTTTTGCTTGCCTAATTGGTGGCGCCGTTGGCTGTTCTACTAATGCAGAATGCCAATGAGCGTGATCGCGAATGCTGGTAGTGACGCAAAGATTCCGAAAACGAATAGTTGAAAGCACGCTCG
>CAZORS010000002.1:0-78470 GCA_964582025.1 uncultured Pirellulaceae bacterium | reverse complement strand
CTAGGTTGGAAGGAATGGTGGATATTGAGTCTTCTTTCTTTAAGTCCCGTCTGGCAAAAAATTGTGACGTGTTAAATCGATTTTTTTGATGTTTTTCTACGCTCGCGATTCGAGCGCTATATGATGATCGAACGTTGACATTGTTAAAGGAATAATGAGAATACCGACGCTCCTGTCATTGCTCGCTGGAGCACTGGTTTAGGCTCCAATGATGAATAGATCCGCAGATAACAAAACACAATCGGTCACTCGATGGATCGATGAGCTTCATAAGGGTGATGGGGCAGCAGCGGAACTACTTTGGCAGTTCCTGAAATCGAGATTGATGTCGTTGGCCAGCCGCCAGGTCGGTTTTTCGGTTTCCTACGACGAGGACGACGTCGCGCTGGATGCCTTTGCCACTCTTTGCGAAGGAATTCGTGAGGGTCGTTATGATATCGAAGATCGTGATGCGCTTTGGAGTCTTCTGGGCGTGATCACGATCAACGGTGCGCGTAAGCGGTCTCGGAACGAGAGACGTTTGCGGCGTGGAGGCGGATTTTCCAGATCCGGAAGGAACGACCAAGCGCTCGAATCAATCGCGGCCAGTGTACCGTCTCCAGCGGTTTCGTTTTTCGGCTGCGAAGAATGCGAAAGGCTGCTTTCAATACTGCCAGATGAGAATCTAAAAAAGCTGGCGGTGCTCAAGGTCGATGGTTACACCAACGAAGAGATTGCAGAAATCCTCGAATGTACTCGACGTTCGATTCAACGTCGGCTCAAGCTGATCCGCGAAATCTGGACCAGAGAACTTGATGATTGATCGTGGATCTCAGGAGCCAGATGGCTCCAGGGCTGAGGAACTCCTTGAGCTGGAGGCGATTTGTTCGAAGTTCGAATCCGAATGGTCTCTGGATTCGATATCGTCGATCGCCAACCTGGTGCTTCAGGCTGACGCCAGCTTGCAAAACGCATTGGCGACTGAACTGACGTCGATCGATATTGAAATGAGGCAGGCGAGGCACGAACACATCAACACGGAAGAGTATTTGGTTCGGTTGCCTGGACTTGCCGTCGCGGTCACGAACGCGATTGCGGAAACTCAAAAAACCAAACCGTCCAACGACGAGACTCGACATGACGAAACTCGCTACGACAAATCGGACATCGACGTTGGCGACGAAGACGAATTTGAAACGGTTGAGATCGATTCAGAATCTCAATCTTTGCCGAATCGAATCGGCGACTACCAGATCGTGCGGCGAATTGGCAGCGGTGGGGTTGGAGTCGTTTACGAAGGAATCCAGAAAAGCCTCGGCCGCCGTGTTGCGATCAAAACGTTGACGCAAGGCCATTTGAGCAGTCATGTGTCGAGGTTTCGACGCGAGGCGAAAGCCATCGCGATGTTACACCATACGAACATCGTCAAAGTCTTTGGTTCCGGGATTCATGAAGGAACTCCGTACTTCGCCATGCAGTTGATTGATGGCCAGAATCTGGCCGACGTGATTGAAGCGGCTCAAAAGAACCTTTCCAATTCAGTGGGAATTCAAAGCCAAAAAGAAGTCGCCAAAATTGGCGTCCAGGTCGCTCGGGCACTTCAACACGCTCACGAACAAGGCGTCTTGCACAGAGACATCAAGCCTTCCAATTTGTTGCTGGATGAAAACGGAACGACCTGGGTGACCGACTTTGGTTTGGCAAAGCTCGCCGATGACAAATCAAGACACGCGAAAACGGCGGGTATTGTCGGGACCATTCGCTACATTCCCCCTGAAGGCTTTTCGGCTCAGTGGGATGAACGGAGCGACGTCTATTCGCTGGGTCTTACGCTATACGAATTGATTACTTTGCGGCCTGTTTTCGAGGGCGATGACTTTAATCAGCTGGTGAAGACGATTTCCGATGGATCGTTGTCTTCGAATCAGACTGGCAAAATCGAAGGTGGGGCAAGGGACCTGGAAACGATCATCTTCAAGGCGGTTGAGCGTGAGCCGAGTCGGCGGTATTCGTCAGCCGGCGAACTTGCCGATGAACTTCAGCGCTACCTGGACGGAGTTCCAATCAAGGCGCGGCCTGTGTCGACGATGGAAAAGACTTTGCGTTGGGCGAAGCGAAATCCTGCGGCGGCAGGGCTGTCCGCGCTTACGCTGATGGTTGCCTTTGTCGGCTTGCCGATCGTGCTTTGGCTTTGGTTGCAGTCTTCGTCGGCGTTGAAGACGGTCGAAGCACAGCAACAATCAATCGAAAACGCCCGTCGTGATGCGGAAGCGGCCAGCTACAGCAGTACATCCTTGCTGGTTCAAAGCTACATCGATCGAGGATTGGCTCAGCAGGCTTCGCGAGCTCTGGACGGACTTGTCCTCGACGGCGACAGCGCCAGCATCAAAGCGAAGGAAGAATCCTGGGAGTTTCGATATCTGAAACAGCGGCTCGATACTTCGCAATTTACGCTTCAAAACGAATCACTGTTGAAAAAGGAGTACGGCGTTTGGCAAGTTGTAGCGGGGCCGAACGAGCAGATTTCCACGATCCACTCACTCTCACCCGAACAAGGTGTCGAGGGTGAAGTCGTCATTTGGGACATGAAGACCCGGGATCCTGTGCACGTTCTTGACGACCATGGATCGAGCGTCTTTGGGTGCGCTTACAGCAATGATGGCCGTCGACTTGCGACGATTGGAATTGAGTTGGACAACCCAGAATCTCGCGGAACGATATGCGAATGGGATGTCAAAACGGGAATTCGTATTAGCCAAATCAGTTTGCCGGGAAAGTTCGGAAGCGAAACGCTCAGCCTTTATGGCTTTCCGGCGCTTCCAGGTGTAGCCTTTAGCGGCGACGACGAACTGACAGTCAACTGGCCGAATCCGGTCGAAGTTCGCAAGAGCCAAACTGACGAAGTGATTTGGAGTTGTCCCGGCCGGTATGCATTGGTGCTGCCTGAAGACCGTGTTTTGATTTACACCGGAGTATCGGTTGAGCTTCGCCGGTTGTCATCCGGTGAAAAATTGACGGATGTGAAAGATCAAAGACTCACCAACCTTTCACATTTCCAGCTTTCTTCCAGTGGCAAACGGGTTTCTTGCATAGGGATCGATCGCATGTTCGTTTGGGATTCATTCGAAGAACTGAATGAGTTTCAGATCGTTGCGGTCCCCGGGATTTATTGGGGTGTCGCTTACCCGGAAGGAACTCACATGGTTTCCAGCGCGAGGAAAGGCGAGCTGACGTTGAAGAGTCTTGATCAAAGTAATCCAGACCCGCCTCGATCACTGCTGGGTCATCAGGGAAAGGTCAATCACGGATGTTTTAGTCAAGGCGGAAACTGGCTCGTTACCGGTGGCGTGGATGGCACTGTCAAGCTTTGGCCGATGAAACCAAAACAGCGCGTCGCGGATTCGGTGCTCACCCATGAGCTGTTGTCAAATATTTGCTTCAGCAGCGACGGCAACAGGATCCACTTCGTTGCCCGGCGGCGAGACGCAGGTCGCTATCGCCACAACGCAGGAACTGTCGATGCAAAGGATATGACATTCGAAGGAAAAAGAATCGAAACGACGTATCGCGCTATGTGGCCGCGAGGTGATTTTTCGTTTAGCCATGATCGAAAATTTTTGGCAGCTCCTGTTTCCGAGCCCGGAACGCCTGATGAAATTCTTGGGTATGCGCCGGTCAGCAAAGTCGGCATTTGGGAGTGCGATTCGTGGAACAGGCAGCGAACCGTCGAGACCGGTTTTTCGCAAATACACGCGATTCAATGGAACCGTATTGGAGACTTGATTGCGGTCGCGGGCCAAACCGAAGGACAGCACTCGGTCAGGATTTTCAATACTCAATTGGAAAAACCTGAATCCGTGGGCGAGCTCAGCGTTGAAGAATCTATCGTGGCGATCGCTTTTGACGAATCCAGATTGGCCGTATCGGCAGGCGACAAGATTTCAGTTTTCAAGCTTGATCATTTTACAGATCGTGAATCGCCGAACTCGCGAATCGAATTCAGCAAAAGTTTTGAATCGAAAGTGAGGGGGCGATTTGTGTGCCTCAATTTTTCTCCCGACGGGACTCGTCTCGCAACGGCAGACTTACAGCACGACAACTTGAACGTTTTTGATGTTGAAACCGAAAGGCATCTATATCAGAAATCTGGACCCCGCGCGTTTTGCTGCGTGCAGTTTAGTCCTTGTGGGAATCGACTGGCTTTGTCAGGCTTCGATGGCATCGTGTATCTTTGTGACGCCGGTTCAGGCTATCAGCTGTTGCAGCTCTCAGGTCCTGACCCTTCACCGGGCACAGTGGCGATCAACTCACGGGTTGTTTTTAGTCCTGACGGAAGGCGAATCGCAACGAACAACTGGCAAGGCAAGATCCGGTTTTGGGAAGTCGCCGACGGGCAAGTCGACTAGAAGCTGATGTTCTTTGGAATGACACTTGCCTGCATTTCGTTACTAGCCGGGAGTATTTTTACTCTTACAGACAATATTTCAAAAAATCGAATTTGCAGCGGTTTTTGTCGTCCCACATTTTCACCGTATGGGACTTCGCTATTGTGGGGGCCCGTTGTGCTGTCGTGACTTCGTATTCTTCGTTTCGCGCTCTGTTTGTTTGGATGTCCGATGCCAAAAATTATCCGTTATGATTCTGCAACTTGTGAACTTTTTGACGGCAAGACGCAAACAATCCTGGATTCAATCCAGCAACACTTCCCGATCGTCGAGATTCAAATTCCAGAAGGCGGCAAGTCCAATCAGTGGTTCGTGCAAACTTTCCGCCAAGGTAGGGAAGGGCCCGAAGGTTTCTTTGGCCAGACAACGTTTGAGGCAGCTTGCCGTTTAGCGAAGGCTTTGAAAGTTCCCATTTGAAACTGAATCAACTTTAGGTGCCGTTAAACGATTGCCAAGACGCATGGAAAAGTTGATGACGTTGGGCCGCTTTTGGAATTGAAACCGTGCTGCATGCTGCAAAACGAGCCAATTCAAGCTCGAAGTAGTTGAAAATTGGATGTGCTTTGGGTCCGCACTATTCCAGAGGGTGACATATTGGACTCCGCTGGGTATCTTCACGGTTCTCGCTATTGCAGTTCTGACCGCCTCCGGAGACTCAGTTGACCCCCAAAGAAGTACTCGCCTACTGCCGCGAAAATAACGTCGGCGCGGTCGATCTGCGATTCACAGACTTTCTCGGGCAGTGGGCTCACACGACCGTTCCCGTTTCCGTGTTTGGGGAATCAGTCTTTGAGAAAGGAGTCGGATTCGACGGCTCGAGCGTGCAAGGATGGCAGCGTGTCGACGAAAGCGACATGCTGTTGGTGCCCCAAGCTGATACTTGCTTTCTGGATCCGTTTACTGATCTGCCAACGTTGAACATCATTTGCAACGTGGTCGATCCGATCACTTTTGAAGACTACAGCCGCGATCCGCGATTCATTGCGAGGAAAGCAATGAACTATTTAAAAGGTTCTGGCGTCGCGGACAAAGCTTGGTTCGGGCCCGAAGCAGAATTCTTTATCTTCGATGATGTGCAGTTCGATCAGACCCGCAACGCAGGTTACTATCACATCGATAGCGAAGAAGGTCCTTGGAATCGAGGCGCCGATCTTGGTCCAAATTCGGGATACCGTCCGCGATACCAAGGGGGTTATCTTGCGACTGCGCCGATCGACAAACTGATGAATGTCCGCAATGAAATGATGCAAACGATGATCGATTGTGGCATGACGGTCGAGTGCCAGCATCATGAAGTCGGTTCGGCTGGTCAGTCAGAGATTGACTTGAAGTACGATGAACTCGTGCGAGCCGCCGACAACATCATGACGTACAAGTACATCGTGAAAAATGTCGCGGCGAAGCATCGAAAGACGGCGACTTTCATGCCGAAGCCGCTGTTGAATGAAGCTGGATCGGGGATGCATACAAACTTGTCGCTGTGGAAAGATGATGAGCCTGTTTTTGCTGGCGACTCGTACGCGGGATTGAGTCAAACGGCGATGTACGCCATCGGTGGAATTCTGAAACATGCGGCTGCACTTTTGGCTTTCACCAATCCAACCACCAACAGCTACAAACGTTTAATCGCTGGTTTCGAAGCCCCGATCAACCTTGCGTACTCACAACGAAACCGTTCGGCTGCATGTCGCATACCGGTCTACAGTAACGACCCCGCGACGAAGCGAGTTGAGTTTCGTTGCCCAGATCCGGGCGGCAATCCGTATTTTTCTTTTTCTGCTATTCTGATGGCAGCGCTGGATGGTATCGAAAACAAAATCGATCCGGGTCAGCCGTTGGATAAGGATATCTACGACTTGCCACCGGAAGAATTAAAAGATGTGCCGCGAACTCCCCGTTCGTTGGAAGAGGCATTGATGTCGTTGGAAAACGATCACGAATTTTTACTTCGAGGCGACGTGTTCACTCGCGATGTTGTGCAGCACTGGATCGCATACAAACGCGAACACGAAGTCGAAGCCATGCGCCGTCGACCTCATCCATTCGAGTTTTGTCTTTACTATGACGTTTAGGAAATTGAATTGTCTAAGGAAATTGAATTGTCTGGTACACCAAAGCGAGTCCTTATCCTGTGCACAGGAAACTCATGTCGTTCGCAAATGGCGGAAGCTTTCTGGAACGAGTTAGGCGAAGGCGATTGGGAAGCCGTTTCGGCCGGTTCGAAACCTGCAGGCTACGTCCATCCGATGGCACTTGAGTTGTTGAAATCGATCGACCTGCCTATTGATGGACTGGTTAGTAAGTCTGTTGCCGAGTTTGGAAATCAGAATTTTGATCTGGTTGTCACGGTATGTGATAATGCGAAAAGCGATTGTCCACTGTTTCCGGGTGCGGCGAAAACACTTCACTGGCCGTTTGAAGATCCCAACGATGCCGAAGGCAGTGACGAAGAGAAAATGAAGGTCTTCCAAAGTGTGGCTGAACTAATTCGTGGGCGAATTGGTGCGTATCTTGGGAAACTGAAAGGCGATGACTGTGTTTAGTCTTTGCAAAGAAACTGCTGCCGATGCGTTGAAGCTGATTGAGTCTGCTTTGACAGAAGATACAGGTTCATGTGACCTGTCGAAGGGGATTGATTGCACTACTGACGCAGTCGTTCCACACGATGCCGTTGCGTCGGCGGCTTTCGTAAGTCGAGCTTCCGGCACGGTTTGTGGAGTCGAAGTTTCAAGGATTGTCGCTGAAAAATTTGCACCGCGTGTCGAACTTTCTGATGCGATCGCAGATGGTCAGCGCGTTAAACCTGGGCAAACGATTGCGACGCTTTCTGGTCCGGCCCACGACATTTTGACGATTGAGCGCACCTGTTTAAACTTTATGTGTCGCCTATCGGGCATCAGCACGTTGGCGCAAACGTTCGTTGACCTCATTGAGGGCACCGAGGCGCAAGTGCTCGATACACGTAAGACAACACCCGGTTGGAGGCGACTGGAGAAGTATGCCGTTGCGTGTGGCGGTGGGACCAATCACAGAATGGGCCTCTACGACGCGGTAATGCTGAAGGACAACCACCTCGCATTTTATCGATCACAAGTTGATGACGAAGTGAACGTCATCCCCAATGCGCTCGAGCGGGCCAGGAAATGGATCATTGATAACGCGTCGAAGTTGCCCAACGGTGAACAGACGATTCTTCAACTTGAAGTGGATACCATCGAGCAATTTCAGATTGCCATTGCTGACGCCAACCCAACGAGGCCCGATATCGTCTTGTTGGACAATATGTCGACGGAACAATTGACTTCGGCGGTAGAGATTCGCGATGAATGTGCGCCGTCGGTTTTGTTAGAAGCGAGTGGCGGTGTGAACCTCGATACGATTGCCGGAATCGCTCAGACAGGCGTCGATCGGATTAGCGTTGGTGCGCTGACGCACTCTGCGATGAATTTTGATATTGGGTTGGACTGGATCAGTCGCGGTTAGGTATGTGTTTTGGAAATCGTGCGTGACTTTCGAAGTTTGGCCTCGCTTCGGAACTCTTGACAAGTTCCGCTACGTGCAATGAACGGCACGAAAAAACCCCGCTCAATTGAGCGGGGCTTCGGATCGCGGGATACAGATGTGTTCGTAGAGTGTTCTACTTCGAAAGGAAGTTTAACCAACTCTTCTTCTCTTTTCCTTCTTCTTCGCCCTCAGCTCCTTCAGGAGTATCACCCGAAAGTTTTTCGCCGAGTTCGCTGATCTGTTGGGTGATGGCTGCTTTCGGAGCCTGTTCCAGCAGAGAGAGACCGTTGTTGCGGCATTCCGAAATGACGGTGTAGTTGTTTGAGATGCGTGCGAAAATTTCTCCGCCGATGGTTTGTTCTGCCTTTTCGTGACTAATCTGGCTTCTTTCCAGACCGGCACGATTGACGACGACCTTAACGCGTTCGGCCACTCCTTCGTAGCGTTCAAATGAAGCCAGAAGTCGCACAACGTTTCGCAAACAAGGTAGATCGAGTTGCGTTAGCAAAAGGACATATGTCGAAGCTTCCAAGGCAACCATGTCGAGACGATTGTAAGACTTCGAAAGGTCGACGATGACATGTGAAAACGAAGCTTTCAACAGACCCAAAACTTTGCGTAAATCTTCTTCAGAGATCGATTCGTTATCTTCAATCTGAACTGGCCGCGGAAGCAAGTACACACCCGACTGATGCTTCGTCAGCGACTTTCGCAGCAAAGCCAGATCGAGGCGTGAAATGTTCTGGGCGACATCCAACAGCGTGTATTCAGCCATCAGGTCCAGAAAAATATCAGCATCGCCAAGCGACAGGTCGAGATCGACCAAAACGACACTGCGTTCCGGGTTTTGTGCGAGTGAAACTGCCATGTTGACAGCGATCGATGTCGCGCCAACGCCGCCAGACGCTCCTGCGATCGGAATCACGACTCCGGTCTTTGACCGTTGTCCACTACTAGATCCCGATGACGAAACGCGATCGAGTGCTCCCATCAGCTCGTCCAGTTGGACGGGTGAATTCAGGAATTCCCGAGCTCCACTTCGCATTGCTTTCAGGATCAGCTGACCATCGGTCTGCGTACTGGCAACAATGACGCCGCATGTAGGATGCTCGCGACTGATGTCTGCAACCAAAGCCAAGGCTTTTTCGACATCAGAATCGATCGCAATAATTGCAACGTCAGGTGTTGTCTCCCCTACGATTTCCCGAAAGAATTCGTAGCGAGAGCAATCCGCCTCGAGCCAAACCTTGTCCATTCCGATGAGGAACTTCTTCAAGGTTTCTCGCGAAGCTTCGTCTGGGTCGCAGATTGAAATTCGCAGTGTTCCGCTCATTTCGATTCCGTTTCAAACAAGTGTCAGTGTGTCGTAGATGGTCTCTATTTTGTGCCGCCAAAGCAACTATCGATTTTGTTGATCAGCGGGCCATGCAAATCCATTTCCAGCAGCCTGCGGTTGGTTGTTACCGTTAGACTTTTGGATACCGATTCGCTGTAAAAGGTTTTTCTTGGTGCCTGCCTGCTGAGCAGCTTGCTCGAACGAAGCTGGCATGATGTTGTTGCTTGTCGGAGCTTTGGCCATCGCCTGTTGAACCTGACGTGGGCTCGGGTAAGGACTTAAGTTCGGTTTTGCACTGCTTCCTATTTGTGGGTAGCTGGCTGGCATTGTTTGCACGCCGTTAGACTGGAAAGCCTGATTGCTAAACTGATTTTGAAGTCTTGTTCCCGAATCGTTGATCACACAATCTTCTGCACAGCGAGGAACTTCGAGGTAGCCATCGATCATCAATTCGCGCGAAGACGGAGGTGTCGTCATTTGTCCAGGACCAAGTTTCGGAGCAGCTGCTGGATCAACATCGCTAATGAAGCGTGGTGTGATCAAGAATACCAATTCCGTTTCGTTTGATTCATCTTCGATGTTTCGGAACAGAGGCCCGAACACAGGGCTGTGCATCAGTCCCGGGATGCCTCTTTTGGTTGCGGTGTGGTCTTCGCGATAGTCTCCGGCCAACGCAAGCGTGTGGCCTGCTTTCATCTTGACGCCGGTGTTAACACGTCGGACACGGAAACCAGGTGTTCCATCTGTCGATGCCAAGTCATTGGCGACTTCAGATACTTCCGCACGAACTTCCAGAGTAAGTTCGCCGTTGCCGTGAACAATTGGAACCATGTCAAGCTTTGTACCGAAGGCACGGAATTCAACCGTTGCAGTTCCCAGACCAGCAGGGATCAAAATTGGAATCTCACCACCAGAAAGGAACTCAGCAGGACGACCGTTTTGAGCAACCAAGACTGGTTGGTCGAGCAGTTTCGCGATGCTGTGTCGCTCGAGTGTCTGAATGAAAGAATCAAACTGCGATCCGCCGTCATCAACTACGCCGAAAGCAAGAGTGTTTCCGCTTGCTGTGACACCAGCGTTAGCGTTGACGGCCGTGATGATTTGTGAAACGCTCGAGATGAGACTGAAATCTGGGCTGATGTAAGACCAGTCGATTCCAAGCTGGCGAAGTTTCGTTCGCGATACTTCGTAGACCTTAACTTTGATGGCAATGTTCTGGTTACCGTTAACCTGAAGATTGTTGACAACGTTTGTCGGGAAGAAGTCACGTGCCACCATCATAATGTTGGCGACTTGATCGGCGCGAGCAACGTGACCGGCAAGGATCACGCCCGTCTGCAAAGGGTGAACTTTGATTTGTGAATCAGGGAAGTAGTTACGGAAAGCCATTTCCAGCTTTCTCGTATCAACCTTCACTTCTACATTAATCATCTGCAGGTTTTGATCTGCATCGCTAACGGTCAAAGTCGAGATACCAGGTTTTAGACCTGTGATCAAAACTTCGTTGGGGGAGACAGGGATCGCCTGAAGAATTTCAGGATTCTCAACTACCATTTCTGGAACGTCGTACTTAAACTTCAGACGTCGAGCCGCACCAGCGATGAGCTCTAGCTGGTCAACAGAATCGTCTACCTGAAAACGCTTCCCAAAATTGACTTGGGCTGACAGGGACTGTCCTGAAGAAATAACAGTGAGAAGGGCAATAAGCAGCCCCAAATACAAGTTGCAATTCAGATGTTTCTTCATCCTTGATCCCCGAGGTTAAACCGCTAGATTGCGGTCATGATTCGATTGACTGCTGAATTCCATTTCAACAGTCCCGGACGACGCATCAAAAGCGTCAGCCCGGGAATAACGTGTGTTACCGCTACAGGTGGTAGAAACGGTCCACGTAGGCTAAATCGAACCTATTCACCCCGATATTGATCTTCTTCCATGCTGTCGCTACCGTCACCGGAATCGTCAAGGTCTTCGTAGTCTACCTGAGGTCTCTCACTTGCCCCGGTCGGCATGCCCATGATTCCAACTTGAGATCGCATGTCATCGCCAGGTGCTGGCACTTTGACTTCCTTACCTTCCTCATCGAAGTAAGTCGTAGTCGCCTTGTTGCCGTTGTAGACTTTGACCTGACGAAGCTTGCTCATATCAAGTTTTGGCTTTCGAGGGCGATCAAAGCCAATATCCATACGCGGCTGGGCTTGAACAAGCGTTGGCTCAGGATCTTCTTCGCGGGTGTCCATGTCGAATTCTGGGTCTTCTTCCGACTCTACTTGGTCACCGATCATCGCCAAACGGATTTCACCGTTTTTGCGAGCCCAAACGATCTTTTCGGACTGTGATTCTGTAACCAAAACTCCGACGATCGAGCTAACTGCTCCCCCTTTGGTTCTGGCTACCTGAGCTGATGTGCTGGCACCGATGTTAAAGATGCGGATTCCCTTCAAGAAAGTTTTCGTTTCAGACTTCTGCTCGCCACGGCTACGTGTGTTGAAGACTCCGATAATGTCGACGCGGTCTCCCGGGCTCAATAGTCCACCAAGAAGATCTTCTGGTGGAACTTTGATGTTGATGACTTTCTGACCGGGTGGAATCGCAAGGCCCAAAATGTCGTTTCGGTTTGCGACATCTTCAATGACGACCGCTTGACCGCTTCGGAGACGTGTTGTGATAAATTTACCGCTAACCTCAGCCAAGTCAGTTGCCGCGCCCTCAGGAATAAGGTTCAAAGGCCAACTTTCCAGTTTTATGTTCTCCTCACTGAGCTCAGCTTTGTGGTCCAAATGAGCGCTGGCGACGACAACCGGGCCGTGAGGAATCTCGGCAGCAACTTCGCCTCCATTGCCCATTGCCTGAATGATACCGATCGCGGATACAAGACCGCATAGAAGTGCGATCGCAATTAGAACTAGCTGTTTTGATTTCATCTTACTTCCTCAGGAATGTGAAGTTCTCTTGGTGTAGTTGGAGCATCCATCCTGATTGCAACAATTTCCGTCCTGGAGATTTTGCCAGCCTTGTGCTAGCAATGCTTGATAGCATTCTTGGTTGTCTATCGTCATCGACTGTTGAACCCTCGTTCAGTCAATGATTGTTCAGTGGCAAACATATCCGAAGCTACCGAACTATTCGGTACCTCCAGAATTATGCGAACGGCCGATAGCATTTGTCGCTAACGGCCGCTGCAAAGACGATTCAAAGATAGCTGTGGGTCTTCAATCTAATCATCAGACAAGCATTCGTTCCCAAGCAAGGTAGATTACCGTTCCGATAGCCATCGGAATGCCGTATGGGAGTAAACGCATTGAGCTTTTTCGATCGGCTGCAATTTCGCTAAGCTTCTCCGGGTTCTGGACTGAAGTGATCTCATTGATCAAGAACCAAAACTGGTCGTAATGTTTCTTTGCTTCGCCTGACATAAGGATCATGACCACAGCGATGATTCCTCCGACGGCAGCACCGATACAGAATGACATGAACACGATAGTTACGTGAACCCAAGCTCCGATGGCAGCCATCATCTTGACGTCGCCGGCGCCCATTCCTCCGATAGAGTAAAACGGAAGCAGTGTCATTCCACCGACGATTGTTCCTACTAGGCTCCACATCAAACCGTAGTACCAACCGTCTCCGGCAACACCGTAAGCGATCATGCTGTAGATCCATCCCGCGAAAATCATCGGGAATGTAAGTTTGTTAGGAACGCGAAGTTCCTTTCCGTCGATGTAAGCTGCGACGACAGCAAAAATGGCAACAATCCAGTAAACCCAGTTGTCTGCCATCGTGGCAATAATTTCGCTCATGTTGTTCTCCTGTACCTTGTCGTATCGCGACTGTTGCCAGTCGGCTTTTGTCTTGTGTGTTATCGAATGACTGAGCGGCGTCAAGTTTGCCCGCAAGCGGGACTTCAAAATGTTTTGTTTGCACTAGATGGGTGGTCTAGCTGCGCAACGTAAGAACGTAGCTCGCAAATACCGCGATGAGCGTGAAAAAACAGCAGATCATCGCAAATCCCTGCTGACAAATATCTGGCGAAATCGAATACGGCATGATCCTGTCCTTTCGGGATGTTAGGGTGATTAAGCAGAAAACGCCCGCACCGGAAACCCGGGCGAGCGATATTCGTTGGCGGTTGCCCGATGCAAAACAGCGGGCGGGAGCCAAACTAGTTTGTCAACGAAGTTGCGATTTCTTCGAACTTAACGCTGGCGTTTGTACCAACCGACTGAATCGCTGCAAGGCAAACGATAACGATCAGTGCAAGCATGATGGCGTACTCAACAGCTGTTGGGCCATCTTCAGACTTCAAAAAACGCTGTACTTTAGAAACGATGTTCTTCATTAAATTTCCTCCGACGGAATTGGATGTCCCTGAAGTGGGACAGAACCTTAAAAGGTTCAATAAGTAAAAATGGACGGTCTGATTCAGACGGATGAGGTCTGTCCTGCACACATCAGATGTCCGACAAAATTTGACTCACGAGAGTCTTTGCAGGAAGAAAGCAGAACGCTTCCAAGTCGATCATGAAGGTTTCATTCTCGGCTCGATAGAAACTTATGACACGGTGGCGGATAGTCAAACTTTGCGGGTCAATTAATCTGAAAAAAGTTAGACGGACGTGTCGATAGGGCAATCCTTCGCGCGACATCGGTCAGGCTGTGATGTCTGTAACGATTGCAATGTTCGGCCGACGCGGATCGCTAATTGAGAAATGCTTTGCGGCGCGCGATACCTTGCTTCTTACGGCGATAGTATTTTAGCCCTGCCAGAAAAAAGCAGCCCGCTGAAACGAATCCAAACACGATCATGTCGCAATCGGGTTTCAGCATCATCGCGATCGCAGTCAGGAACATGATCGCGGCGTGAAGGTAGAATTGGCCCGAGAGAATTCCGGCCTTCACCAGAAACACCATTGCCGCGACAAGGGCAAGAACGGGAGCCAATTGTAGGACTTTCAGTTCCAACGCCCATTCAAGCGGAAACAGAAACATTACAATTCCCATCGCCGAAGCCCATACGTGAGCCATTTGTCGCTCGACGAAAGTGACCGGTCCCATGCGGCGTCGAATTACCCAAAAAACTACGGCCCAAACACCGACACCAGCAGTCCACATCAGCACGTAAGGCCAGCGATTATCGCGGATGTCCAAGTATTCGTGAAATCCATACGTTAGCAGGCTCGCGACCAGCATTACTAGGCTGTGCCACATCCAAAGCAGTCCCCAGTTTTCGAGGATTTCTGCGTGGTGAGTTTCTCGAAACAGATTCGAAACGATTTGAAAAAACCGCCCTTCCCTCGCACTCACCGACTTGCCGTCAATGAACGCCTGCAAATCATCACGTAGCTTTCCAGCGGTTGCATAACGCAGGTCTTGCGGCTTCTGCAAGCAACGCAGCGTGACCATTTCGAGGTTCCGATCAACACGATGGTTCAGTGTCCGCAATGGAATCGGAGATTGTTCGATGACCATTAACACAGTTTCAACAGGTGTTGCCCCAAGAAACGGCGCACGCCCGGTCAGCATGTGATAGAGGATCGCACCGAGGCTGTAGATGTCACTTGCCGTTCCGACATTACCTCGTGAGCCAGCTGCCTGCTCGGGAGACATATAGGACGGGGTGCCTAGGATCGCGCCTGTGCGAGTCAACGAAGCGCCGCCTTGGGGAGTGATCGCTTTCGCCAAACCAAAGTCGGCCAAGTGAGCGCTGCCGTTGGTGTCGAGGATGATATTCGATGGCTTTAGGTCGCGGTGCAAGACTCCTTGTTCGTGCGCGTAGTCCATGGCGTCGCTGATGCTGGCCATGATTTCAGCGGCTTTGTGGGGCAGCAATGGTCCCCTGAGAAGTTTACTTGAAAGCGTCTGGCCTTCGATCAGCTTCATGCAGAAATATGGCAGTCCATCGTGTTCGCCAATGTCATAGATGGGAATGATGTTCGGATGATTCAGCCGTCGTGCAGCTTCAGCTTCGGCGCGAAAACGATCCTTCTCTGTCTTTGTTGCAAAGTTACCTTTGAGGATCATCTTGATCGCAACGACTTGTCCGTCTGTTTTGCGTAGGGCTTCGTAAACGATCCCCATTCCGCCGCGACCGATTTCTTTTCTTAGCGTGTAGTCGCCAAGTTCAAATGGCAGGTCCAGTCCCGCAAACTGGTACTGGTCGTCTTCTCCCGAAAGGATGTTTCTCTGATGGTGGCCGGCGGCTTGCGCAACGACCATGATGCCCCAAAGCTCACGGATGTCTGACTCAAACTTCGGATTTTCCTTAACGGCATGTTCGAGGGTTAACTCTTCGCCGTTGATTATCCTGTCCGTATAACCAGACAGCAGATTTGCTAACTCCTGATCGTAGAGCGAATCCTCAGCATTTTCGGAAGTCGCTAACTCTTTCATGACGGCGACCGTTCGCTGCCGTCCTCCGAACTTTGTTCCTGATTTTGCATCAACGCCTTAAGTCGTTTGATCGCGCGCAAGTATCGCATGCTGGCCGCCGGTTCGGTCAGCCCAAGCACTTTTCCGATCTCCTGATTCGTAAGATGTTCGTAGTGTCGCATCGTGATGATTTCACAATCCTTGTCATCGAGTTGCGAAATCGCAGCTTCGACTTTTGCGGCCATTTCCTTTTGTAACGCTGCTGCCGCCGGCGTCAGTTGGCCATCACCCAGTAGCGACGCCAATTGAATCGAGGAATGATCATGCCCTCGCGGGATCACCATTCCTTGCTCTCGATCGACTGAACGCTTAGCAGAAACACGATGGCGCCGATGGGCATCGATGATTCGATCTTTCGCGATTTGACGAAGCCAAAGATGAAACGGCATAATCGGATTGCCGATGTAAGTCTCCAGTCGACGGTTGGCTTCGACGAGAACGTCTTGGATGACATCACTCACGTCGACTCGTTTTTGAATGCGTGCATCGAGCCTCATGCGAATCAGATGTCGCAATGAATTTCGATGGCGATCCATCAGTTGGTTGACTGCGGAATCGTTTCCGTCTTTCGCTTTCGCGAGAAGCTCTTCGGTAGGTTTTTGTTCTGGCCACATATTTGTATTATCACCAAAAAGCCGTTTAAGGCTATCTTCGAATTGCGACAAAACAGCAAGGGCCGTGAAATCATCTCATTTAAATTCTGATTTTCAGCTCGCGAGCGAGAAACTCGATCTGGTCGGGCGTGTTGTAGAGATGACACGAAACGCGAATCCACCAACGTCCGTTGAGCTCCCAAACAGGGACTTCTATCGCTTCCTGAATCCAAAGCTCGTCCTGCAGTTTTGACCAGTCTCCGTCTGGCAATGGCAAATGAGCCATCGATCCGTACCACCCGTCGTTTCGGTTGGCGATCGGCTCGGTCCCAAACACTTCCGAAAGCTGCTGCTCCGCCAACGAGGCGAGATGGCTCATCCGCTGTCGCGCGTTTTCGAAGCCGATGTTGGCAAAGAAATTGATTGCCTCAGGGATTGCAAGGCAGTTCGTTTGGTTGCGAGTTCCCAGCCAAATTTGTTCTTCCTCCCAGCTTTCGACGTTAGGGACATCGAGTCGTCCCCAGCCGGTGATCGGCGCATTCACGGTGTCGCGATGGTCAGCGTGAACAAAAAGGAACCCCGTTCCCAATGGCGCACACAGCCATTTGTGGAGACTGGCGACATAGAAGTCGCAACCGAGCTGGTTTAGCTTCACGTCAATTTGGAGCGGTGCATGAGGTCCATCGACGCAGCTAAGAATACTTTTCTCCCGTAGTGCGGCACAGATTTCTTTTGCAGGAAGAATCAACGCGGACGAAGAAATGATGTGACTAAAGATGACCAGTTTCGTTTTCGAAGTAACTCCGCCCAAAATCAGTTCGACGATTTGCTGCTTCGATTCAATTTTCTGCGGTAGCGAAACGAAAGAAAGTTTAACGCCAGTTTCTTTGGCTTTCTTCTCCCACATTCGCCGCACGGCACCGTAGGCCTGATCGGTGAATAGCACTTCGTCGCCTGCGGCCAGCGGCACTGAATTCACGACGACATTCATGCCGTAAGTTGCATTGTCGACAAAGGCAAGATTCTCGGCTTCTGTGCCAACAAATTCTGCAAGTCGCTGACGAGCCTTCGTTAGTAGCGGCTCGTACTTTCGCAAATAAAAATCCATTGGCTGAATTTCCAAATCGCGTAGCAAAAGATCGCGACGATGCCGAACGCAATTGAGAGCGATTCCGAACGAGCCATGGTTTAGGTAAACGGTGTCGCTCCGAACGCGGAACTCATGGAGATATTTCGCCCAGTGATTTTCGTTCGTTGGATCGAGATCTGTTTTTGCCTCAGTTGTCATCAATGCCTTTCCCGCGCCAGTCGTAAGCAGTATAGAATAACAGGATCACGGTCGCAGTAACTAGCGGCTAACACCTCGCCCCAACATTGTTTGAGCCTGTCATGCACCGATCTATAGCTGTGCGATTGATTTCGATTTCGTTTTGCCTGTTGATTGCAATTCAGGCTGGTTGCGATTCCACCAAGGTAAAGAAACAGGAGTCAGAAAAATCGGATCAGTCCGATGTCGAGCTAGATGATTCGACGGACGCTCCCGAGGACAAACAGTCTGATCAGACTGAGGTCGAGTCAAAAGCCGAAACGGACAACGTAATTTCGCTGTTTGACGGCGAGACCCTTGATGGCTGGGAGGTTATCGAATTTGGAGGCGAAGGCGATATCGAAGTCGTCGACGGTGCGATTCAAATGATGTCGGGCGACCCTCTTACAGGAATCTGCATCGCTGAAGGTACAGATCTTCCCACTGCAAATTACGAAGTTTCACTCGAAGGCATGAAGCTGGAGGGCAGCGACTTTTTCTGCGCGATAACGTTCCCTGTCAACGAAACGTTTTGCACGATGGTCGTCGGAGGTTGGGGCGGCAACCTGATTGGACTTTCGAATCTTGATGGACAGGACGCATCCTCAAACGGTACCAAAGTCACGAGGAAGTTCGCGAAAAATCAGTGGTATGCGATTCGAATTCAAGTGCTTCCAGATCGAATTACAGCTTGGATCGATGATGAAAAACTGATTGACGAATCGATTGTGGATCGGGAAGTGTCCATTCGCAATGACGTGATCACGACAACGCCGCTGGGCATCACCAACTTTATTAGTGTTTCTTCATTGCGCAACATTAAGATTCGAAAACTGGACTGATCGTCGTTGTTCGCTACCGTGGTTGTTCCCTTGTGCAGTGACTATACTTGAGATCCAACCTGTCTCGGAGATTTGAATGCTTATCGAAATGCAATTGGCTCGCATCATCATCAGCGAGATCAACGACAATCAACTTGTGTTTTTGAAAGAAGTCGGCGGCGATCGCCAGTTTCCGATTCTGATCGGAATCTTTGAGGCGACCAGCATTGAACGTCGAGTCAAAAACACGAAACGTCCTCGACCTTTGACGCATGATTTGCTCGTCGGAGCCGTCGAAATGATGGGCGGTGAGCTGGAGTCGGTGGTGATCAACGCGCTTCGCGATCACACTTATTTTGCGAATCTTCGCGTCAAGCAAAATGGTGAAGTGCTGGATCTTGACGCCCGGCCATCGGATGCGATTGCTGTAGCGGTTACATGTGATCCGCAGTTGCCGATTTTCATTGAAGAAGAAGTTCTCGAGCAAGCGATGTCTTCGTTGTAGAAGCTTTGCACCCACCATCACCCTCCCAGAGGGGGCTCTTCGTGGAATTTAGTGGGTGTTGGGGAATCGTTTTGGGCTGCACGTCTACCCCGAAGGGGTTTCAAGCCTATAGCCGGGTGGTTGAGCGCAGCGACACCACCGGAAATCTGAAACCAACGCGCGGACCCTGAAAGGGTCCCAGAACAGGACTCGCTGCGACCCATTCTGGGTCGATGAATCAATCAATCCCTTCACCGCGGGTGTCGCTGCGCTCAACCCACGGCTACAAGCTTGAAACCCCTTCGGGGTAAGTTCGGCGGCATCAAGAAATTCCAAGGCGTCGATTAGCCACTAAAATTCACGAAGTGCCCCTCTGGGAGGGTCCGAGCCTAGGCGACGGGGAGGGCGCGGGAGTTGAAGCAAGCATTGGAAGACGTACGGAACCAACCGCTTCTCCGAATTCGATGCGACTACTCATTGAGCCCTAACTTCGAGGGGGAACTGAGCTGGCGGATTCGTGGCCTCTTTTCCGAATCGCGTCGTCAGTTCTCGATTGCGAACATCGTTGCCGTTAAATTCACGACCACCGAACACTATTATCCAATGAATCACTGGGTGAAGTGTGGAAACATCGTGTTTCCACGTCTAGTCGATGCTAACCTCGTACTGAAGCTTCAAATTTGAATTCAATTGCATTCAAGAACTCATTTTCGAGACCGACGGATGATTACATTTAAAAAACAAAGCAGCTTGCGCTGGAGTGTCTTTGCTTTGGGCGTTGCCTTATCGATGTTTTTCTTCGGCAACATATCGCTCGCGGATGACCTGGCCGTTCCATTCACAGAAGGCAATATTGTCGTTTCAAATAGAGGAACGATTTACGAAGTCACTCTCGATGGTGAGCTCGTGCAGCAATTGGACGTACCCGAACAAGATTTGGGCCATGTCGCGCGAGACCTCGTATTTTCGGAATCCGGACAGCTACAAGTGTTCAACGGAACGTTTGAGCCTTGGCTATCAACTTGGGATATTGAGGGTCAATCTTGGTCACACCGTCGGTTCAACAATTGGGGGGTTGCCAACAACGGCACCTATGGCGGAATTGCGACTTGGAATAGCACCGTTTTCCTAAGCAATATGCTTCGCAACCCAACAGGTGTGCTGGCTTACGATACGGCAACCGAATCTGTCACTCGATTCGCTACCGGCATTGAGCCTAATGATCTGACTGTCGGATTTGATGGTTTTCTGTACACGCTGTCACCCGGCGGCAGTCCAATGGGGCGTTTTATCGACGTCTTCAATCCTGCGAATCTCAGCTTTGTAAAGCAAATTCCTCTAACGCCAATTTTTGGTCACCGTGCGAACAGGGCTTTGGCAGTCGACGCGGAATCAAACATCTACATCATCAATTGGGAAGGTGAAATCCGAAAAGTTGATCCTCAGGGAAACGTTATTGCTTCAATAAGGGTCAGTCGCCCTGAGTTGTCTCCGGACCTTTACGATATCGATCTTGATGGATTTGGAAACGTCATCGTCGGAGATCGCTCCGGAAACGTGATCATCACTGATACTGATTTATCTACCGTACGTAGTTTTCGAGTACCGGGCGTTACCTCCGGCGTTTTTGTTGGTTTCGTGACTTCGAATAAAGTGAAGACGCGCCATCCAGGCGATTTCTATGGGACTGATCGCGATGACGAATTCGAGGTGGATTTGGAACAAGGAAGTGTGACTGTTAACGGTGACACTTACTCGGTTCAAGAGAACGTGAAATTAATCCGGTTCTTTGGCGGCGGCGGCGGCGACACCGTCATATGCCGTAGCTCAACAGCCGAAACGGAGTTTGCGATTTTGGATCTCGAAACTGGACGCATGAATGTTGACTCAAACAACAAGACCGTCTTTCGTGCATTTCAATTCGAAAAGCAAGAGTTTGTTGGGTCCAATAGCAGCGACTCAGCACTTCTGGTGGATTCGAAAACGCAGGATTCCTTGTTCGCATCGCCCGGAGAAACTTATTTGACTCAGGGATCTAACGGAGGAAAACGAATCACTGCCAGCGACGTTGACGCCGTTTACGCGACCAGTTTCCACGATGAAGATTCTGCCGTATACAAGGGCACGCACCAATCAGAACAATTGTATTGTGATTTGGAGTCCCTAACGGTTCGCGCCATCAGCGGAGACTCTTTGGTGGTCATGAGAGATTTCAAATCTTTTCATGCCAATGGTTTTATCAACGCGGAGGACTCAACTGTGATTCGCACTTCCTCTGGTACCGATTATTTGTATGCGAAAGAGAATTTTTGCGCAGCGTTCAACATGCTGTTTGACTACTCTTTTGCGACTTTTGAAAAAGTAAACGTTTATGGTGACGACACAAGTTCAGACCGAGCGACGCTGATAAAAACTCCGAATACTCGAATTCGTGAATCGGAAAACTGGAAGCAAGCGGTTGGTCCTGGATTTCGAAATACCGTCGTCAATTTTGGTCGTGTCGATTTCGTGGTGCCAGATTGAATTGCTTGGGCAACCCAAGGTCGTATCGAATTCGTTTGCAGCCTACTTCTTGCCGCGATAATCGCGACGCTGACGCGTATTGGGAATGCCCATCTTTTCGCGATACTTGCTGACCGTACGACGAGCAATCTCGAAGCTCATATTCTTCAAGCGATTCATGATTTCGAAATCGCTCAGTGGCTTCGCTTTGTCTTCCGCGTCGATCAACTTTTGTAGCTCGATGCGTATCTTGTTGTACGTTACGTCTTCACCTTCGTCAGTCTGCGTGCCTTGAATGAAAAACGTTCTCAACGCTACGATACCGCGAGGCGTTTCAATGTACTTGTCATCGACCGCGCGACTGACCGTGCTCAAGTTGACGCCAACCCGTTCGGCGATTTGATCCATCTTCAAAGCCTTGAGGAACTCGGGGCCTTTGTCGATGAAGTCTGACTGATGATCAAAGATTGCCTGAGCGACTCGCAAAAGCGTGCTGCGACGCTGCTCGATCGATTCGATCAACCATTGAGCCGACGAAATTTTTCCCTTGATGAATTCCTTCTCGTCCTTGGTCGCCTGTCCGTTCTTCAATCGCTCGCGATAGTAACGACTGATGTACAGGTTGCGGGCTGGACCCTCGTCCATTTTGACTTCCCAATGGCCGCTTTCGTCCTGCTCCAACCAAAGGTCAGGTTTGACGACCGCCACGAAGTTGTCAGCAAATTCACTCGCCGGCCGCGGGTCGAGTTTGCGAAGCTCATCGCGAGCCGCGTAAATTTCTTCGATCGACATGCCGGTTGCTTTTTGAATCACGGGCAAGCGATTGTGCATCAAGTCGTCCAAATGGTCGACGATCAGCTTGTGAACACTGTGATAGTTTTCAATGTCTAGCGTCAGCTGAAGAAGCAGGCATTCCTTAAGATCGCGAGCACCAACACCTTTCGGCTCGAGGTCCTGAACATTCGCCAACGCCTCTTCAGCTCGTTCGACAACTTCCTCGGAAGCGTCCAGTGGCAACAAGTCGGTTAAGCTGGCTTTGAAATATCCGCCGCTCTCCGCGGAAATCGCAGACACGATCTTCTCGCAGAGTTTCATGACCTCCGGATCGATCTCACGTTCATGCAGTTGGCTGGTCAGGTAGTCCTGCAATGTTTCGCTACGCGTCGTCACGTTGGCCATTAAGTCATGTTGACGATCGCCGCTTTCCTGAACTCGGTTCGAGGAAACGCGAGGCTTGTCGTCGAAATGGTCCGGAACATCCTGAGCAAGATTCAGCAGACGTTCAAAGTCATCTTCATTGTTAGCGTTGTCGCCCTCTTCGATGACGAGCTCTTTTTGCTCAACATCTTTTTCTTTTTCCTTCTTCGGCCCACCTTCTTCAGGAGCCGTTTCCGGATCAACGGTATGCTGTTCGAGAATTGGATTTTCGATCAGCTCTTCTTCGATTTTCTCTTCGAGTTCCGCAGCCGCCATCCGCAAGATTTCCATCGACTGGATCATGCGCGGAGCCATCGTTTGCGATTGCTTCTGCGATAGATTTTGTCCGAAGGAAAATCTCATGGTCGTGTTTTATCCACATGCGGTCGTTGAAAGGTCCGAGAAGTCTAGCATATTCCATGCCACATCGTTGAAAAAAATGGCGTCCCAAAAACCCCGGTCAAAAGTGATGACACAATACTCTACAAAGGTTGTCTGCCCGTCAAAGCGTCAGACAGGATTTCTTTGTTTGTATACTCCAAAATGCTGCCTGTCGTGATTCCTCGGGCAAGGCGAGTGAGCTGGACATCGAAGTCACGAAGCAGGTTACTTATATAGAGAGCGGTACCATCGCCCTCAACGGTGGGGTTGGTTGCCATGATCACTTCCTTGAAGCCTCCTTTGGCAATACGTTCGACCAGAGCATCAATCGTCAGCTTTTCCGGTCCAATATTTTCCAAAGGAGCGATCCGGCCTAACAGCACGTGGTACATCCCTCGATAAGTTCCCGATTGTTCCAGCGCGATCAAATCGCGAGGTTGCTGTACGACGCAGATCTCCGTTTGTTCACGCGTTGCGTCACTGCAAATCGCACAACGCGGGCCTTCGGCAAGATTAAAACAGACTTCGCAGTAACGTACATTTTCCCGCACAGCCCGAATCGAATCCGCAAGGGCGAAAGCCTCTGTATCGGGAACTCGCAGCAGGTGATAGGCGAGTCGTTCCGCGGATTTCCGGCCAATTCCCGGCAGTCGGGAAAGCTGGTCGATCATATGAGTAACGGAATCCGAAACTTTGCTCATGGATATTTCTACCGCGATTCGAATCGCTGTGAGTTTGGGTAGCGCGAATGGAACGGGGCTGATTTTAACCTGATGTGACCAAAGCTAGAACGTGGCAACGCGTTGGTTCGGGGTTATAAAAGCCGTTTTCGATCTGGCAACCGGCGTTTTTTCAGATAAATTGAGCGTTCTTAAACACGTCTACCCAAATCAGGCCGGTTTCCGGAACTGCTATGAGCGATCCAAACGAAAATCCAACGCCAGAATCAGAAGTGACTCCAGCTGCGGAAACAGCCGCCACGCCACAGGCCGCCGAGCCAGCAACTCCTCCAGCTCCAGCCGAGGCCGCGGCAACAGCTCCGGTCGCCGCTGCAGCAACACCTGCCGCCGAAGAGGCCGAAGCACCGAAGAAACCAAAGATTCAAATTGGTTCGCAGCGCGACGTAGCCAAATCGCCGATGAAGCCAGCTGCAGTTCAAGCTGCTCTCGCGAATCCAGTTCAACTCGATGGAGTCGAGCCGTCAGTTGAAGTCGAGACTGCGAAGATCAAATCTAACGTCGGTCTAGGGAGCGTCGACATCGATGCCGATATCGACGCGGCACTTGCAGGACTCTCAATGGACGCGGTTCTCGACAGCACCGAGGCCGCCGTCGAAGAGCTTGAGCTCAACAGTCGCGTGAAAGGTGTTGTGACCAAGATCCACCTTGAAAACGACAATGTGTTTTTCAAGCTCAACGGTCAGTTCGAAGGCGTCGCTGCGTTTCACCATTTCAAGGAAGAACCAAAAGAAGGTGATTTCATCGAAGTCGTTGTCCGTGGTCGCAACGCTGAAGATGGTCTCTATGAACTCAGTATTCCCGGCGCCGTTATCGGTGTTGCTGATTGGGAAGACATCACCGAAGGTGCCGTTGTTGAAGTCATGGTCACTGGTTCCAATACTGGCGGCCTCGAAGTGAAAATCAATTCGTTGGCTGGTTTTATGCCGATGAGCCAAATTGATCGTTTTCGAGTTGACGACGTTTCCGGCTACATCAACCAAAAGCTTCAAGCCGTGGTCATGGAAGTCAATCCTGCGAAACGCAAGCTGGTCGTTAGCCGGCGTGCGATTCTCGATCGTGAGAACGAAGAAAAGCGAGAAGCATTGATGGAAGAGCTTGAAGCTGGTCAGCTTCGAGATGGTACAGTCACGAAATTGATGGACTTCGGGGCGTTCGTTGATCTTGGTGGAGCCGAGGGCCTGATCCACGTCAGTAAAGTCAGCTGGACTCGAGTGAAGCATCCAAGCGAAGTGCTCGAAGTCGGTCAGAAGGTTCGAGTCAAAGTCGAAAAGATCGGCGACGGTCGAATTTCACTTTCTCATCGTGACACGCTTGAGCATCCTTGGAAAACAATTTCCGGCCAGTTCACTGTTGACGAAGTCGTCACCGGCAAGGTCACGAAGGTCATGGATTTCGGTGCCTTCGTTCAGCTGGCTCCTGGCGTTGAAGGATTGTGTCATATTTCAGAGCTGGCTCATCATCGTGTGACTCGGGTTAGCACCGTTTGCAACGCAGGCGACGAAATCGCTGTTAAGATTCTCTCGATGGACACTGAAGCCCAGAAAATGTCTCTGTCACACAAGGCTACTTTGGCGGCTCCAGCGCCCAAGGCTGGCGACAAAAAGAAGAACGAACCTGAGATACCAGAATCTCGCGAGCTTGTCGTTCCAGCAAGCGGCGAACCTCTCAAGGGCGGCATGAACGAAAAGTCCGGCGGTGAGCAGTTCGGTTTGAAATGGTAGCCGTGTCGCTAGGTGGCTTTGGTTGGTCAGAAGAGTTTAGTTTTACGTTGAGGTGGTGGTCGATTGTCAATTCGATTTACGTGTCACGAATGTTCGAACCTTCTTACCGTTCCTGACCAGCACGCAGGAAAGAGCGCACGTTGTCCAAGTTGCCAAGCGATCAGTCCGGTTCCAATCGAATCTGCGAGTTTGTCGAATGATTTAAAGTCTCTTCCGGCCAACGTCGGCGCCGAAAAGCAAGTCGACAATCCGTTTGCAAAGCCTGTCTCGCCCCAAGCCGGATCGGGCGTGGGCTACGCAGCACCAATGGGATACGCCGGCGGATTTCAGGAGCCGCATCGCGGTGGTTTGATTTTGGCACTGGGAATCATGTCTTTGTTTTGTAACGCCATGCTGATTCCGGGGATCCTCGCTTGGGTTTTGGGCAGCAGTGATCTCAAAAAGATGAAGACTGGAGTGATGGATCCGTCCGGCCATGGGACGACTCAAGCGGGGATGATTATTGGAATCATCGCGACGTGCCTAGTCGTGCTTGCGATTCTGTTTTACATCGTGATGATCCTTTTTGTGATTGGAATCGGTGTCGCGGCTGGGCCATGATCCCTGCTTGCCTACGTCCCTGCTTGCCTACGCGATTGGCGGTAGTTGATTTATACTATTGGCGGGTGCTTTTATTGATTCCTTGTCACTTCCATGCTGACTGCCATGCTTCGATTATTTGCGTTTTTGTTCGGGTTGCTTCCCACGCTCACGATCTTGGCCAGCGACCACGCGCCGGTTTCCAGCAGTGGTGTGACTTTGGTGATCAGGGATGGTCAGGTTTTTTCTTCCGGCGATGAAGTCAGTATTCGCGGAGACAAGCGACCGGGCACTCGTTGCCATTTTGAACGTGTTGAAGGGCTAAGCGACATTGTTTCGGTCGACGTTTGTGTAAACGGGAGCGCGGCGGGGGCCTTGGACAAGCAAGGAAACGTATGGCTTTGGGCGAATCAGTGGGCATCGACTGTTCGCGGCCAAGAGTCCGATCAGGGGCATGTCCCGGAGAAGCACCCAGGCCTGTCCGACATTCGCAGTTTTTCGCTGGCGGATTCGCATCTGATTGCATTGAAGCACAACGGCACCGTGGTCACCGCTGGGTCCGAATACAGTGCGAACGAATCAGGCCAGTTGGGGACCGGTGACTTGGACACGCCAAAGCCGACCAACACTGACCACGGGGTCGTTTCCATCACCGGAATCGATGACGCCGTAGCGGTCGAGGCTGGAGGCGAATTCAATTTGATTTTGCGAAAGGACGGCACCGTTTGGGGCATGGGTAGTGCGGCGATGTTGGGTGAGGTGACGGGAGTCGTCATTGATTTCAATGTAGAGCCCAAGCGATGGGTTAAGGCAACACAGATTTCCGGGCTGTCAAACATTGTCGCTATCTCGGCCGGTCACCAATACGCCATCGCGCTGGACAAGTCGGGGCAAGTTTGGGGTTGGGGGTACAACCACTCAGGGCAACTTGGTCCGGTCGTTTCTGAAATCGTTTCGATAGCTCCGATGAAGATCCGCGGTCTCAATCGGGTAACCTCGATTGCCGCCGGCTATGACTTTGTATTGGCAGCGACCGAAGCTGGTGACGCCATCGCGATCGGTGGGAATACTTACGGAGCCCTTGGCGATGACGGTGGCGAATTGAAGGGTGATCAGCGAACGATTTCAGGACTTAAGAATGTCTCGGAAGTCTATGCCGGTCACTACAACGGGTTTGCAAAAACAAAGTCTGGCGAGCTTTGGGGATGGGGCTCCAACAGTCGAACAATCGGGGGATTCCATGCGACTTCAGGGGAAGGGTTCTTACCACCGACAAAGATCGACGTTCATCTAAAACCGGCACCAGTGAGTAAGGCCGTCGCTGGTGGTGGTGCGAGCACAAACGTGATTTTTAGGTTTCAAGACTATTTTTTTGAACGGCAGACCATGACCCTTACTGTCGATTCCAAAGTCGTTGGCATCGCAGAGTTGAATGAGCAAAAGGATGAACAGATCTTTGCCGTGGAAATACCGGCGGGCGTAACGCACTACAGTGTGACTGGCACCGGCACAGACGACGCAGGGAACACAACGCGGATCGAAGGCCACGGCGTCTTCATGGTAGAGCCGCAAACGATACGCGACGATTTTGAAGCGCGAGTCAAAAAAGACGGTTTGATTTCAGCGACCAAAACGTTAGCAAAGCGGTTTGAGAAGGCACTTGGCGACGACGATTCGCGTGGATTCACATTCGCACACGACAAACCATTGACCGATGCGGCGCTCGATGAGATCGAGGGGGAACTTGCGAGACCTTTACCGGAGTCTTATCGACACGCGATGAAGACGATTGGTCCGTTCCGCATCGGATCACCCGATAGCCCGCACCCTCGCGCGTCGCTGATGGTTCCCGACAAAGCACGACACTTGCTGTGGTATGCCAAAGAAGCGGAACGTTATTCTGGTGACGATGCAGCAGAAATCGATGGCTCGACGATCCCAGAAAACGATTTGTTTCGGGGCATCATCGACGAATTTGGATACATGCGCAAAGAATTGACTAGTGCCGAAACTTTGCAGGAGCGACCCACTTGGAAACGCGACTTGATTGTTGGTACAACCGAAGACGATTTGTACTTGTTGATTGGTGGAAATCAAAACGATTCTGATCGACCATTTTCGACGCTCTGGGCTCCATTCTTCCATGAAATTGAAGACGACGACGGTGAGCGTGAACTTTTTCAGTGGGGGGAAGTTGCCGGATCGGACACGAATGAAGAAGTCGAAGCAAACCTTGCTGATGCGGTTTACTCAGCACTGCATGCCGAATACTCGTCGCGCGGCATCGCACCCATTCGGTCCACCCTGACCAATGAAGCCGAGTACGTGTTGTTCGAGATCAGCAACGAGGAAGAACCCGAGGGAGACAAACCATACGAGGGAACACTGGCGAGCGATGGCTGGTAAGGTCCCGTCAAAGTATCGCAATGAACGGAATTGACCTCAATCTTCAGTTGCCTCAGCAGTCGGAGTCACATTGACCTTTGTGCCATCAATCGATTTGAGCAAACTAAGTAGATCACTATCGGTCGACAAAATCAGATTCGTGTCGCTCTTCATGGCTGCTTTGTAAACCTCCAGCTTCTGCAGGAAGATGAAGAACTCGGGGTTTCGGCCGTACGCTTCGGCGGTCAACTGAATCACTTCCGCATCGGCATTACCGCGAATCTCAGCAGCCTTCTGCTTCATCGTTCCGCTGATGGTGTCGAGTTCCTTCTGAGCCAAACCTTTGATTCGATTTCGCTCTTCTTCGGCTTCCGACTCAAATAGGCGGGCAACGCGTTCGCGTTCACTACGCATTCGCTCGTAGACTGTGGCTTTTACTTGCTCGTCGTAGTTGACTCGCTTGATGTGAACGTCGACCAGTTCGATGCCGTACGAGTCCATTAAATCACCCTTGAGCGTATCGAGAATCTCTTTCTCAATCTTTTCGCGACCCGTCGTCACCACATCACGGCTTGTCGCGGTGCTTTCGAGTTCGTCCGATTCGTACTTCAGTTTGTCGTTGGTTGTGCGAACGAGGTCAATCAAATTGTGACGGGCAACGACGTTGCGAACGCCGGAGTCGATGTTGTCGTCTAGAACTTTTTGGCCTCGCTGCTCAGTTCGCAGCGATGTGTAGAACTTCGACAGATCTTGAATTTTCCAGCGAGCCCAGCAATCCACAAAGATTCGTTTCTTGTCTCGAGTTTGCATGTTCTCTGGCGCGCCGTCCCATGGAAGGAGTCGTTTTTCCAAATGTTGCACCGACTGTACCAGCGGGATGCGAAACTTGAGTCCCGGCTCGGTTACAAAAGCGACAGGTTTGCCAAACTGTGTGATGACAGCCTGTTCTCCTTCCTGAACGATGTAGGTCGACAGGTAGAGAGCGATTGCGATTGGAACGATGGCGAATAAAGCTGCGATGATTCGTCGGCTCATTTGGAATTACCTCGAAGTGGATTGCCTGGTGTTGCGTCGCCAATGTTCAGAATCGGAAGCATCTGATTGACCGAGTCGTCGATGATCGTTTTGTTGCCGACGCTGGAAAGGACCTCTTCCATTGCTTCAAGGTAGAGTCGCTGTTTCGTAATCTCTGGTGCCTTTTCATACTCCGCAAGTTTGGCGTTGAAGGCACTGATCAAACCTTGTGTCTCCAGAACGTTTAGCTCGCGATAACCTTCGGCTTCAGAGATCATTTGATCGCGACGACCGCGAGCCGCAGGGATCTGACGATTGCGTTCGCCTTCGGCTTCGTTGACAACTCGCTCTTTGTTCTGGCGAGCGCGGTTCACTTCCTGGAAAGCATCTTTCACAGAATTCGGTGGTGAGGTTGTTTGAAGTTTGACCGTCACGATCTGGACACCGATGTCGTATTCGTCGAGCATCGACTGAATGCTCAGCTTTGCTTCGTTTGCAATTTCTTCGCGTCCCATCGTGAGGGCCGAATCAACGCTTCGGTCACCTACGAGCTTCCGCATGACCGTTTCTGAAACGTCACGGATCGTATCCGGAATCGCCGGATTGATGCCTGACTTGGTAAGCCGCTGCATGTAATATCCGCCAGCGTCACCACCAACGTTAAACAGTGATTTTGAAGAGTCACTGATTTGATACTGAACAATCCACTCAACATGAGCTAGGTTGAGGTCGCCGGTCAGCATGTCGGCAACAGCATCGAGCTCCTCGCTTCGTGGTGCATAAACTGTTTTGCGATCCGCAGAGACAGTTTGAAATCCAAATTCAAGGCTTTGAATCTTCATCACTGGAACGGTGTAGACGCTCTCGATCGGCCACGGCATTTTCATTTGCAGGCCGGGAGAAACGGTACGGACTTTTTCGCCGAATCGAAGGACCACGCCTTCTGCACTTGCGTCAACGCGATAGAAGCTCGTGTAGAGCAACATCGCTATGATTCCAAACAACGCCAAGAATACCCCGGATTTCAATCCGTTTTTGATCCCTTGAATGGCCTCTTCATTGCCATTGCCGCGGCCTCTTCGGTTGCGTGAAGCGTCCCGCCGCCGAAGCATGCGGTCAATTTCATTGTCGTCGTCATCAAAGTAATCAGGCATGCTGCCGCCGGGTTGGAAAACTCAAGTCAATTCAGTCGGTTGCTATCAAGAAACATCGGTCTCTGAGCAACGTTTCTTGCGATTAGCACCCTTCATTCGGCGCATGTCGGATAATCTTGGCAAAAACATCTTTGCTTGATTGCACTGTTATCCCGGATTAACACAGAGGATTGCCGGTTTTAACGTTGGTTTTTTCCGCAGATTGTCGATCATTAAGTAGGCCGCGACATTATGGCAGTCAAAAATACGAACTTGAAACTTGAAGGTCGGTTCTGACCGTAGCGAAAAGTGAAAATCTTCAATGCAAGTGAAACAACAAATTTCAACCTCTAACTGCCGCGGATTCACGTTGGTGGAGCTTTTGGTCGTTATCGCGATCATCGGCATCTTGATCGGCATGCTTTTGCCGGCGGTTCAATCTGTTCGTGAGGCAGCTCGTCGGACTCAGTGCATGAACAACATTCGGCAGCTCTCTTTGGCTGCGTTGAACTACGAATCTGCTCACATGCATTTTCCATCTGGCGTGATGGACGACGATGACAACTTGCGTGATGCGTTGCGAGTTGGTTGGGTCGACATGTTGCCACATCTCGAACAGGAAAGTCTCTATCAGCAGTATGATCTCAATTCCGATTGGAAGTCGACGAACAATGTCGCTTTGTTGGAAATTGCAGTGCCGATTTTTCGCTGTCCTTCAAGCGTCGGGAATTTCGATCAGTTTGGGGGATTTGAAGGATCCCTTTCAGACTATGCCATGAGTAAAGGACCTTCAGCGTCACTTGTTCGTGGTTCGCAATTGCAGATGGGTGTTTTTGGTGTGAACAGCAAAACGAAGTTCTCAACCATCACCGATGGCTCATCAAACGTATTTATGATCGGCGAGGCCATCAGCGATAAACGTGTCAAAGCGAAGTCATTGTGACCGGGGTGAGTTGACCTCCAAATGGGCCAGGTCTGGTCCAAAGCAGATTTTGACGGGATGGATGAGATGGGTTTCAATGGCGGTCGTGGTAGTTGCCTCGCGGTGACGGCGCAGTACGTTGGTGCCGATGGTGCGTGGTGGACGGACGACGATGTCTATGAAGCCGACCTCAACGCAGAGCCAGCTTTTGTCTCGGCGGACATGGCGACTGGAAATGGAGAAGAAAGTGAACTCGATCGAGTACGGCCGTTCATGAGTGCTCATCCCGACGGTGCCGTGTTCTCGCACGTTGACGGGTCGACGCACTTTGTTGATCAGGATATCGAACGCCGTGCGTACATTGTCCGCAGTCACATCAGCAGCGGTGAAGTTTTGAGCGAGTAGTAGGGCGAGCTACCATCAGCCGTTTGTTGTGCTACAAAAACTTCCTGTTTCCAGAAATTGGATAACTGCTTTGGCGGTTGTGGGGCGAATGAGCAAGTCGTTATGACCGCTGGCAATTTCGAGAAAAGGAACCTCCGCATGCGGCTGGCTACTTTCTCGAGTCACGACGCGATCCACAATGGCATGAATCGCCCCAATTTCGACGCCTTCCGGAAATCCAAGCTGACGGACGTAGCTTCCTTCTTCGTCGGAGATTTGTTTTAACGTTTTTGAAAATGCAAAAATGCTTGCCGACAGTTTGCGGGCTGCAGCTGAACCATCATTGGGCGTCGCCAGCATCAAGAATCGCCTCAGCTTCGATGGGCGGTAGTTTAGCAACGCCTGACGAGTCACGATGCCTCCCATGCTATGGGCGACGATGTGGAATTCATCGACCGAAGGATCGTTTTCAATTTCCTTGAGGCGACGGATGAATGTTTCGGCGTGAATCGGAATGGTCTTGAAAACGCTGCGATAGCCAAAAATCTTTGACTTGAATCCGCTGCGCGACAGCGCCCATTTCAAATAGAGGAATACGAACCGTGGCGCTGCAATGCCATGAATGAAAAGTACAACGGGTTTCGGTTTGTCGTCAGGCATCGCAGCGATATGAAGCAGGGGAATTCGTCTCGCATCTTACCCGATACTTTGCCTGAATCGTAACGAACAAACGCGAACTCTAAGACATTGGTAGCGGCTGGAGGAATTTGCGAGCGCTTTTGACGTCCAGCACTGACTCAAAATCACCGCATAGATCCCCTTGGCATTCCAGTGCTTTGCCAGACTCAAGCATTTCTTGATCTTTCAAGAAGTACTCGATCGCATAATTCTTGGCGTATTCGAAGAGCTTAAATTGCGTCACGCAAACCGTTTCCAACGGAATGATCGCCTCGTTGTAAATCAGGCTGCTGACCAGCTTGAAGTCATGCACGGGCAGCACCCAAGGGTGACTGCCATCGTTTGAGAATTCACCTTTCTTGTGCAGTTCCATGAACTTGGCATGCGAAAGAATGGTGCCGCCTGTTTCCTCGCAAACTCTTGGATTGTCGTCATCTATTTCCGCGTCGTATCGCCAGCATCCAATGAAAGTATGACAATCGGTGTTGATGATAACGGGGTAGAGCTCGACCCATTCGAGGCAAGAAGCATAGAGGTGTGCAAGGTCAATGCAGGTGCCTCTTCGGTCGCGTAGGACATCGGTAGGAGTACGAAGTCGTTGCGAATCCATGTTGTAGGAAGGTGGCGGCGAAACGTATTCCAGTTTGAAGTCGTAAAGTAACGCCTGCCAGATCGCAGCCATTTGCGGCTCAATGTCGTCTGCTTGGTAGCCGCTGAATCCCTCTGCAGCAGATCCCGCGATGCAGCTCAGGTACTTCTGTGCAGCGATCACGATATCTTTTACTGCGCTGTCGCGAGGTTGAACGAACATCGGCTGGAGCAAGCAATTCGTGTCATCGAGCAGCCATTCATTTACGGCGGCAATCTTGATTGAATAAGTGTGTCGATGAAGAACTTGACCTTCCCATTCGACGTTGACGTACACGCTGGCACGAACATTGTCGCTCGCCTTTCGAATCAAATTCGATGTTAGCGGAACTTGAATACCACCCGGCGGATTGTATTCGGAGCCAACAAATTTACTGTCGGTAAGCTCAAGGTTTGGATGATCAACACCAAGAGAAACTCTGGTCCGATAGGGATAGGATTCTTGGCCAACGGTGAGAGTTACCTCGACGTCAATTCCTTCGATGCAGTGCGGCGTATTGTCAGTCGGATGCAAATTCTTGAAAAGGAAATACAGTTGCTTCAATACGCTTTCGCCGTAGTGCAACTTGCAAGGAGTGATTGTATCCAGCGGCTGAACCGTCACGCTCACGAGGTCCTTGATTTTGTCTTTAGCCGGATCTGCGACGATCGCCTCTTTGTCATGTTTCAATTGTTCATTTTTGATCTGCGAGAC
Source organism: uncultured Pirellulaceae bacterium (assembly GCA_964582025.1). Classification (GTDB taxonomy): domain Bacteria; phylum Planctomycetota; class Planctomycetia; order Pirellulales; family Pirellulaceae; genus Mariniblastus. Next base: position 44,595 of record CAZORS010000002.1, on the reverse strand, counting down.
GACTTTCTCGATTCCTTTCAGGCTTGGCTCAATTAATTTTTTTGATCGTGCGAAAACAGAAGTGTTGAACCAGAGAATGATTCCGGATCCTTTGATCGACATCGCCATTGGCTTGACATGTTCCCAAGCTGCAATGAATGCCGCCAATGAATCCTGATTTGACGCATTCCAATGCTGATAGAAACGATAGAAGAAACTTTCAGCGAGACCATCGTCCAGACTGTTCTGAATTCCAATCGCAACGCGTGCTCCGGCGGCGATACAGGATGGAGCGATGCGGGCGCCTGAGTACTGACAATTCAAACCGACAAGTTGAGCCTTTTGTTTGCCCGATGAGATTGCTTCTGCAAATTTTCGATAATCTACCAACCGCACGGATTTTGCGTTGGTGAAATAGAGTCCATCGACAACATGGTCGGGCAACGTTTTCTCTGACAGTTTCATTCCCAGTCGAGTATCAATGCCAGAGATATGCATAACGTCAGGGGATCGACGCTTCACAGTTCCTTTTAGTTTCGCGATCGATGGGTTGGCTTCAAGTTCTACCTCTTTCAGTTCTGCCAATGCTCCACTGACTAGTTTGCGTTCGTTTGAGAAATCGTATTCAGCCAATTGCCCAGGAGCAGTCTCGAGGAAACAAAATCCTCCTTCTTTCCCTTTCGCATCCTGTTTTGTCGCTTGCCGAGAGGGTTGAGTTGCGCTGTTGTTTCCGTCCAAGTGACGAACGACGACTAGCGGAAGGTTACCGCGATACTTTTTGGTGACAGCGCTTAGGACGTATTCCCACGGCATCAGCATCGCATGCTCAAGAAGCGAAGTCGTATCCGCCTTCGGATTCAGATCGGCGTCAACGAAAGGAATGGTCACCTCGACGACGCCTTCGCGAGCGATTTTCTTGATGACATCCGTGTAGGAATCGACAAAGTTTTTGAGCGTTGCGATCGTTTCAGCTCGCATCTCCTCGTGATCTGCTTCGCTCAAACGCTGGCGGCTATCGAGCCGTTTGCACAGATAGGTGGAGAATTGCGCCATGTTCTCGCTGATGGGAAGCTTTGCCACAATCCCGTTGATCGTGCTGATTACGACGTGTTTCGTCTTGCCTCGCTGCTTTTCAACTTGTCGCGCCATCCCGCCGCTCCTACGATAAAGGTCAATTTCTGTAGAATCCGATTGTAATTGCAGTCATTGCAATTTGCTGTTGACGGCCGTGAAACTGCTTGGTCTTCGCGAATTAGGCACTATTGAGCCCAATTGTCCGATCGGAATGTAACGATTCTGTTGCAGTCCATTTTCGAAACTCCAACTTAAAAACTGTTCACATGGAACTCCCGATTGTCGAAGCTAAAAAAGCCTGTGCACGCCTTGAAGTGCTCAACGGGACCGCCGTGCCGACACCCAAGGGCAGTCGCTGGTTGCCGATGTCCATGAAGGAAGCGAAAAAGCGCGGTTGGGACGAAGTCGATATCGTGTTTGTGACCGGCGACGCCTATATCGACCACCCTTCGTTCGCGATGTCCATTCTTGGACGTACTCTGGAAGCTGCAGGTTTTCGCGTTGGTATGGTGTCGCAGCCAGACTGGACGAACTGTGAAGCTTGGCGTGAGTTCGGTCGGCCGCGATTGTTTTTCGCGATCAGCGGCGGCAACATGGACTCGATGATCAACCATTACACGGCCAATCGCAAAGTTCGCAACAGCGACGCGTATTCGCCTGGCGGACGGATTGGGCTCAGGCCTGATCGCGCGACGTTGTCCTACTGCCACCGCGCACGTGAAGCTTACAAAGGCGTTCCTGTGATCGCCGGCGGTGTCGAAGCATCATTGCGACGATTGGCCCACTACGATTTTTGGGGCGACAACGTTCGCAAGTCTATTTTGCTGGATTCGAAAGCGGACCTCGTTTGTTTTGGCATGGGTGAAAATCCGATTGTCGAAATGGCTAGGCGTCTTGAAGCCGGTGAAACTGTCAAAGACTTACGCGACATGCGTGGCGTCGCTTACACACTTGGGGCCAGTGAAGAAACGCCATGTGATGAAAACACGATCGCGATTCCATCTTTCGAGGAAGTCAAAACAGACAAAGTCGCTTTCGCCGACGCCACACGAATCATTCACCAGGAAACGAATCCTTATAACGCAAAACGCCTCACGCAAGCTCACGGAACGCAGACGGTTGTTGTGAATCCGCCAGCGTTTCCTATTTCACAAGAAGCGATGGACGCGATCTATGGCTTGCCCTACACGCGAGCTCCGCATCCAAACTACAAGGAACCGATTCCTGCATTCAAGATGATTAAAGATTCGGTCACGATCATGCGTGGTTGTTTCGGCGGCTGTACGTTCTGCTCGATCACGGCTCACCAAGGTCGCACGATTCAATCTCGCAGCAAAGAATCGATCATCGGCGAGATCGAAACGATGGCTGCAGATCCCAAGTTCAAGGGCACCGTTAGCGATATCGGGGGACCGACGGCCAATATGTATCAAATGCAGTGTACGAAACCGGAAGTCGAAGCCGTTTGCCGCAGACAGTCTTGCGTGCATCCAAAAATCTGCAAACTTCTGGGAACCGATCACAGCGAGCTGATTCAGATCATGAAAGAATCACGCGAAGTCAAAGGCGTGAAGAAAGTTTTGGTCGCCAGCGGCATTCGAATGGACCTTGCCCGCCGCAGTCCCGAGTACATGAAAGAGCTGACCGAGCATCATGTCGGTGGACTCTTGAAAGTGGCTCCAGAGCACGCGGATGATGAAGTCTTGAACAACATGAAGAAACCCGGCATCGATGAGTTCGCTCGTTTCTCGAACAAGTTTCGCGAGCAATCGAAAAAGGCTGGCAAGAAGCAATACATCGTGCCGTACTTTATCTCCAGCCATCCGGGCAGTAGCGTCAAGTCGATGATTGAGTTGGCCGTGTTTCTGAAGCGTAACGGGTACAAGCCTGATCAAGTTCAGGATTTCATTCCGGCTCCATTGGATGTCGCGACCTGCATGTACTACACCGAGATGGATCCGTTTACGAAGAAGCCAGTTTTCATCGCCAAGAAGTTGAAGGACCGCAATTCGCAGCGAGCATTAATGCAGTTCTTCAAACCTGAAAACTACTTTGAAGTCGTGAAAGCGCTCAAGTCGGAAGGTCGACAGGACTTGATCGGCAGCGGTTGTGATTGCCTCATCCCTTCGAAGCCGCCAAAAGAAGCGATCGATCATCGTCGCAAGAGTGCCGGCAAGCAGTTCCGTGGTCGATACGTTCATCAGATCGACGGCCCAGACCAGAAGAAGGGCTCCGGGAAATCAAAAGGCAAAGGCAAGCGAAAACAATCGCGGTTTGCTCCCGGCGAGGGATATCGACCGGATCGAAAAAGTGTGAAGAAGAAAAAGCGATAGAACTTCAATTAGGTTCCTGAATTGCTCTCACGAGATCGGATTTTCTCGATCGCTTCCGCGGTTTTCTTTAGTTCTCTCGTGCGACCATATTGCCCTAGCTTTTCCGAATAAGCGCTCAAGGATCTCAATGCTTCGCTTCTAGCGGATCCAAAATCACCAAGTATGCCGATTGCTTTGCTCGATTTGTGAAAGTTAGAAGTCAGCGATTCGAAATATTTCTCGCATGTCGACTCCAGCAAATCGGGGTACTTCAATGACAGGGCCGTGCGAGCGTGTGGAGATTCCATGTCGCTTGCAACCAAAGCTTCGACGTCTGCAAGATAGCGATCCTCAAGGCGAGGATGCATCAGCATGAGCTCCAACGCGATCGTGGCCTTGCCTTTCTTTCGATTCGAATAGGTTTGCAACACATCCGGAACGTGTTCGGTCAGAATCCAATTTCTGCCAGCAAGCCTCCCCGCGTCCGCACCTCGGTAATTGCGATTGTCGGGTTGCGAAAATTTCGCATTGGGTCAAGATGCGAAAATATCGCAAAGGTCAATTTTCAGAATGCAGTTTTCTGTGAAAGCAAATTCAGTGCGATCGCTAAGCTTTCTTTCGACAAACTGATTGTTTTGCAGTTGAAACAAAGTTGCTGATTCGTCTTTGGGGTCAAGGATCAAGTAGTGACTAACTGCATTGTTCTCGTAGAGCCTTTTCTTGGCGTTTCGATCTTTGTCGGCAGTTGACGGAGACAGAACTTCCGCAACGAATGTTGGTGCCCGTTGAATGTGTGCTTCTGGTAGCGGATCGCAAGTTACCAGTACGTCTGGTCGAACGACGGTTCCGTTTGAAACTCGCCAATCGGTTTCCATCAGCGCCTTGCATTTTTGGCATGAGCTCTGAGTCTTGATCGCCTGCTTTATCCGGAACAACAATTCTGATGAGATCTGCTGGTGTCGTGGCGACGGCGCTGGTGACATTGACACAGCAGTGCCGTCCCAGAGCTCCCAATCACCTTGCCATTGAAGGTAATCGTCGACCGTGTATCGAGGAGTAAATTTTTCGGCGCTGGACATGGTTTATCCTAGAACTCCAAGGATCATTATTTTACCCCAATTCGAATTGACACACAGCGCTTATATCGGCAATGAAGCTCTTTTTCAGTTAGCGACGGTCCATGAATTAAACCAACATTTTTGTTCCACTTAGTTTGTCGATTCGTCTGAGCTGTTTTTGTCCAGTGGCAATTTGGTTGTAGCAAAGTTGGTGCGTTGATCGGCGATCCGCTCGCGTTCTTCGAAAGTTTTCCCGAAATCACTTTGCGGGAACATGGGGGGAAGGTTCCGTAGAACAGATTTGGTTTCAGATTCGGCCACGTCAACATTGCTGCCAGCCAACGATGCCGTTCTTTGGGGGATCGCACTGCTAGTTGGTGTGCGGTTGTCCGCTGGGTAGTCGAACAGGTCGTAGTCGGGTTTCGCCTCCCTGACTGGTGACTTTTCTTTTCTAAACTTCCGTGAAGAGGCGGATGATTTTGATTTGGATGTTTGATGGCCAAGTGACAAATTTTTCTGACGCTTCAGTGTTAACCACGTGAGACCGAGAAGTAACAAGATTCCGAATACTAACCAGATTGGCCAATTACCATCCAGCCATTTGGCTTGCGATATTTGTTGTGCTGAGTCGAGAGTGTCTTCAATAGAGAGGGGGTTGGAGAGCAGCATGGTGAAACTCTTGAGGTGGATTGAGGAGAAGGAAGGAGGGAGGAAGCGGTCAACGGGAGGAAGGTGTTTGCCGCTAACTCAATTTGATTCAAACCGCGATTTTAATTCTTGCAGATCTTGCTTCTAGGGAAAGTTTTTAGAATTTGCTGACATATAAGCGATGCTGGAAGCCAGCAAGACATTTAGTCAGAACTGTTTTAAGACTTTCCGAGAGTGGACAGTTGAAAAGGTCAGATGCTCACTTCACGAAGCCACAGATCCGAACGGCCATTCAACGTGGACTCATCGGCTTCAGCCATTTCTTCCCACAGCTTGGGAGACGGAATTCAAGTTCAATTCCATCAAGCGACGCAAGATCGTTTTGTTGATCTCTTTCACAATCGATGGGCCGCCATAGATGAAGCCGGTGTAGAGCTGCACCAAAGAAGCGCCCGCGCAAATCATTTCCCAAGCGTCGTCGCCGTTCATGATGCCACCGACTCCGATGATCGGAAACGCTCCATCGGCAAGCTTGAAAGCCTGTGAAACAATGTCACGGCTTCGAGTCGTTAGCGGGGAACCTGAAAGTCCTCCATTGCCAATCTCGGCCACCATTTCATTCGACGAATTGAGTCCGTCACGGGCGATCGTCGTGTTGGTTGCGATCAAGCCACTTAACTTCGTTTCCTTAACGATGGAAACGATATCTTCCAGCTGACCGTCGCCAAGGTCTGGAGCGATCTTCAGCAAAATTGGTTTGTTGGCGATTTCGTGATCTGCTGAAAGTCGAGCGTTGAGTTCCTGCAATCGGTTGAGCAGTTCAATCAATGGCTCACGGTTCTGTAGTTCGCGCAGGCCGGGAGTGTTTGGCGAACTAACATTGACCGTAAAGTAATCGGCGTAGGAAAAAAGACGCTCGAAACTGAACAGATAGTCCTCAGTTGCTTCACTGACCGGGACGACCTTCGTTTTCCCAATGTTGATTCCCAAAACATCTTCGGGCGTCGCTTTTTTAGTTTTCGCAAGTCGTCGTGCTGCGGCGTCCGCACCTTCATTGTTGAATCCCATCCGGTTGATGATCGCTTTGTCAGCAGGCAGACGAAACAGACGCGGCTTCGGATTTCCAGGTTGGGCTCGTCCGGTCAGCGTACCGACTTCGACATGGCTGAACCCAAGGTTGGCGAGATCGGGAAACCATTTTGCATCTTTGTCAAAACCCGCGGCCAAGCCAACTGGATTGGCGAACGACAATCCAAACACTTCCGTCGCAAGACGTGTATCTTTGACCGTGAATTGGGACCGCATGATCGACGGAACTGCTGGTAGTGCGGACAGCCCTGCGAAGGTCCCCATCGAAAAATGATGTGTCCATTCAGCGGGGAATTTGAAAAGCAGGTTTCGACCGACAGATCGCCAGAGCATGTTTTCTTTCAAGGTTGGTTTTGCGTTGGTCGTTTCGGATAGGGTGGATATTTGAACCGGTTTCTTGTGATTTGATCAGGAACAACAGACAAATATTCTTGGCTCCCCTCTCCCCGCAAATTCGGACGCTAGTCTTTTGCCACTGGGATCAAACGTTGGCCGAATTTGTGGGGAGAGGGGCTGGGGGTGAGGGGTTTGTTGGTTCCAATTCAATCTGTGATTTCACGTGCTGCTTCACATTGGGCCAAAACAAAACAGCAAGTCTTGAGCCCCATTTGCTCCTCACCCCCCAACCCCCTCTCCTCATGAATTCGGTCAACGATTGACTTCATTGAAAAGTGCAAAGGTCCGAATTCACGAGGAGAGGGGGAGCAAAGATCTTGGTTTTATTTTTACTCCGTCCCCAAAACTATCAAATGGTGGCCGAAGAAAAAGCTCACACTTTTAAACGATAGAACTCGATCGCTGTTTGGCCAAGGACATGCGACTTTTCGTCCTCAGAAAGTCCGCCAATGCACTCAGTCAACGCGTCGAAGACTTCTTCGTAAGTCGCAGCCAACTCACAAACGGGCCAATCGCTTCCGAACATGCAACGCTCTGGCCCGAAGTGTTCCAGTGCCAAGTCAACGTATGGTTTCAGGTCCGCAGGCTTCCAGTTTTCCCAGTCGGCTTCGGTCACCATCCCTGAAAGTTTGCAATAAACGTTGGGGCATTTTGATGCTGCGATAAAGTCATCCTTCCAAACATCCATGTCGCCGTTCTTGATGACTGGCTTGGCCAAATGGTCGATGACGAGCCTGAGGTTGGGGAACTTCTGGGCAACCGTCGCGCCGTGCTTCATGTGTTTGACAAAGAACAATAAATCGAACGCTACGTCGTGCTTTTCGAGCAACGCCAAGCCTTTGAGAATCGGCTCGCTGACAATGAAGTCGTCGTCAGGTTCGGCTTGAGTGATGTGGCGAACGCCGAGGAACTTCTCCATCGACTTATACTTTTCAATTTGAGCCTCGCACTCGTCGCTGGCCAAATCTACCCAGCCGACCACGCCGGCCAGAAAGTCGTGCTGCTCACACATGCCCAAAACCCAATCGTTTTCAGCAGTGTTATGTTGCGTCTGAACGAAGACAGTCTTTTCGATGCCTTTGGCCTTCAGATGCGGTGCTAGGTCGCCCGGTAAGAACGATTTGCAGATCGGTTTGTGTTCGTCAGATTCCTGCCATGAGTGATCGAACTCAGGCATGGTTCGATCCCAAAAATGGTGGTGAGCGTCAACGATCATTGGTTAATCCTGGAGTTGTGTGACTGAATTTGCATGTTGTTTGTAGTTAACGCGTTTAAGCGTGTTCTGCATGCAAGACTGGCTAAAGCTAGTCACTACAAACTACATGCAATACTTGACGGGACTATTTCCCAATACGAACCATGAAATCTTTCGTGCGAACCAGCAGATCGTTTTCGACGACAACTGGCGTCGCGTAAACGGGGCTACCGAAATCGAACGAGCTGACTTCTTCCAATTCCGGGTCGCACTTCACTACTTTCATGATGCCGTCGCGGGATCCAATGTAAAGGTGTTCTCCTGCCTTAAGGATAGAAGCCGAAACGTTGGGAAGGAACCGTTTCTTCATGATGACTTCACCCGTTTTCGCGTCGAGAGATCGAATCACGCCGGGGCGATCGCTGGTCGCGTAGATCACGCCATCGTGTGCAACAAACGAAGCCATCGCAGGAGCATTGCGGGCTCGCCATTGAATCGAATCGCTGACGTCGCCGCTTCCTGGTTTGACGGCAACGAACTCTGATTTTCCATATCCCGTTGAGATAACAAAATTGCCCTCAGTAAAGACTGCCATTGGTGTGACTGAAAATCCAAATCCATATTTCGCGCGCCATACTTCTTCACCTGTTTCCACGTTGTAGCTGCAGATCCAATTCGCTCCGGGAACGACAGCTTGGCGAACACCATCAATTTCACGAACGACAGGCGTGCTGTAAGCTTTCATGAATTCGACGCTATCGGCGACGATTTCCGGTCGATCTGTTTTCCAAGCGTCACTGCCGGTTTCCAAATCGATCGCCGCAACGAATTGATCATCGATTCCGTCACAAACAAGAATCACTTTGCCGCTGTCGATGATCGGAGAGGAACCCGGCCCGACACTGTGTTCGATGACAAACTTCCTGTCCCACGCGACTTTTTTGGACTCAGCATCAATGCACCAGGTTCCATACGCTCCGAAATGGCAAATGACTTTGCCATCCGCGATCGCACACGTGGGAGAAGCGTAAGAGTTCATCGGATTGTTGGGTTGCGGATCGTTCTCAGTGCCAAGTTCGATGACTTTTTTGAGTTGGCCAGTCGTGAGGTCGACGCAAATCGCATTCATCGTGATCGCTTTGGCAGCCGTCTTGATCTGAGCGTATTCGACGCCTTTCAGTTTTGCTGCGATTTCTTCTTCGGAAGCCGCGACTTCGGTGGCGGCGGTGAGCCAAATTTCATTGTTGGCATAGACCGGAGAAGACCACCCGCGGCCTGGCAGTTCAACTTTCCAGACATAGTTATCTTCAGTCCATTGCGAGGGCGTTTGCGCATCGACGCTCGAAAGACCTTCGTTGCCACGAAACTGCGTCCACGAAGGAGACTCCTCTGTTTGAGCAAGACTCGTGGACAACGTTGCGGCGGCAATGACCAACGCAAGAAAATTGATTCGAAGACTCATGATAGATTTGACTCAAGGTGTTGGATGATCGTTACAAACTCTAGACTTCGTCGTCCAGTGTCCAGCCATCGGGAAGAATGGCTTTCTTAATTACAATCGGAATGCCGTCGCGAATGACGCAGGTTGAATGGTCTAACGAAGTATCTGTGCGTTGTTTGCCGTTGATGACTCGGACGTTTTTTCCAATCCGGCAATCGAGGTCAATGATGGCTCCTTCGATAACGGATCCTTCGCCGATGCCAAGCGGCAAGTCGGTTTCGACCTCTGCAGGCCGTTCCGAGTTGTAGTAGGCAGCGCCCATGATGATCGAGTCTTTAATTTTTACTCCTGGGGCAATCTTTGTTCGAATTCCGATCACGCTGTTTTCGATTTCAACGCCATCGCCAATTTCGCAGCCAGCGGAGACCAAGCTGCTCTTGACCGATGCGTTACCCATTTTCGTGGGCGGCAAGAACCGCGCGTGTGTATAAATCGGGCTGTTGCCTTCGACGAGGCTGAAAGCGGGCTTTTCTGAAGCCAAGTTCAAATTGGATTCGTAGAAGGAGCGAATCGTTCCGATGTCTTCCCAGTAGTCGTCGAACAAGTAGGTGTAAACTTTCTTGTTCTTGATCGCTTCCGGGAAAACTTCCTTACCAAAGTCCGTCGAGGTGCTACCTTCCAACAGTTCATTGAGTAACTTTCGGCCAAAGACGTAGATGCCCATGCTGGCTAAGCAATCGCGGCCTTGTGGGTCGATGCCTTGCGTGCGAATCCATTCAGGGTCAGTGCGGACGGCATCAATCTCTTCGTCGGTTTGAGGTTTTTCGACAAAGCCAGTAACTTGGCCGTGATCGTCAAGCTGCATGACGCCAAAGCCGCGTGCGTCCTGACGAGAAACTGGCAGGCAAGCAATCGTGACGTCGGCGCCTTTGGCGATGTGGGTCTCGATAAGTTTGCTGTAGTCCATTCGGTAAAGTTGGTCACCCGAAAGGATCACCACGTAATCGATGTCGGACTGATTGAAATAGATCAGATTTTTGCGAACCGCATCGGCGGTTCCTTGATACCAATCGCTTCCTGCGGACGGCGTTTCTTGAGCCGCGAGCAGTTCGACGAACCCGCCACTGAAGTTATCAAACTGGTAAGCGTTGTTGATGTGGTTGTGCAAACTCACGGACATAAATTGAGTCAGCACAAAGATGCGATTGATGTCGCTGTTGAGGCAGTTTGAAATCGGGATGTCAATCAGCCGATACATTCCTCCCAGCGGCACCGCAGGCTTCGAGCGAATCGAAGTGAGAGGTGCCAGTCGAGTACCACGTCCGCCGCCGAGAATCAGCGCTACCGCATTTTTCATATCAATCCCTCAAGATAAACCGGATTTATTCACGACGACGGGCGGCTCGTTCACCAATTTGAACGATTCAAATCGGCGCGACTTGTCCACTTTTCCGAAAGTAGATGTTCGGTGTCGACGCCCACGCCTCGTGATTAATCCGGGGCTAATTCGTCAGGACGACATTATTGCGTCTAAGGGCTCGGATTGATAGCACCGGGAGCTGCACAAGGCGGGCAAGGCCGGCTATTTAATCGATTCTTCAAGATCGCGACTGGAGTCTCGCGATGGTGAATCTTGTCCGACGATCTGCTTGGCGATCATACGCTTGATCAATCCAGGAATTTGTTTGCGAAAGAACCAACCGACGGCCGCCAGCAGCACTAGGCAGATGACGATGGAAGTTTTGGATGGCATCAGCAAATCTTTGGCGAACATCAGCACGGTCAGAATCAGCTGCACGCCAACGATCACAAGAATCAGATTTACCTTCCATTCAATGATGCTCAAACGAGATTCGGCTGAGTCCTGTTGGTCTTTGTTTTGTTTTCCAAAGAATCGGATCATGGAATGTCGTTGTGGTCGAAGATGAGGTTTGAATTCGATAGCTGAGAGCTACACATTCATATTCGGTCGTTTGCGGATCATATTGGAGCGATTCCCGACTTCAAATGCAAATTCCCTGCTGGCTGATCGACGTCAGTCGACTATACTGCGGCTTCACAACGATTGGTGACGGCTGGGTTTCTGCCTAGTTGTTAGAGGGAAGCCGGTGAGAATCCGGCGCGGCCCCGCCCGCTGTAATTGATTTAACAAAGTCCATTCATTGCCATTGCTGGTTCGCTGGTGAGAAGGCGGGCTTTGCATCAAGAGCCAGAATACCTGCCAGTTGTTTGCGATGATGTCGATGTGCGAGGGAGCATCGAATCACAACTGAATTTTGTTTTATGTCACTAAAAAAGAACACATCCCTGCGCGCACGTTGCGCCTTCACACTGGTCGAGCTGTTGGTGGTCGTTGCGATCATTGGGATCTTGATCAGCTTGCTGCTGCCCGCCGTTCAGTCGGTGCGCGAAGCCGCTAGGCGCACCAATTGCTTAAATAATCTTAAGCAAATTGGATTGGCTCTTCAGAATTACCATGCAGCACATCAGGAGTTTCCCGTTGGCGGGACCGGTTGGCGTGGACCTTGGTCTCCTGACGAAACGCAAATCGCTTGGAGTGCGTTTCTGCTCCCGTTCCTCGAACAAGACAACGTGTTTGATCAGCTAGATTTGGAGCAGGCCTTTGACAGCGCCGAAAATGCGTTTGGTGCAGCAGCGGTGATCGAAGTTTTCGTTTGTCCTTCGAGCCAGCGAGGCAGAGAACTTTCAGAAGGTCGCGGTCCGTGTGACTACGGCGGAATGCACGGCGAACGAATCACAGGGCCAAACAATCCAGCGAAAGGGTTGATGCTCTACGGCAATTCACTTTCGCATCGTGACATCACCGATGGCTCCTCTCACACAATCATCGTCGCCGAAGACAGCGACTTCAGTGATGGGCAATGGATCAATGGACTGAACGTGTTCGACCAAGCGTTCGCAATCAATGCGGCACCCGTTTTTGAAAACGACATTCGATCCCGGCATCCCGATGGAGCCAACGCCGCGTTTGCCGATGGTCACGTTCGTTTTCTGTCCGAGAATCTCGAATTGGAAACGCTCGCAGCCATTTGCACTCGGGCTGGGGGAGAAGTCGTTGGTGGGTTCTAGACACGAACTGCGTAGCGACAACCAAATAGCTTTAACTTTACATCATGAGAATAATTGAAATGAAGATCTTTTACTGTCTACTTGTCTCCGCCGTTTTTGCGTTTGGCGTATCTGCTACTGCAAATGCTCAAACAACGATCGTTGACTTTGAAGATGTCGGCGACTCACTTGCCAGCGATTCGGCCTATCGAGGGGAGGATCTTGCCGGCGGGTATTCGTCCGGGCCAATCGACTTTCCGACAAATTACAATGCGACCTTCGATTCGTGGAACGGTGCGGCTTACTCAAATCGAAATTCGTGGACCCTTGGCGGGACCAGTGGGTTTGAAGAGTTTCAGTTTGGCAATGACACAGTTGTTGCGTCACCGACTGGAGCATCTGGAAACGGATTCAACGGATCGGATACTTGGGGAGTGATGTTTGGCTTTGCTCCCAACGAAGCTCGATTCGAAATCGAAGACGGATTCCAGCTTCAGTCGTTGCAAATCAACAACACCCGTACGACCGCTCACGTTCTCGAAAACGGAAACTCAGCGGCAAGGCCGTTCGGCGTTGGAGACAGCTTCGACGTGATCTTCAACAGTATTCGCGTTGATGTCGTCAATGGAGTTGAAGAGGTTACGGTTCTTGCTTCTTCGGATCCGTTTAATCTCGCGAATGGAACTTCGATCGTTCGCGATTGGACGTTGGTTGATCTTGTTGGTTCAGGTGTTGAAAACGCATCCATGATTGGATTAGAGTTTCTTTCAACGGATGTCGGAATGTTCGGCATCAACACGCCAACCTACGTGGCAATCGACAATTTAGCTATTGTTGCAGTTCCCGAGCCAAGTAGTCTGATCGTTTTGGCGCTTGGATTGATGGCAGTTGCGAGCAAGCGAAAACGTGTCTGGTAAAGTAATGTTCCAAGGGATTCAAGTTGGAGCGGTTTTTGAGCGAACGTTGGAAAACGAGAAAGTCGTTAATACTACGCGCTAAGAATGCGGACGATTCGCAGGCTTGGGAGGAGTTCGTTCGGTATTATGAGCGATTTATTTTCCACGTACTTCACCGGATGAAGGTTTCGACGAGCGATTTCGATGATCTCGTGCAGAACGTTTTATTGAAGCTCTGGCGAAACATCGCAAGTTACAATCCTGAAAAGGCTCGGTTTCGCACTTGGTTGGGAGTTGTGGTTCGAAACGCAGTCAAAACGTTTACGATGAGTCTTGACGAAAAGTCGACCAATGAGATCGCTGCCGAACTCAACTTGTCGATCGATTCGGTTTACACACTGAAGAGCCGAGTGAAAGCTCCGTTTATCAAGGAAATCAAAGCTGTGATTGATGAGTTGGAAGGTTGACATGGATGAGGATTCGAAACCCATAACAAATCTGGCGGATTTCTATTACGTTGCCGAAGATTACGGGCAAGTCGAAGAAGAGGCAATCAGTCCTTCGCTGCACGCGGTTTCACAGATTACCGATCGCTACGAATGAGCTGAGTTTATTGCCAAAGGTGGCATGAAGCAGGTCTTCAAAGTTTACGACGCGCGATGCAAGCGCAACGTTGCGATGGCCACACTCCACGATGACGCTCCATTGGAACTTTGGCAGACGCTCTAGACAAAAGTCCAGCATTTGGAATCCTGAGTCCATATGCATCGCCAAGGGTCTTTCAAGGTTTATCTCAATCTGCTGCACGTTGTAATCACGGTAGCGAATCGTTTATAGTGAGTGGGACTCCGCTTTCCCGAACGAGAGATCGAATGATCAAGTTTCACTGTTCAGGTTGTCAGAAGGCAATTGGTGTAGATGAAAAATATGCCGGACGTTTGATTAAATGTCCGGCTTGTCAGAATGCAACTCGAGTCTCATCGCTTGCCCAAGAAGTTGGGAACGATCAGGCAGTTGCTGGTGTCGCTCAAGCCGCTGCGGCGCCGACGGCTGCTTACGTGCCAAAGACATCTATCAATCCGACGTGCCCAAGTTGCCAGTCGGAACTATTCAATCCTTCGGACACGCTTTGTGGAATCTGTGGGCATCAGTTGGAGCAAGGCCCATTGCCTCCGCGACCTGCCGCTTCAATTCCCGCTATGGCAACTCCTGTCGTGGCATCGATTGCCAGTGCGGCACCTTCGGGCGTTCCAGTGAATCCCGCAATTGCATCGTATGAAAATCCTGAATTGCCCAAGGCAGGTTTTGCGGGTGTCTACGGTTCGGCAGCAGGGGTGCCTCGGAGGCAGGAAGCGACAACGGGCCGATCGGTTGGCGCTTGGTTTGCGGCGGTCGGTGTGGGGATGTTTCTGGCGTTGATCTGGGGTGTGGTGGCGAGCTTCTTTGGCGTCGGGGCACAAGTCTTTGCGTGGGTGATTGGCGCGATCGTCGGTTGCCTTGCCGGTTTGATCGCCCGTAACCCGTCGATAAAATTTTGCGTTGCGACGACTCTGGGAGCACTCCTTTGCTTGCTGTTCGGTCGCATCGTATCCGCTTGGGTGATCATGATTGCGGTCTCAACGATGACCTCGGTTCAGAATTTTGGAAACTCACTTATTCCTGACACCGCTGTTTCGATTGGCGTGCTTGAGCAGATGAACGTTGATGGTGAACTCGAAGGAGCTGAAAAAGACGTTGCGGAAATGAAGATCGAAGCGTTCCTTTCCAATCAGAGTGTTTTCGAAATTCCGGACTACGATGATATCGAGTTGGAAACCGAGATCGAGCTGGACAAGAAAGTTCGTGAGATCATTCGTGAAATGTCGAGCGAAGAAAAAGAAGCCATGCTGGAAAAAGTCCGGTCTGGTCATCCGGAATGGATGGAACAATCTTGGCATGCCGAAGCAATTCTTGATTCGATGGTCGCGGCGGAGGAAATCGACGATGAGGGTTTGCTTGCGCATGCTCGGGCTAATCTTCAATCGCTCGACGGGGAAACTGATGAAGACTACCACCAAGATACGACTCAACAGGATAAGAACGAACGCGAGGAAGAGCTTCGCAAGCTGGTTCAGAAAAAATATGTGGAGATGAGTCCGGAGCAACGAGAGGAAGCGATCAGGAATGCGAGGCTAAACCATCTAAGTTGGACTCCAGTGCGACACGAATACCTTGCGATGCTGGACGCCATGTATGAATCCGGTGATATTCCAAAGGAGCTGAAGCCGATTGCCAAATCGTCAATCAACCTAGAACTTGAAATGAGATTCGACGATGCTTTCGAGGACTTCTCAGATCCGGCCAAAGACATCGACTACGAGAAACGCGAAAAACAGAAAATTGAACTTCGGAAACTCGTCAACGCAGAAGTTTTGAAGTTGGAGTCGGATGAAATTGAGAAAATGGTTTCTTCGGCGCGAGAGAAGTATCCAAATTGGAAACCTGCTGACGGCTTGGAATTGGTGGATGAGGTCAACGATGGCTTTGACGACGTCATCGCTCGCTTCGATTCCGATGGTACTTTTTGGGGCAGCTTGAAAACCCGTTTTCGTGCATTGGATTTTGTGTGGATTGGCTTGGGCTTGATCAGCGCATTTGCGATCGCATTCACATTGGGCCAGTCAGGTCAATCAAGAAAAAAAGAGCTAACTCAATGAGCAAACTAAAAGTTGGACTGGCCCAGATCGCACCCGTTTGGCTGGATCGAGACAAGACGTTGGGCAAGGTTTGCGACTACGTTTCCCAAGCAGCAGATGAATCATGCGAGTTGGTTGTCTTTGGCGAGACTGTTTTGCCAGGCTATCCGTTTTGGCTCGGTTCGACCCATGGCTCAAAATTTGATTGCGATCTTCAGAAAGATATTCACGCTCACTATCTGAAATCTGCCGTCAACATCGAACGCGGTGACTTGGAGCCGATTTGCGACTTGGCGAAATCAAAAAGTGTTGCCGTGATGGTTGGCTGTTACGAACTGGGGACCGATCGCGGCGGCCACACGGGATATTGCTCGTTGGTTTACATCGATCAATCCGGAGACGTTCGCAATGCTCATCGCAAACTGATGCCGACGTACGAGGAACGATTGGCTTGGGGGGTCGGCGATGGGAACGGTTTGCAAACATTCCCTTTGGGACCGTTTCAAATCGGCGGTTTGAATTGCTGGGAAAACTGGATGCCGCTGCCACGAGCGGCGTTGCATGGCCTTGGCGAGAATCTTCATGTTGCGGTTTGGCCTGGTGCGAAGCGGAACACAATCGACATCACACGGTTTGCGGCGATCGAGTCACGTTCGTATGTGCTCTCGGTTTCTGGCTTACTGCGAAAGTCGGACGTTCCTGATGACTTTCCGCATCGCGATTTGGTTTTGGATTCTTTTGAGAGCGAAATCGTTTCCGATGGCGGGTCTTGTATTGCGGCTCCCAACGGCGATTGGGTCATCGAGCCGTTTTGCGATCAGGAGAAGCTTCTAACGGCAACGCTCGATCACATCGAAGTGTTACGCGAACGGCAGAACTTTGATATTTCTGGCCACTACTCGCGTCCTGACGTTTTGAAGCTGAATATCAATCGCGATCGGCAACGCTCTATCGAAGAGAAGCAGTAATGTTTCTTTGGCTGTGGCGCGTGCCGAGAATTTGTCTGATTGGATTCGTGCGATTTTATCAGCTTGCGATCAGTCCGCTGTTGCCCGGCGTGTGCCGTTTTCAACCAACGTGCAGTGCGTACGCGATTGAAGCATTTCAAAAGTACGGCGCGATCAAGGGGGCGTGGAAGACAGCGTGGCGTTTGATGCGCTGTCAGCCGTTGTGTAAAGGCGGCCATGATCCACCGTAGTTCAGGCACATTTGCATGATGTTTGTAGTTAATGCCTTTAGGCATGTCCGGCAATCAATTGGCCCTGCCTACACGTCTTCAATCGCCGGCATAACAGTCGTGATGAACAACCAAATCCAAATCGGCGGCGTTACGAACGCTCCTAGCATGACGAGTAATACTTCCGCTCCCGCGACGGCATTTGGGAACAGAGCGAAAATGAACAAGCTCGAACAAACAACAATTGAAAGAGAGATGGCCGATCCAATCGCAATCAAATTTAAACTTGCTGACACGTCAAGCGTATCCATCGTCTCTGATTCTGAACGTCGAGCATCCGTGAGTTCATGCGCAAAGTACAACTTTAGATTTGCGAATTTTGCGATCAGGAATGCGATGAAGGTGCTGGGGAAAATCAGCAACAGAAAGCCGTAGACGATAATCAGACCTGTTGCCATGCTCGTACCAATTAGCTTCCCGGGCACCAGTCCAAACGTCATGAAAACGAACACGACAGCAAAAACCGCAATCAGCGCCACCGTAGCGGCGCGACACATGCCCAAAGCGAGAAATAGAAGAGCAACGGCGATTCCGTGCCAGCGATCCGGGTCGTGTTTCAGAACGAGCACTGCGGTGATCGCGTCGGGCAACGCAAATCGTAAGCACGCGGTGGTAATGGCAACAATGAGTTTGGTAGACAAACCAAGGGCCAGCAGGAAGCAAACGACGGTAACAATAATTTCGATTTGAAATTCGTTTCGAATTTTGCCTAGAATTCGCCGTCGCTTATTTTTGGAGCCCACTTCGGTCTTGTTGTCGTGTTGACTCATGACGCAATTTCGTCCGATGAGCGTAAATTGTTTAACGTCTAGCCGTAGGCGTTTCGAACTACCCAAACGCCGACGCCTCCGGCTAGTCGTTAAACATCGTTAAACAGGCTAGCCAGCTACGGAATCAGCTTGCAACATCTCTCGGAATCTCCGAAATAGATACTGGCTGTCGTGGGGTCCAGCTGACGCTTCCGGATGATATTGAACGCTGAACGCAGGCAGAGTCTTGTGACGGACGCCGGCGATCGTGTTGTCGTTCAAGTTGTAATGGGTGACTTCCAGACAATCCGGCAACGAATCAGGCTCGACGCAGAAACCATGATTTTGAGATGTGATCTCGATCTTCTTCGTGGAGACATCCTGAACCGGTTGATTGGCACCGCGATGACCGAACTTGAGCTTGTAGGTCTTGGCCCCGCAAGCCAAAGACAATAGCTGATGGCCCAAGCAGATCCCAAATAAGGGAACCTTGCCCAGAATTCCTTGGATCATCTCAATTGCGTAGTCCAACGCTTGCGGATCGCCCGGGCCGTTGGACAGAAAGACCCCGTCAGGCTCGCAAGCCAAAACTTCTTCCGCAGTGCATGTTCCCGGTAAGATGCGAACGGTGAAGCCTTGATCGATTAGATGCCGGGCAATGTTCTGCTTCATGCCAAAGTCAATCGCGACGATTTTGGTTTCTTTGCCTTCATTGTCGTGACTGTCGCAACGCAAGTCCCACCATTCGCTAAGTTGTCCGTTCCAGTCCAACGGTTGTTCAGGCAAAACTTCCTTGACCAGATCGCGACCGACAAGACCGGGACTGTCTTTTGCCATTTGCACAAGCGTCGCGTCGTCGAGCGTTTCGGTTGAGATGACTCCTTTCAACGCGCCTTCGGATCGTGTGCGACGAACGAGTGCCCGCGTGTCGATGTTGGAGATGCCGACGATTCCTGTTTTCTTTAGATAATCGTCTAAAGTGTCATTCGCGCGAAAGTTGCTTGAGATCTCACTTAAGTTCCTGACGACGAAACCGCTCAAGTGAGGCTTACCACTTTCAACATCTTCTGGGTTGACGCCATAGTTTCCGATTTCCGGATACGTCATTGTGATGATCTGACCGCGATAACTTGGGTCGGTCAGAATTTCCTGATAGCCGGTCATCGAAGTATTAAAGACGACTTCGCCGGTGGTTGTTCCTGTGGCACCAAAAGAAATTCCGGTGAATACAGTTCCGTCTTCCAAGGCAAGTTTGGCGACTTGCGGCTGCTTTGAATTCATTGTCGATGTCTGGTCGCTGTGAAGTTTCAGGTCGCGATGTGGGGTTCACATCTTACGGTCACAATCTTACACAACGACGAAAAGGTGCGGAACTGGCAAAGGCTCCATTCGGCGGACGGGCTTGGAATCGCTCGTCAGCCTGTCGCAAGCCCTACTAATGGTACAGCTTAACATCTGACTATTCCTGTTATGCCGACTAAGCCCGATGTTGTTTCTTTTAGTTCACAAGAGCGGGCTTAAAGTCGATATCACAAATGGCTGTGGGTCTCCGAGCAGGAACTTGTTCCCAATCGGACAGCCAACTTTAGAAGGGTTCCGGTAGCGGCGAGCTGGAACCCTTCATTTTTTATGCGCTGACGCTATTTTCAGCTTTCTCTGAAGTTCTGCTAAGGCTAGGCTTTTCTGCAAATCATTCTTTGGGGAGGCCGACCCTCCCGCCGATTCATTCCGCCGGAGCCTCGCCTTGTTCACTGGCCTTGTTGAAGAAAAAGCCACCATCGTTTCGGTCTCGAAATCTGCCGTTGCTGACGGAGAAACCTCCGATTTGCGTATTCAGGGCGAAATTTGCTGCCAAAACGCCGAAATCGGTGATAGCATCTGCGTCAATGGTTGCTGCCTGACCGTCGTGGAAATCGACGGATCCGAAATGACTTTTCAGGCTGGCTCAGAAACGCTTAGCAAGACGAATCTGGGACAGCTGTCCTCCGGCGATTCAGTGAATCTCGAAAGAAGCCTCGCCGTCGGAGATCGAATGGGAGGTCACTACGTCACCGGGCACGTCGA
Source organism: uncultured Pirellulaceae bacterium (assembly GCA_964582025.1). Classification (GTDB taxonomy): domain Bacteria; phylum Planctomycetota; class Planctomycetia; order Pirellulales; family Pirellulaceae; genus Mariniblastus. Next base: position 24,713 of record CAZORS010000002.1, on the reverse strand, counting down.
CGCCGTTGGAACCGTGGCTCAGCGGACCAACGATGGACAGTGGGCCACGTTTTGGTTCGAGGTCCCAACGAAACTCACTCGACAGATGGCGAACAAGGGCTCCGTTACGGTGGATGGAATCAGCCTGACGTTGGTTGAAGTCCTCGAAGACCGCTTCAGCGTTGCCCTAATCCCGCACACGCTCGATTTGACGACGCTGGGAGGGCGACAGGTCGGCGACCAAGTGAACATTGAAACAGATTTATTGGCCAAGTATGTCCAGCAACAACTCAAACGAAACTGAAAATTCGACGCCCGCAGAAGATCCGTGGGCACGCGCGAGGGAGAATTTAGAGGAATCGAGAGCAGCTGCAGAAGCGAAAGCTGCCGACGATCCATGGGCTCGTGCCCGTAAAGCGCTCGAAGAGAAAAAAGCCGTCGAGGCCAGAGCTAAAGCGGTCGTCACTGGAGTTCCGCAAACGGAAGAAGCCAAAGCCGCAGCAGAAATTGCCGAAAGCCAAGCCGAAGAAAATAAGCCTGGGAAGAAGGTCAATCGTCAGACCGTTTCCTACCTGTCGAAACGTTTCGAAGAAGTCGGCCTTTTCCCCAACCGACGGCACGGTCAGAACTTTCTGGTTGACCTGAACTTGATCACGATGATCGCCAACAGTGCCGAGCCGTGCAAAAACGACGTGATTCTTGAAGTCGGCACGGGAATGGGGTCGCTGACGGGAATGCTGGCCGAAAAAGCAGCTCATGTCATTACCGTCGAGATCGATGGCTATCTTTATCAGATGGCTTCGGAGGAACTTGAAGCGTTCGACAACATTCAGATGTTAAAGCAGGATGCACTCAAGAATAAGAACTTGTTTGACGACACGGTCATCGAAGCCATCAAAACGGCCCTCGCCGCGGCTCCCAACCGCGTCTTTAAGCTCGCCGCGAATTTGCCGTACAACATTGCCACGCCCGTAATCGCAAACTTGCTGCGAAGTGAAGTCATTCCGGCGATGATGAGCGTCACAATTCAGAGAGAGCTGGCGGATCGAATCACGGCCAAGCCACGCTCGAAAGATTACGGATCTCTGAGTGTTTGGGTTCAGAGTATGGCGGATGCGGAGGTGGTTCGAATCATGCCGCCGCACGTGTTTTGGCCGCGTCCGAAAGTCGATTCGGCGATTCTGAAAATCACGTATCGTCCGGAAAAAGCAGCAAAGATTCCGGATATCGATTTCTTTTACGCGTTCGTGCGAGCAATGTTTTTCCATCGCCGCAAGTTCATGCGCAGCGTTGCTGTGGCGGCTTTCAAGGGTCAGTTAACCAAACCGCAAGTCGACGAAGTCTTGGCAGCGGCCGACTTGCAAGCAGATGCTCGCACCGAACAACTCACCGTTGAAGAGCTGCAGGCATTGAGTGAACTGTTTCGTCAAAAGCTAATCGAAGTTACCGGCGAGGAGAAACCGCGGCTCGCTAATCAGGGGAAGTGACAGCGAAGTAGCTGAGGATTCGCTGCCGAGGGCAGGTTCCTTGTTTCGTCCAGCCTCCACGCGTTGGGGGCTGTTTCGCCTTTCGGCTTGTCGTTTGTCGCAGTCTATCGGCCGCGATTAAACGGATTGCCAAAGTAATGTTTTTGCGTCACACAGTTGACCTTCTGTCCCGGCCTGCAATATCCAAGCGGGCCATCGCAAGAGTTAACGGGGTCGTAGAGTGAAAAGTAAGGCAACATTGCAGCTGACTTTAAATAGTGGATTCCGGAAACAAACGGCTGTCTAAACAGACCTTTGGTTTGACCGTATCGCTCAAGCGCGACGTCTTCAAAGTACAGCGGCTTGTACGAAATGTTAGGAGCCGCCCAAGCGAACAACTTGTCCGAGTTCCCAATCGGGGCACTGTTGCGACTCGTAAGCTGCCATGACTGATCTGCCGGTGATTTTCCGTTTGCCAGTCGAAGGCTCGGGACGATCGAAGAAATTGGCTTCAGATTCCATTGCGTCATTTCCCTTGCCGCGGGCTCTTCATCTTCCATGTCGTCGTCTAGCAACCGATCGTCATCCTCATCGATGTCGAGATCCTCATTCGCATCGAGGCCTTCAAGATCGCTGAGGTTCGGTTCGTCCGGCACGGGTTCAGGACCTTCGTCTTCGCGCGGTGTTGATTCCTGAGCTTGGTATGAGATCGGCGTGGCGTTGATCGCGGCGGGCCGTTGGCCATAGCCAGATTTTTCAACCGAAGGCGTTTTAATCACAAACAGAGATTGCTCGTTTTGCTGCGCATCGCATTCGGCGACAGCAAAGAGTTGGCAGACAATAGCCAGCGCTGCAATAGATGGCAGTCGAAAGGTCGTGTTGGAGAACATGGTTTTGTCCAAAAAGAGAATTCTTCTTTCTCCTTATCGACCCTCACAATGCTCTCGATGGGCAAATTGCTCAGTACAGCTAACCGTTGGCTAACCGGAAAAGTTTAACAAGAAGCCACGCATCTGCTGCGGCGCCGCAGCAGATCTGGAGTAATTAATTTCCGACACGCCGACGGAGAAGCAGCAAGCCATCCTTCCGGCTCGCCAGAAAATGAACCCGACAAATTTCCTCAGGCACCCTCACGCAGCCTTGTTCGTGCCACCAAGAATCCCTTGCCAAACGAATGACAATGCGTAACGCACCAAGGTCAACGGTGATGGAAACAAAAACATCAGCTTCGGCAGTGGGCTGAAGAAAATCTTTGTCAGCTTGAAGTACAATCCGATGCTCGGTCGAATGCTAATTTGGCCACTGCGGAAATCCATTCTGGCATCCTGAATCATGTCGATCGCGGGCATCGTTGCACAACACAGATAGAAAAACTTCTCAAAAGCAGGTGTACTCAGCTCGCGGAGGAACAACACTGGCAAGACGCCTGTCAATCGCCACTCTTCTACCAAGTGATGAATCATTTCCTTGTCCGTTGTGGCGACTCGCTTCGCCTCGCCATGATGAACGACCCTTTGCACCGTGTCACAGAATTTGTCGCGAATTTCTAGGCGTTCGATAGCTTCGCGAAGAATCGCCATCCGATCAAGCAATTCCTTGGAAGTGTTAACTCTCAGTTCGGCAGATTCGCCACGAAGATAACTGAGCACTTTTGAAATAAAGCCTTGGCGACCAGAAGCAGTTTCAATCTTGTCGAGTTCACGATCAACGACATCGATTGCGCCAATGAGTTGCGACAAATCCAGATTGCGATCATCTGGAACGAAGATACCGAACGGTTCGGTCAGCATGTGGAAATCGTCTTGCAGTTTCCGATAAACGGCACGAACATTCACCCAATCCATCGGCTGACTGGCGGAGTGAAATTCATTGACGGTCGTGGTCATCGGTTGGCTCGCATCGGAAAACGATATCGCCTGTTCCGCGGATTTAACCGCAAGTTTACGGCATACGCAACGTGATTAAGTAATCATGACTTTAAACACAATGCTCTGAATTTGACGCGGCAAATCGCAGCCTCCATAATGGTCACGTTGCGGTCCTGAGCGTCTTACATCTATTTCTGAGCGAATTGCGGAGTTCGAAATGAAATTTTCCCGTCGCCGATTCATTGCCAGCGGAGCTCCTTTGCTGGCGGTTCCTATCCTTGGTGTTTTTCAGTCCAAAGTTTGGGCGTCCGGCCCGCATCGCGAAGACGAAGGCAAAGAAAGTTCGCCGACTGAGTTCACTGAAGCTTCAATCGAATCGGTGCGCAAAGGCCTTGCCTTTCTTAAGCGAACCGAAGGCCGAAAGGGCGGACACGGAACCGACATTAGCCAACCGGATGACATCGGTTGTTCGGCGATGGTCGGGTTGGCTTTATTGGCAGATGGTAGCACCCCTAGCCAAGGTCCTAACAAAACTCACCTCAAGCGAATCGTGAACTATCTGATTGGCTGCGTTGAACGGATGCCTAACGGAAACATCACATCGCAATCCGGCACGCAACTCCAGAACAAAATTGGATCGCAAGCTCACACTTTTTTTGCTCTGCTGTTCCTCAGTCAAATCTGCGGAGAAATTGGCATCCATCGCAAGACTCGCGAGACCGTTGGCAAACTGGTTTCAACGGTCGTCAAATCGCAGAGTCCTCGCGGCGATTGGGGACAGGAATCTTGGGCACCAACGCTGGGAACAGTCATGGGTTGGACGAGCCTTCGATCATCACATTTCGCCGGCTTTCGCGTTGGAGGATCGCCAGAGAAAACGGCTGATCACCTAATGAAGCAGATGAATTCTTCTTTAAAATCGAGACAGCATTGGATGCATTCGCTCTACAAGAACGCGACAGGAATTCGAGTCCTCTACGCGATGGGCAAGGAAGATGAACCGGTCTCAAAGAGAGCATTTGCAAATGTTCTGAAGCTCGTCACTCGCGACAACACCGCATTCAATCAAGCCGGCGGCGAAGAGTTTCTGGCGTTTCACCTAATCACTGAAACCATGCTGCAAAAAGAAGGCAAAGATTGGGCGATTTGGTTCCCAAAAGTTCGTGACAAGATGTTGGATGTGCAAAACGCAGATGGAAGTTGGACAGGTCACCATTGCATCACCAGTCGAACTTTCTGCACTGCTGCCGCATGCTTGGTTCTGTCGGCACCGAATCGCTATCTGCCCATTTCACAAAAGTAGCCCATGACGAAACTCTCAAGCTGGATTGCAGTGGCGATCGTCATGGCGCTATTCAACATCAGCAGCGTGTGCGGCGACGAAAATGAAACCCTAGACAAAGCCATCGATTGGCTGGTCGCTCAGCAAGATGAATCCGGCGCTTTCAAGAGCAAACATTATGGGGCGATGAAACAGGGAGCCGCGATGACGTCGCTGGCTTTATATTCGATGTCGATGACGTCAGAAAAACATCGCGAAAATCATCGTGATGCAATTCAAAATGCTTTTAAGTTCCTGATGCCTGGCACGATGGCACGAGGCCGCGTCGCAAACCCCGACGGCTCGCTGGATCACCCGGTTTACAGCACCGCAATGTTCCTAGTCGCAGCTCATCGGTTTGAGTACGACATCGATGCCGAACTCCTTGCTAGGCTGCTCGACTTCTTGATACGATCGCAGTGTACAGAAGGTCGAGGCTTTATGCCGGAGAACCCAAACTATGGCGGCTGGGATGTGATTGGCCCCGATGTGATGGCAGGGAAAACGTCAGGAACCAATGTTTCTGTAGCACGATTTGTGTTAGAGGCTTTCGAGTGCTGGACTCCGGAAGCGAAGCTGGAACGGGTGAAAGTTTTTCCTCCTCTCAAAGAGTCAAAAACCAAAGCCGAAAAATGGCTTAAGCGACTTCAAAAGGAAACCACTGATGGTGGATTCCTGTTCACTGCCCAGCCCGGATCAGCGCTCAACAAAGCAAAATCGAAATCCGGACTGGCGAAAGCGTATTCCACTGCGACTTGTGACGGCTATCTTTCGGTCAATTTTATTGGCTACAATTCTTTGCACGACGAAGACAGTCTTAAAGTTGAACATTGGATTCGAACACATACCAACCCATCAAACGTTTTCGGCTTTGAAGAAGATGATCAATCCGGTTGGCCGGAAGCTCTGCATTACTACCACTTACAAGCCCTAGCGAAAGTAGCCGATGCTTTTGCACCGTGCGAATGGTCCGAAAAGACGCAAACTGACATCCTCGCTCTATTGAGGGATGCACAAAAAGATGATGGCCGTTTTCAAAACGAATCGGCACTGATGCGAGAGAACGACCCTCTAATCGCTACATCGTTCGCGATCATCGCGCTGAGTGCCCAATAACCGGGATTGCTGTGGTGTTTGAAGTCTGGAAGCTTTTCCTTCCGAAGATACAATGGAATTTCAATTCCGAAATCAACAGACGTAACTTCAGTGCCTGAAAACTCCCATCCAGAAGACAACTACACGGACCCCAGCAAGCCATTTGCGGCACCGAAAGCTCTTGGAGAGAAAGACAGCCCCCAAAGCTCCGACAGCCATGACGATATCGAACGAGAGTCACTTTCAATCGGCGGTAAGCTCGCGTGGCTAGTCGTCGCGGTCGTCGTCGTTCTGATGATCGCATCCACGGCGCTGTTTCGCTCCGGCGAGGAAGCTCGCACCGAAGCCAATTCTTCGGATCTGTTTCCGGTTCAACTGCAAGGCCGAACCGTCGTTGGGCAAAAACGTTTTCTGGGTGGCATGGGCAGTAGCTCGTCGGATGACGATGAAGTTAAAACGGCTGAATCCGATGAAGACGATGACAACAACGGAGACGAAAAGAAACCATCTGCTTCCGGACCGACCGTTCCTGAACAGCTTAACGACGGAACTTACGAGCAACGATTGTGCTACGTGATCTTGGTGGCTGAAAGTAACGGCCCCGACGAAGCGGCAAAGAAACTTTCGGAGCTCGACGAGGCAGCGACCGAAGCTGACTTTGAGCTTAATGAAGATCAGGCAAAACTCCGCGAGATCGTCGGAAAGTTGATCGAAAGCCAACAGGACGGTGACTTTGACGCGACACCGCTGTCCGGTAGCGAACGGGATCTGATTAAGGAAAAGCTTGGCTGGATCGGAGAAATTGCACTGGTCCCCGAAGGAACGCGAAACGTCGAAACACGCAAACAGCTGTTGTCGGAAGCATCATGGTCGATGGGCCTGATGATGACATTCATGTTTTTGATGTTGTTTACGCTGATGGTCGGTGTTGCATTGGCCGCGGTATTTTCTGTGCTGTTTGCGACTTCGAAATTGAAACCGAAATTCCTGACTCATGGCAAATCAGTCAACATCTACATCGAAACGTTTGCGCTTTGGTTGGTTTTCTTCTTTGGCGGACCGGAGCTAATGGCTTTGGGGATGGGTATGGCTCAAATCGAAATGACGCCAACACTAAGCATGATCGTTTCGATGGGTTTCTTTTTCGGTTCGCTGATCGTACTGGTCTATCCTATGATACGCGGGATTTCGTTTCGACAAATGTGCAAGGACATTGGATGGAAGGCGAAAGGCGGTCTGGTCGACGTTGCTGTCAGTCCGGTCAACTACATCGCTGGCACACCCTTGATGGTGCTTGGGTTGATTTGCGTCTTGATACTCACGCTGGTCGCCGGTCTATTGGCCGAACCCAAACCATTTGGAACCGGGATCGCTGCAGGGCATCCGATTCAGAACATTCTCGCAGAAGGCCAGTGGTTAAATATCACTTACGTCATCATGATGGCTTGTGTTGCGGCGCCGATTGTCGAAGAAACTATGTTTCGAGGCGTGCTCTATCGGCACTTGCGAGAACTCAGTGGCACTTGGTCACGTTGGGGCAGTGTGATTTTCTCGGCGTTGTTTAATGGGCTGATCTTTGCAGCCATTCACCCGCAAGGATATGTTGCGATACCTCTTTTGACGGCATTGGCGATTAACTTTTCGCTGGTTCGCGAGTGGAGAGATTCTCTGATCGCGCCAATCATCATGCACGGCATCAACAACGGATCCGTCACGTTGTTCATGCTGTTAATGATGTCGTAATCGATTTCGCGGCTTGTCGACTGAGACGTGATATGTGAAAATTTTGGAGCGAAAGAGCTCGGGATTTGGCCTGAGCAGCTCCAGACTTACCTCACAAAAAACACGAAAACCATGGCACGGATCAACGAAAACTTTCTCAAACTACAAGCCGGATATCTATTCCCTGAGATCGGTCGACGAGTTAAAGCTTTTTGTGCCGCCAATCCTGATGCGGACGTGATCAAGATGGGTATCGGCGATGTGACGCAACCGTTGCCGCCGGCGATCATTGCAGCGATGCATACCGCCGTCGATGAGATGGCTTCGTCTGAAACGTTTCGCGGTTACGGGCCTGAGCAGGGTTACGGCTTCCTCCGCGATGCCATTGCCAGCAATGACTATCAGCAGTTCGGCATCCAAGTTGACGCTGATGAGATCTTCGTATCCGATGGTTCGAAATGCGACGGTGGAAATATTCTCGACATTTTCGGCGACGACAATCGCATCGCCGTTCTCGATCCGGTCTACCCCGTTTACGTTGATACCAATGTGATGGCCGGACACACCGGAGCAGCCGACGAAAACGGACGATACGAAAATCTGATCTACATGGCTGTCACGGCTGAAAACAATTTCGAGCCGGAACTTCCGACGGAACCTGTCGATATCATCTACCTTTGCTACCCAAACAATCCCACAGGTGTCGTCGCAACGCACGCGATGCTGACGAAGTGGGTCGAGTACGCTGAAAAGAACAACTCAATCATTCTTTACGATGCCGCTTACGCAGCTTTCGTATCGGACCCTGAAATTCCTCGCTCGATTTTTGAAATTCCGGGAGCCCGTAAGGTGGCGATCGAGATGCGAAGCTTCAGCAAGAACGCTGGATTCACTGGAATTCGCTGTGCCTTCACCGTCGTCCCAAAAGAGCTAATGGGCACGACCAAATCTGGAGAACAGCACGCGATTCACGCGTTGTGGAACCGTCGTCATTGCACCAAATTCAATGGCGTCAGCTATCCGGTTCAACGTGGTGCGGAAGCCGCATATAGTGAAGAGGGAAAAGCTCAGATCAACGAGCTGATCGATTTCTACATGAACAACGCGAAGCTTCTTCGTGAAGGTTTGACGGCGATGGGTTTTGAAGTGTTTGGCGGCGAGAATGCTCCTTACGTTTGGATCAAGACTCCGGCGGATACGACAAGCTGGGAATTTTTCGATCACTTGTTGGAGAAATGTCACGTCGTCGGAACGCCCGGAAGCGGATTCGGCGCCGCTGGCGAAGGCTATTTTCGCTTGAGCGCGTTCAACTCGCTCGAGAATACTGAAGCCGCTCTGAAGCGAATTCAGGATTCCGTCTCTGCCGGCATTCAATAACGGATGCCGATGGACCGAAGAAAACTCAACGCCATCGTGGGCTACGTTTCGCGCTCCCTGTCTGCCGCGGCGCTGATGATCTGGGGCGTGTTCAACATGTCTGTTCTGGCGATCCAGTACATGCGACGCACCGGAGACGATGGCAATTGGCTTATAGCCTGCATCATGTGTGGGCTTTTCGGGGCGCTGCCGTTCATTCTTGGTTCGTGGTTGTTGTTCCGCAACATTTCGGCAGTGAACAAACAGCCAAAAAGTTAGTCTGGGCACCGCAACATTTTTCATTGCTTGAATGTAGAATGAGCCCTTCACTCGTTCCACTTTCAACAGAGTTTTAATATGTCGGGTTCCGCGCTCTCGTCCCCAGTATTGATCGTTCGGCTGGCGATCATGATGTTCCTGCAATTCTTTATCTGGGGCGCATGGTACGTGTCGATGGACGGCTTCCTCACTGAAGCCGGAATGAAAACAGCCAGCGAGAGTGGATTTTCGTTTCACGCGGCCGCTTATACGGTTGCTCCGCTGGCCGCGATCATCGCCCCGTTGACGCTTGGGTTGATTGTCGATCGGTTAGTCAACACCGAAGTGGTGCTTGGAATATTGAACCTGATCGGAGCGGCATTACTTTGGTTCGCGCCGACTCTTGCGGCGGAGGGCGTTCCTGAGTCATGGATTGCACAGTTCGGCCATCCGATGATTGTCGTGTTGTTGCTGTACATGATTTGCTTCATGCCGACACTGGGTTTGACTGCCAGCCTTTCTTTCAAACATCTTGCCGACGGTGAAAAAGAATTTCCCATCGTTCGCGTGCTGGGGACGATCGGCTGGATCGTTGGCAACTGGGCGATGTGGGGCGGAAGACTGTTCACAAACGATGCCGTTGCATTCGCCGACAATTCAGCGAACATGTTCCGTGTCGCAGCGGGCGCATCGGCGTTGCTCGGGCTGTATTGTTTCTCGCTGCCCCGAACGAAACCTCCAGCAAAGGGGGAGCCAATTTCGATTGGGAAAGTGCTTGGTGTCGACGCGTGGAAACTTCTGGGAGACAAATTCTTCTTCGTCTTTGCAATCGCTTCCTTTTTGATCTGCATTCCGCTGGCCGGTTACTACGCTCAAGGATACGGCTACGTTTCATCGCAAGGCATTGAACTTTTCGGATCGACGACGGGAGCGATGAGCACCGGGCAGATGAGTGAAATCTTCTTCATGCTGGTGATGCCGTTGTGCTTTGCTCGACTGGGAGTCAAATGGATGCTGGGCATCGGCATGTTGGCGTGGGTTGTGCGATACGGCCTATGGGGTTTTGCTTTTGGCCAAGAAGGTGTCATGCTCACGGGGCCGATTTTCTTAGGGATTCTGCTGCACGGGATCTGCTACGACTTCTTTTTCGTGACTGGAATGATCTACACCGATAAGAAAGCCCCCGAAGCCGTCCGCGGACAAGCTCAATCGCTGATCGTTTTGCTGACTCAAGGATTGGGACTGGGCATTGGAGCTCAGTTCTTCGGATGGTGGAGTGCTCAGTGTACTCCCGAAGGCGGCGAGCTAGATTTCGCGAAGTTCTGGTTCATGCCGGCGCTTTTTGCGTTGGGCGTGATGATCGTGTTCATGCTACTGTTCTGGGATCGATCAACGGACAAAAAATCCGTCACGGAGGCGTAGTGATCTAAAGGAGTCAGTTACGCGAGCCACGGAGGTTTGCGAAACTAAGCTTCTCGGTTCAACTTCAACGCGATTCTGGCGGCCGTCGACATGCGGACTAAACCGATCCCGGCGCGAAAGACGATCGCGGATGGCAATGAAAGAGCCAACGCTTCAAAGACGGCTCGATCCAATGCCAACAATAGAACCACGGCAATAAGTGCCAGTCCCACGAACGTTATCAACCAACCTAAGAACTCTCGAAAACCAAACCACATTGTGCAAATCCTGACTTAAAACAACTATTCCAACAATCACGTATGCATTACTTGGTCGATCGTCCTTTTTCCCGACGTGCCTCAATGCCATACACGTCCTTCCATAGCTCTTTCGCAACGAGGCTTCTGCAATGCACGTCCGCCTGTCGAGCATCCATTCGCCATCGTATCAATATGCCAAGCAAAGCGCGACAAACGAACCATCCAAAAAACAAAAACAGAGTCAAGAAAATCAATCGTGACGCCAGCGGCTCAATCCCAACCGGACTCACTGGCTGCGTATCAAAAGGGAAAGCAACCAGTAGCGTCGACGCCAACAATGTCGCCAACGGAATTACCCACCAGCGCCCGCCCAACAACGATGGAAACTCGAAACGAATCCCGCGTTGTGGTTTTTCACTCAGTTTTACGTCCGGATAGAAGCTGCGTAAAAATCGGCCTATTTCCAGAAATCTCAAACACGCACCCGTAAGCAGAATCAAAATCAAGACCAAGAAAAGGTCTCCAAACCGAAGTCTGTGCGAGGCATGGTTGATGCTAGGTATATCGGTTGCATATTTGAGAAAGATAAACGTACCCAACATCAAATAAATCGCCCAAGCTCGTTGCCAGATGATTCCGATGGCGAAAAATGCCATCATCAAAAGCATCTGAAAGAAGCCAAAGCTCTTGAATTGAACGGCACAAACCAACAGCAGTCCAGCACCAATCCCCAAAACGATTTGTGACTCCGCTGGAGGAAGTCGAAAACGAAATGGTTTCGTTTCATTCGAACGAAATGGTTTCGTTTCATTCGAACGAAATGGTTTCGTTTCATTCGAACGAAATGGTTTCGTTTCATTCGTTGTTGAATTCGACATTAACGAGCCCTCAAAACACGTTTGCGTCCGCTGCCTGATTGCAGCAAGCCAACTTCCATCGCCACAATTTGCATCAACTTTGGGTCGTCGATCCTTGCAAACGCGACACCCAACTGAGATACCCGATCTCGAAATCTACTTTTCGCATCTCGCATGTCGACCGGTGTGGCTTCGCTCAAAATTCTCCTCGCTAGTGGATCATGAATTTCAACCGGTTCTTCCGGAACCATCGGGGCGACGAAAACCACACGATGGCCGGCAGCAACAACTGACTTCAGCGTGTTCTCAACCATGTCCTCAGAGGCTAAGTCCAATGGTTCGGGCGCAACGACAACGAACAACTCGTTGTCTTTGGCTTGTGCTTTGGACTGAAGTAACGTTTCCGATAACTTCATCGTCATTTTTTGACATTCGACATGCCAACGGCCCGGATCTGCCCAAGGCGGTCTGGCAGTGAGATTGGTTGAACTTGCGACAACCGTATATTTATCCACGTACTCCAAGCAGGCTCGCCGCATCAGATCGTCATCAAACTGCATCCGAGTGGAAATCCCCGGTTGCCAGTCCAGCAAATGTTCCAGCACGACCGCCAAAGAACGGCGGATGCGATCGATTCGAGTTGGTCGAATGCGAAAGCTCCTGCGGCGTACGGGACCCTGATTGAAAAACTCGTCAAACTGTTTTGGAAATCGACGCGATCCATTTTCGAAGACCAGTTGAATCAATTCATTGATCCGCATGTGCTCCAGCGGCGGATTGGGATTGGAAGCTGCCAACAAATATTGAAGCAGCTTGGTCAATTGTCGCTCGCCACCGGCATGCTTTATGTGCTGATTCGAATCTGACTTCAGCAGCACTGCAGCAACTGGATCGCGATCGGCGAGCAACAGCTTTGCGATCGCTGCACACGACATGATTGCGCGATCGGCAGCCGAGGGGCCGGGGCGGCCTTGGAATTGATAGACTGCCAAATCGACAAAAATCGTTGCACGGACTGGAACTTCGCTCTCATACTCGCAAGTCATTAGCTTGCCCAAACGCGCGGTAGGCTTCCAAGCAATCGTGCGAGGCGGATCGCCAATTCGATAATCCCGGATTCCGAGCAACTCTGAACTGAGTCCCGCACTCATGTGTCGGTGGTGGCCGATGTGCTGTTGCAGATTGTTTTGTTTCAAAACAGATACTGTTGTTTGAGGCCGGATCAAATAGGGCAAGACTGTCGGCTCTTGTGGAATCGGCACAAACTGCTCGCAACGAAAGAACCCCCAATAGTCTGAAGCTTCGATCCGAATTCCGGGAAACGAAACTTTGCCGCAGATCGCGGTCATCGCCGCGTACTCAAGATCAAATTCGGAGCCGACTCCCGAATCGATTACTTGGAATGATTTTCCGTTGGTGACTTGAAATGTATCTGGAGGTGTATCCTGAACTAAAAAACGATAACCACGTGAGGCCCAAGAAAGTTTGCCCGACAATCGGACAACGACCTCTCGATCCGCCACCATCGTGACTCGTTGATCTGTTTGGCCGTCAATCACACGTACGCAACCTGAGAGCATTGGATGCGAGAACATCTTGAAGCGTTGAAACGACAACCACTCAATCCAAATCCACACCAACAGCGACAGCGACAGACACGCAAGCGGCTCGTTACGGTCGAGGAGCGCAATCACTAACCCAAGGGTTGAGATTCCAAGAATAAAACTACTTCGGTTCGTTAGCATAAAGTTTGGTTAGCTTAAAGTTTGGTTAGCTTAAAGCCTTGCTGCTGTTGGTCATGTTAGCCTTCACGGATCGCAACGCTCTGGATCACTTCTGCAACCACTTCAGTAACGGTGCGTCCAGAAAGTTCTGCTTCGGGGCGAATGATGACGCGATGCTCAAGCACCGAGTTCGCGATTGCCTGAACGTCTTCGTGACTGAAGAAGTCTTTCCCGTTTAGCAATGCTCGTGCACGAGCGGCGCGAAGCAAATAGATTCCGGCTCGTGGACTTGCCCCCAGCAACACGTCTCGATGTTGACGAGTCTCGCGGATCAGGTCGACCACGTACTCTTTCATTTCACTTTTCCCGTACACCGTCGAAACAGCGTTTTGCAATCGCAAAATCAGTTCGGCATCACAAATTTGCGAAGGTGTTGCGGGCGGAGCTTCTTGCAATTCCAACAAATCGATCTCGCTGCCACGATCCGGGTAGCCAACTTTGACGCGAAACAAAAATCGGTCCAACTGTGCTTCCGGCAATCGGTAAACACCTTCCTGTTCAACCGGATTCTGAGTCGCCAGCACAGTAAATGGCTGCGGCAATGGCAATGTCTCACCTTCGATCGTCACTTGATTTTCCTGCATCGCTTCAAGCAACGCCGACTGAGTACGCGCCGGTGCGCGGTTGAGTTCGTCAGCCAACAGTAGTTGGCAAAAAATCGGACCCTTCTGCAAAACGAATTGCGATTTGGCCTGATCGAGGATCCGTGTGCCGGTGACATCCGACGGTAGTAAGTCAGGTGTGAATTGAATGCGTTTAAAGTCTAGGCCCATCGCGACTGCTAACGTTCGACAAAGCGTTGTCTTAGCGGTCCCTGGCACACCTTCCAGCAAAACATGCCCTCGAGCGATCGTCGCAATCAACACTTGCTCAATGACGTCATCCAAATCGACGAGCGTCCGATTCAGGTTGGCAATCGCAGTGTCACGGAGCTGTTTGGCTTCGTTTGCAGCGGATTGAATGTTGATTGTATTACTCACACAAACCTCTTATCTTTTTGTTCGCTGACGGGCAGCACGATATTAGTTAGCTAAATTCGTTGGACGAAGGATCCGCTGGCCACGAATTGTTACTTCGAACCAGTTCCGCATCCACTTTCAATTCCGGACGAGCCTCAAAATAAGCTTGCCATTTTTCAACCGTCTTTTCCAGATTGGCGAGCTTTTTCCGCGTCCAAAAACTACTCTGTTTTGACCTGTAGAGAACGCTCGTCTTCGTCATCGATTCAAATATGCTTTTCGATTCTCGATCGCTTTCGACTCGCAAACCAGTTGGGAAGCTAGGCCAATCAGCAAACCGCCTGCCTGCCCGCAAAACACAAAACCTGTCCAACAACATGTGGGCAGCTTGTTGTCGCTCACGCATTTGAATAGCTCGCAGTTCATCTTGTTCGCGACCGGACTGCTTGAACGCAATTTCACTCGCCGTTTGACGCTGAAGCTTTCCTTGAAATAAAAACGCGGCCACGAACGTAAAGCACGCGACGCCAAACATCAGAAAAATGAAAAATCGGCTAAGGTCTCGTTCAGGAATCTTGTCCATCGTGTCATGAATGAAATCATTGACCATGTTTTCGTCTTCAACCACAGTCGCGACAGAGTTCGCAAAGTCCAACATCGCTGAAGGCGGAAGATTTTCTAACGCGTCCATGACGTCGTCAGTTGTTGGCGGCGGAAGATCAATTGCAACATCTGACGGATTGAGCGTGGAGTGTTCAGCCCCATTGAGCAAGATCAACATTTTTTTTTGCTGTCCGTTTTTCAGCCATTTCATTGCTTGGTTGGCGAAGGTTGCATTGTCACCGTAGATGATCATTTGGTTGGTAAAGATGGATTGATCGCCCACCGCAACTGCACGCCCGCCGCTTCTATTTTCACTAGCCGCAACGAAAGCGCCCGAGGTTCTTCCTCGATAAGTTGGCGGCAACCAAGCCAGAGTGGCTCCTCGGTTGACCCTCACATACCCGGGACGGTTGGTCACAATTTCAGTAACGTCCGAAAGGATCGGGTGGCTTCGAAAGTCACTTACGATCGGGCAGTCATGCATCTCCCCGAACGCGTTGGGATCGTTCATTGGATAGCTGGTCATTTTCCGAAAACCAAAACCAGCGAAAGTAACATCGATTCGGGGCTGGGAACTGTCGCTTGCCAACAACGCGGCCCCGCCATTATTGACGTGATTCGTCACGTGAACCGGCAGGTTTCTTAGATCACCTAGCACGACCAATAGAACATCGGCAGGTTCGGCAGTTCTAAATTGGCGAACGTTAATCCGTTCTAGGTCATTGCCGTCTGCGATCATGTTGAAGCCATGAAATCCGCGACGCCATTGTGCCTCCGAAACTTTTTGTTGACCGATACCAAACTGCGCGGCCGCGGTTGAAGGAAAAACAAAGCACGCGATAATCAGCAGCAATGCTTGTCGCCAGGTGTAAGTCGGAAGCATCTGCGATTATCCTTCCGCCGTTGCGGGCAAAGCTGAGACGGGTGACTTTGGCACGAGTCCCAAGTTTGAATCCGGTTTGATGTCGAGTGCTGAGAGTTCCTCTAGCGTTTTCTTGTATCGTTGTTGCTCAGCAGGCGGAATCTGGATGTCATCGCGCATGTATCGAGCGCGGACATAGTCTTGAATCAAGTCGTCAACTCGGGTTTGAAACTCAGGAGAACCGGAAATCAAAACTCTCTGGGCAAGTCTCGCGTTCCACCAGCTTGACTTGATTCCAAACTTGCTTAAGAGGAACATGTCGACAGTTTCGACAAGGTCTTTGGGAGTCTTGATTTTCGAACTGCGAATCTGCTGAATGACCTTTCGTCTATTTAGCTTCACCTCGTCGCCCACAACCGATTTCGCCAAAAGGTAGCCGATGAACAAGACGAGCCCAACGATCGCAAAAATCGTAAACACATGCGTTGCGTCGATGGCGGAGAGATTAGAAATGCTGTCCAGCATTTTGCGTGGATCAAGATTGCCGTCAGCGGAATTTGACTGAGGCGGACTAAACGGATTTTCGCCGGCCGAATCAGAGCTGCGATTCCATTGATCGTTTGAGCTACTTGCCCCTGATGAATCCGTTCCCGCAACCGCATCGTCTTCACTGGAACTAAGATCTTTCCGATTGTCACCAGGTTCTGATCCTCGTGGATTCTGTCCTTTGGCGCCTTCGCGGTCGCTGTTGTTGGACGCACGATTTTGAATTCGTTCGATCAAGCTTCCGAGAACGGATCCAACGCCTTTGGAAACACCCTCTTTGTCGCCGGACTCGAGCGACCGCTGAGCTGCTTCGACTAGCAGGCGATCAAACCGCGTCCCCACCTTTTCTCCTGAAGTACCGTCGTTTGGCGACGTCCGTTTCAACTCACCTTCGTTGGCTTTCCTTTCGGGATCGAACGTGCCAGAGATCAATTCCTTTGCTCGGTCAACCAAGCTTTGATCCAGTCTCTTCGGTTCGCTTGAACCAGCCTTGCCATCATCTGAACCGACATTTGACGTTCCATTGGGCGACGGCTTAAAGTTCTCTTTCGCGGATTCTTTTTCGGCCAAAGTTTTAATGACGTTCTCCCAATCAAGATCGTCTGCCGAAAAAGGATTTTGCCCACCTCCCCCTGAACCGCTTTCGATGCCCTGCTTCAACCCTCCCAATCGCTTCAATAGCTGATCGAGATCGACATCCGATTTGGCGTCTTTCTTTTCTTGAGTGCTTCCAGTTTCAGTTTCGGACGAATTCGATGGGCGATTGGGATCCAACTTCGTAGCTGGATCGGTTGAGCGTGATTTGGGAAGTTCAAAGGGGGAGGCGATGCGGTCGTCTTCGGTTTCTGCATTTGGACGTTCCATTGAAGCATCGCCGTTGGAATCGCGATCTTCGCCGGGCTGATTGGACTTGTCAGAGGACTGCTCTTTTGATTTACGGTCGCCAGAATCCTTAGTTTGAGAATTTCGCGGCGGATTTATCTTAGACTTTTGGGCGTTACTTTTATCGCCGTCAGCATTCGCATCCTTTTGGCCTCGACCACGGTCTACAGGGTCCGCACGTTCAGAATCCTTCCTCTGGTTTTGCGAATTGCGATCGAATTTGTCTCGGGCTTTTCGCAAGATCTGACTGATCGCATCATCAGGGTCAGAGGCACCGTTTGGCAAAGTGTTCGAATCCGACGAGCGGTTGCTGTATTTGCGAAACTGCTTCGAAAGTTCGCTCTGCATTTCAGGTGGAAGCCCAAAATCTTTCATTAGTTTTTGCGAAGAACTCGAATCGACACCGTTTTTTCGAAGATACTTCTCAGCAAACTCCCACGCCTTTTCTTGTTGCTCCGGGGAGAGCTTAGACAGAAACTCGCGGCCCGCGGCTTCAATTTCTTTCTGTCGCTGCGCGTCAATCTCTTTGCGTTGTCGTGGAGGCTGAAAAGAGGACAGCGCCTCAAACAACTCCGCCGGTGTTGCCACCATCTTTCGGTCGAATTCGCGAAAGTTATCTTGAGCGTTGGCAACCGGCGAGGACGTGGACCAAAAAACGCCAACCGTGAGCACGATCAAGCAAAGTAAATTCTGGATGCCATGTTTCATTTAGCTAAACTTACCTGCGCTCGACATCAAAACCAATCGAAGATCAGTTCCTTCTCATTGTTTACCGGTGCGGTGACGAGCCGCAAACCAAAATGCTGGCCTAGTGCGAGATTTTGCGCAAAATCGCAGGTTCTCTCTCATTTCGAACTCGTAAGATAAAGCATCTGCTTTCCATGAAGCTCAATCTCTTTCTCGATCACGAAGTTCCGTTCGATGATCTTTCGCCATTGAGCAAACGGACGTCGGTTGACGTGCAATTCCTGACCAGTGCCGGTTGATTCGCCGTTGTGAATTGAGAAAGCCTGTCGTTGCACTTGCTTCATGTTGGCAAACAAACCATGAACTTGTTCGTCGTAGAGGTGCTCGATGCAATCAACGCAAACGGCCGTTTGAAAACGGCTTAAATTCTTGATCGGTTTCGTGATGTCACCGACCAGCATGTCGGGATGCTTACTGATCTGATCGATACCGGAAGCTTCAAAACCAAGTTCTCGAAGTCTCTCCACCGTGTGCCCGCGGCCACAGCCGAGGTCGATCACGGGCCCGATCAACCAATCCTGATACTGAGGTAGCAAACGAACGCCAGGGCAGCGACCTTCATCCGCGTCGCCATACCACGGGTTTTCGTCGTAAATTTTCTGATAAAGATCTTTCGAGTCCGCGGGATGATCCGCGACGACTTTCGAGACCGGAACGTTGGCTTGCGTTGAATTAAACAGTGACGAATCATCGCCGAACGGAGCCCGCTTCCATATAGTCAACTGATGCGAATATCCATCGAAAGTTGCTCGATCCGGCTTCATCGTTTCGATCCACCAGTCCGGCGATTTGACCGTCCTATGAAGACTGATTCCGTCAGAATCTGAAATATTTGAAGGCCCGCATGAAACGGAACCGAAGAACATCCCTCCTTGCCGCACGACCCGAGAGATTTCATTCAAAGCAACGACAATGTCGGACTCATCTAAATGTTGCAACACGTCAAAACAGGTTGCCAACGCGAAGAAGTTATCTTCAAACGGCAGTGACGTGCAATTGG
Organism: uncultured Pirellulaceae bacterium; assembly: GCA_964582025.1. GTDB lineage: Bacteria > Planctomycetota > Planctomycetia > Pirellulales > Pirellulaceae > Mariniblastus. The sequence continues at coordinate 5,747 of CAZORS010000002.1, read as the reverse complement.
CTTGCTGGATTCGCTCTGCCGCGTTTGGGATTTTTGACATGCGAACACGAGCCTGCTCGATCGCCAAATCGCTGACATCGACACCGTGCGGATGCAAATGAAACGGTCGGTCTGCAAGGTACTGGATTACAAAACCTTTTCCGCAGCCGATGTCCAACGTTCGGCCGGCCATTCCTACCAGCTGATCGGTTGATTGAACCACGTTGCGAAAGCCAGACGACTTCTCCGCCACGATTGATTTGGCGTCACGTTGAAAAATCTCGTTGTAGATCTTTTGATAGTTCGGCATTACCGCGTCGCGCTTTCTGGGCTGGCGTTTTTGCAATCAGTAAGGCAAAGCAATGCCATTGCGGTTCCGTAACTGCGCCCAATTTCGTGTGAATCGACAAAGCAACCATCGAGCTCCGGGACAGACAGAACGATGTCGCGTTGCCTCGCTGCCATTTCTTTTCGAGCCGCTGCATCTTGAACCTGCAGGATCGCTTGGGAGCGGGACTCCATGCAGTACCAGTAGAAGAAACCGCCGTAGTTGTAGGATGCGGTATGGTCATCGTATTTTCGCGCCACATCCATATCGTCGTGCTTTTCAAATGCTGCACGAATGCTCGTCAGCAACGCCTGATCATCAGCACGGTCCCAAACAAACAGGGCTCCTTCGCAGAGCGGCGTTCGTCCGGCGCTGCCGATTACGCTTCTTTCGCCCGCGACTTTTTCAGAGTTTGGAGTGCTCGTGTTTCGCGGGCTGCCATAGGTCCAGGCTCCGTTGGCGAATCGACATTTCTGTAGAGCCGCAATGCCTGCTTCGACGGAAGACGCATCCACTGCCGCACCAAGAGATTCCGATTCTTTCATCGCCCACAACGCTGACGCCGTTACGAATGGATTGTTGTATTCGTGATACCAATCGCCGCCAGAAGTCTGCACGCTGGCCAGCGACTTCAAACAATTTCCGATTTCGACTGCGCCGGTTTTCCATTTGGACTGAAGTCGATTGAATAGCCGCAGACGATAAAGATACGCCCAAAAGATTTCGTCTTTGTCTTTCACATTCAAATTCGATTCGTCTGTCACGTAATTGGCTGCCTTCTCGATTGCCTTTTCGATTCGCGGCCGCAGATCCTTGAGCTCTGGTCGCGAATGAGCTTCGAGCAACGCCATCGCGGAAATCGAAGTAACCGCCACATGCACGTTGGGCAATCCGTCGGTGCCACCAAAGTCGTAGTCCGAATCTTCAAAGCCTCCGTTTTCATTTTGCATCGTCAACAGAAATTCAATTCCACGTCGCCAAAGCTGTGCTTCTGTGTAGACGTTCGCAGGAGAGGCTGATCCTGGCGAATTACGACCAGCCTTCATCGCGGCGACAGGCAATTCACGGAACACTTCGAATCCGCGAACGAACGGGCCAATTCGCTGCGCTTCAGCAGCCGCTTTCCAGCCAAGCGGGTGATCGGGGAACGCTTTACCGATCTCTGCAAATTTTTTCAGCGCGGCGTCGTGTTCGTTTAAGCGAAACGTGGCCATCGCAGCAATCATTTGGAGTTCAATCGAATCGTCCTTTGAGACTCGCATCCGATTGATGACCTTGCAAGCTTCGTATTCGCCAGCGACGAACTGTTGTCGAGCCCTCACGAGTGAAGGGCTGGGGTCAGCCAAGTTGGTTGGTGGCTTCAAAAAACCAGCTAACCAAGCAGAGTTCATCGTCGTGATTCGATCCAGTTTTGTCGAAGCGGTACCATCAGTTTCGACGATCAGAAATCCAGGCTCAATGAACTTGAAAGGTTTCAACTCATAAGATTCCGACTCGGCGTCCTTTGGAATCGCCATCAATGGAATGTAATGCTCGTTCACCGACGCAATGATTGCTGGACTGGAAAAAGGACCGGCTCGCATGTAGCGGTCGACTTCCTTCTTGCGATCCATGAACGTTCTGGCGAGTCGAGGGACGTACCAAAAAATTGGCTTGCCCGATTCGACTGATTTCTTTTTCGCATCTTCAAATTTTGATTCCCAGTTGATCGCGGTTCCGATCTTGGCGGAAATCGCGTTGGGCGTGACGCGGATCTTGCGAGTCGAATTCTGTGCAACTGCTAGAGACGGTAGGCAAGCCAAAAAGATGGCCAATAAAATGAACTTAGATTTGAACATTGGGTGTCTCATGCTGAATTGGCTGAGATGTTTAATCGGATCGATCGTGCGAGTCTGGAGCAGACTGACCTACAAAACGTCATCGATCAACTGACGGACTTCCCGAGCATTATAAGACGGTTCGACTGGAATTCGCAGCAGTGGTAAATCGGCGGCATCGAAGGCATCATTCACGAAAATATCGCGTTCGATTCGATCTGGACGGTTGTGGGAAGCGTCGTCGAGCTCAATGCACACGACGGGCTCCAGCGAGCCCGGATCACAGAGCACGAAATCGATGTGCTTAGAGAGGATTTTGTTGAGCCATTTGCGACCGTTCTTGGAGCCCTTTTCGACTCGGATCAGATCCGCGATTCGAACCATGGCGAATACTTCGAAATCATCCAGTACCGCTTTGTGAAGCGACTTATAGAATCGAAGCTCGCTCTTCGTCACCAGCGAAGGACGCTTGAAGTACGGCATCCGCGCAGGCAGAGAATACATTCGCAGCAGCACAAATATCGCCGCGAATACCGCTACGCCAACCCAGAAGGGCCAGTATTCAATCAGGATTCCAATTAGCTGGTTGAGCATTTATTATTTCGCGAACGTAGCTCTCGAAGAATCGTCTGGGACTGTTAAGATGCTTTCTTACCTCGTTTTCTATCCGATATTTTCCACTCAAGACAGACCAACTTGGCTGTCATCGAACGCGTGTCGACTGCTGAATCAAAAACTGAGCTGAAACCCCTGAAAATTGGCAATCTGGAAATTGGGTTTCCCGTCGTGCAAGCCGCGCTTTCCGGATACAGCGATTGGCCAATGAGAGTCATCGCCAGACGGTTGGGAGCCCCGTACACCGTTTGCGAAGTGATGCTGGACGAGTTTCTGGTGAAGCTGAAAGAGCGTAAACGGACCAGCCACTTTTTGCACATCTCCGACGAAGAACATCCTGTTGGTGGACAGTTGATGGGGGCGGAACCGGAACAGTTCGCGGCGGGCGCGATGAAGCTGGTGCAAGCTGGCTTCGACATCATCGACATCAACTTCGGTTGCCCGGTCAAGAAAGTACTGGGACGTTGCCGCGGCGGTTTTCATTTAAGCCAACCGAAGGTGGCGCTTGAGATCATCAAACGGACTCGTGACAATGTTCCCACCGAAATTCCTGTTACGGTCAAAATGCGACGCGGCATCGACGACACGCAGGAGAGCCGTGACCAGTTCTATGAAATTCTCGACGGTGCCTTTGAGATCGGCATCGCCGGAGTGACCGTCCACGGCCGCACAGTAAAACAGCGCTACGTAGGACCGAGCCGCTGGGAGTTTCTCAAGGAACTGAAACAGCATCTTGGCGACAAAATCTTGCTGGGATCGGGAGATCTGTTCACGCCTCAGGCTTGCCTAGACATGATTGCCGAAACCGGAGTCGATGGTGTGACGGTTGCTCGCGGAGCCATTGGAAACCCGTGGATCTTCCAGCAGACACGCGCCATCGCGGACGGCAAGCCGTTGCCAGATCCTCCGACGCTTCACGAACAACGAGAAGTCTTGCTGGAACACTACCGTTTGGCCGAGTCACTTTACGGCGAAACTCGTGTCGGAAAACTGATGCGAAAGTTCGGCATCAAGTATTCGATTTTGCATCCTCAGCACAACGAAGTTCGCAGCGCGTTCGTGAAAGTCAAAGAACGCAGCGATTGGGAGTCTGCGATTGAAAAGTTCTACTCAGTTGATGGCCCTGGAACGCATCCTGACGGGCGAATGCACAAAGCCAAAGGCAGCGACTGCACGGGCTAAAACTTAGCGAGTTATGCGAGCGAAACAGAATTGCCGCCGGAATTTTTAGCAGCGTACATTTGCTTGTCAGCCTTATCGATCATCGAATTCAAATCAAAGCCCGGCCCACCTCGTTTGGGCTTGAAGTGCACGCCACCGACACTAAGCGACATCTCGACTTCACCCGAGTTCGAGCAAACGAGGCTGGGAATATCTTTTGCCAATCGGTTTGCTGCCGTCTTGTAGTGTGACTCCTTGATTTGCATCACGACTAGAAACTCGTCGCCACCCAACCGGAATACAAAGTCGTTTTCACGCGTGCATTTCCTGAGCCAATCGGCGACGTGTTTGATTGCATTGTCGCCCGTTACGTGTCCGTAGGTGTCATTGATCGACTTAAATTTGTCCACATCCAAATAAAGCATGGCGATTGGCTTACGTTTTTTAACCCATGTCTCCAAGCGTGAATCCATCATCTCACTCAAAAATCGTCGGTTGTAAAGACCAGAGAGGTAGTCTCTGAACGCCGCTTCGTCTATCTCTGGTTCCTTCGTTTTTCTTTGCGCGGCGATCAATTGCATTTGGCTTTCTAGAGCAATGTCTTGCAACAGATCCTTCGCACGTTCGACGACCCGTTCGACCGAATCATTGTCTGCAATATCAAATGCGAACAGCGACGAGTATTCAGAGACTCGTTCTTCGATTTCTGAGATAACATTTTGCGCGTCATCAGGGTTGAATCCGAACTGAGAATTCAAAACACGCATCCACCGATCGACAGCTCGATCAACGTCCGATAACGCCGCACATTCCGTCAATATTTCAGCACCCAAATTCGCCGCCTGCAAAACCGCAGCGAACATGTTGTCAGCATTTGGCTTCAATGCCGAATCGGATTCGTGGTGTGACTTGATCGCGTCGACAAAGTTGTCACCCATATTCCAACGCTTCAAGATTTCGACGCCGACGTCAACATGGGTAAATCCAAACCGCTCCTTTTCAATCGAAATCGACTCCGATTGGCTGTCAGACTGCAGGACTTCGGTTACGTACTCGTCACCGATTTCCGTCGCCATCGCAATAATGCCAATGTCTTGAACCAGCCCACCAGTGAAACATGTTGACGGATCCAGTTTTGTTTTCTCAGCCAACAATTCCGCAATCACGCCCTGAGTCAGGCAACTTCGCCACACAGACCTGAAGACACCTTTCGTTTCGCTGGAACTTGCCTTCCAGCTTGCGAGATGGAAGCTCAAGATTAGGGTTCGTATTGCGGAAACGCCAAGTCTAGGAATGGCAACTTCGATTGATTCAATCTTCGGACGAATCGCAAACAAAGCTGAATTCACCGTACGCAAGATTCGACCGCTGATGACAGGGTCAGTACGAATGATTTTGCAAAGCTCACCGTAGTCGGGTTCATCTTGCTGGGCAATTTCAAGCATCCGCTGGGCAACGTTTGGAAGCGACGGGAGCCGTTTGGTCGCTGCTACAGAAGCCAAGTCAATTGTATTGTTGGTTGGTGCGGAAATTGACATTTCGTGGATCGCCTGATGAAATTCGCCTTTCGCAAACGTAGGTTGAATTTCATGGGCCAGGCAGAAAATCCACGGCGTGGGGGCTAACCCGCGTCCGCGGGCTTGGCTTGAATTCATCGGGCGATCGAACAACCAAACCGTTGTTTGCGTGTCCGATATTCCCATGATCGTTTAACGATAAGCCGGAAGGCGACCTCGTTTTTGCCGTGAAACACCGACGCCTGCCGGTTAATCGTTAAACGAAATTGCGTCAAACTACACTCAACAAGCCGGCCAATAAAAAAAGTCGCCTCTCGAGAAGGCGACTTT
>CAZORS010000001.1:0-82388 GCA_964582025.1 uncultured Pirellulaceae bacterium | reverse complement strand
GTGAATGAACCGCCAGAAGTTTGGTGACACCGCAATCAAAGCACAAGAAACTGGTTCACTTGATCGACGGTCCTTTGTTAAGCTTAGGTTCCCGCTCGCTTGTTGATTCGATTCACGTAGTTCATGATCTCCGCGACTGCTTGATAGAGTTCAAACGGAATCGCCGTGCCGATCTTAGTGTTCGCATATAGGAATCGAGCGACGGGCTTTCGTTCGACTACGGGAACGCCGTTTTCTTTGGCGATCGCAATGATCTTTTTCGCGAGGAAGTCGGCGCCTTTGGCTAAAACGATCGGTGCTTCCATCGACTCGCGGTCGTATTGAATGGCGACAGCGTAGTGAGTCGGGTTGGTGACGATCACGCTCGCGTTGGGAACATCGGCCAGCATGCGACTGCGTCCCATTTCTGCTGCCAGGCGTTTCATCCTGGCCTTCATCATTGGATCGCCTTCATTTTCTTTGTGCTCATCCTTGATGTCTTGCATACTCATCTTGAGGTCTTCCGACTGCTTCCATTTTTGAAATGCGAGATCGGCGACTCCTAGAACGGCAAGCGTCGCGGCAATCGCAATCGAAGCTTGAAGCAATATTTTGCACATCACAAACATCAAATTTTGAAAAGATGTGAAGGCGAAAACTTCCATGACATCGAACTCCGACCGAGCCACGTAATACAAAATCCCTACAATGATCGCCGTTTTTCCAATTGAAAATCCACCACGCACAAGTCCGCTCAGGGAGAAGATCCGCTTGACACCAGCGGGAATACTGAGCTTTTCCCATTTCAGTGTCATCGCTTTGAACGTCACATTGAAATTCGTTTGCAAGGCGCCACCAAGCAGTGCGACGATGAACAGCGGCAAAATAAGACCAAGGCACAGAGCACCCGTGCTCAACACGTCAGCGCTAATTGCGTCAGTGATCGCCAATGGTTCGTCGATCATTGGTTGAAAATAAGTGACGCGATTTCGAATGTTGTCACCAAGGGACTCAAACATCCATTGACCGGCAAACCAGAAATAGGCCGCGCCCACGGCCAACATGACACCGCCGACCAGATCCGCACTATAGCCAATCTGCCCTTCCTCGAACGCCTTGCTGATACGCTGCGGCGTTGCCTGTTCTGTTTTTTGATCTCTATCCTGATCAGCCATGATTCACGGAACGTTGGATGGAAACGATTTGCGCCCTGATAATTTACTGAAGAGAAATCAGCGTCAATATTTCTTCGATGTCGGCTTGCATGCGATGGAAATAAGACTGGATCGCGCCGAAAATAACCGGGCAGAAGAGCAGCAAACAAAAGATGCCGAATCCGCTTCGAATCGACATTCCAACGGAAAACAGATTTAACGTGGGAGCCGCTTTGTTCAAGTACGCAAGTCCAAGGGTGATCAGCATGAACAGAATCGCAACCGGCCCCACAATCAAAAACCCAAAGTCGGCGACGCGATTTAGCAAGGAAACCAGATCCTCTGTCGGCAAACGTACAACGTTGATCTTGCCAAGCATTTGATCGAAAGAATGATGGATGACCAGAATGAGAAAGTGATGCATGTTGATGCTGAAGAATATTAAAACTGAAAACGCTTCAAAGATTCGCGAGATCAAAGTCGAAGAGTCTTGCGATCCGGGATCTGAAATCGATGCCAGAGACAAACCTAGTTCTTGGCCAATGTAAGATCCCGCAATTTTCGCCGGGATAAAAAACAAGCCCAATGCGATCGACAGCACGACACCAATCGTAACTTCCTGCGCCAACATCAAGACACTGGAGACGACGTCAAGATCTGCGGCCGCAGGATTTTGGCTCAACTGGGCTTCAACCATCCCGTACCAAAAAAACGTCAAACCGCCGGACAAGCCAACTTTGACCGTGTTGGGAAGCTGACGTTTTGCGAACAACGGAAAGAACGCAATGAACGCAGATACTCGCGCGAGCACGAGGATGAAGGAAACAACTTGAACCTCAGTAATCATCTCGCGTAGCTAACCATGTCGGTCAGCACTCCTTGCGTGTAATTCTTTAACGTCTCGAGGTACCAAGGCATCAGCCAAATCATCAATAGAACTACGGCGACGATCCGCGGCGCGAACGAAAGCGTTTGTTCCTGAATGCTGGTGACCGTTTGACCAATACTAATTGCCAGTCCAACTGCGAGGCTCACCAAGACCACTGGCGCCACCAGCAACAAAGCGATTTCGAGGAACTGCTGCCCTATCATCACGACATCAAGAAATTCCATGACCTGTTTCCTTCCATGAACACAACGGAGTTTTCGGCTTGACTCTCTTATTGAGTTTTCGGCTTCACCCTTAAAGCACTAATCAACTGATCGACCAACGCGGGATCGCTGAGCTCTGCGAGAATCTTCGACTTCTGACGATCGGGCATCTTGTGGAGTAGCGACGCCGCGAAATCTAACTTACCGTTGTTGGCAAACTCTTTTAGATAGTCCGATGCTTGTCTCGCTTCGAGGTTTGAAAACCAGCTCTTCACATCGTTAACTTTGTTTTCCAAGTCCAGCTGTTTCGATTCGTCATCAACTCCAGCTTCTTTTTCCAGCTTCGCCAATTCCGCCTTTTTTTCATCTAGCGATCCGATTAACTGACGCAGTTCTTCAGTCATACGACTAAGCGCTTCCACCTTTGCATCAATGCCTTCGCCGAATGCTTGTAGCTGATCTTGTTCGGTTTCCAAATCAACGAACAACAATTTCACGTTTTGTTCTTCTTTGGCGAGTTTCATTTCGCGAATTCTGAGCCTCTCTTCCGTTTTCTTGATCGAATCGCTCATCTGCAGAACCGCTTCCAACGAAACTGACTTTTCTGGTCGATGCGCTACTGGCATCGCTTCCACTTGGTTGATGCTTGCGCCGTCTGGTGGAAGCGTAGACGACTGATCAACGGACTCTTCTTTCGGAGTCACCGTTTCAGCTTCTGCGACTTCCTCGATGTCCATGTAATATTTCGAAGCGGCATAGGAGGCTCCGAAAAGGATCATGCAAGTGATTACCGCTGCAACGATTTGTTTCATTTCGAACTCCCATTCTTGGTTACCAGTTTGCTCAAGACGCGATCGTCGGCTTGGTAGATGGCGTCTTTTTCTGACGAAGCAATCTCTTCGGCTTCAATTTTTTCCAGCAGGAATTGCCAACCCTTCACGGTAGCGCTTTGTTGTCGAACGCGTTCCCGCAATTCATCAAGGCTCATTTCTAATGACTCAATATGCTCATCAAGCTGCGTAAGTGTGGCCTGTGAATTAGAGGCCCACTCAATCGCGTGATTATTAATTGCCGCCGACTGGCTATCGTGAAGCTGATGCAAAGAAGTAGCCAATCGCTGCCGCATCGACAACCGCAGTTGCTTGCGTTGCTCAAGGATTTGATTGCATTCCCGGAGTTCAGTTGTTGCCGCGTCGAGGCGTTTTTGGTCGATTCTTTCGATACGTTGCAGACGTTTCTTTTTGGTCTTATCCATCGTTGCCTCCGCTCAATTTTGGCATGGCGAGGGTAAACGCTTTTGCGATTTCTCGAAGGTGACGAGTCGTTTCGTCGAGAGAAGTCGGGTGGCCAACGGCTTGTTGCAGAAATTGATTGACCGTCGGCAATGTCGCAATCGCAGCGTCGGTGGCCGGAATGGCACCTTTTTTGTAGGCGCCGATCTGAATTAAGTCTTCCACCTCGCGATAGGTCGCTACGATCTTCCGCAGGGAAACGGCATCGGTTTGGTGTTCCGCAGCGGCGACTTCGGTGAACAATCGACTGGCACTGGCGAGGATGTCGATAGCTGGAAAATGTCCTTTGTGAGCCAGTTTTCTATCCAGCACAATGTGACCGTCGAGAATCGAACGCGCCGCGTCTGCGATCGGTTCGTTCATGTCGTCACCATCGACCAACACGGTCAATATTCCAGTGATTGATCCGTTTCCCGAGGTCCCCAATTGCTCCAACAGTACGGCCATCTTTTGAAATACGCTGGGAGTGTAACCGCGCGAGGTTGGCGGTTCTCCGAGCAGCAATCCAAGTTCTCGTTGAGCATTTGAAAGACGCGTCAGGCTGTCCAGCATCAACAGAACGTTGTTCCCCTGTTCGCGAAACCAATTGGCGATGACCACCGCCGTTTCACTGGCACGAACTCGTGCCAATGGCGATTGATCGGACGTCGAGACAATTAAGACTGATTTCTTCAGTCCTTCGGGGCCGAGTGCTTGTTCGATGAACGGCCTGACTTCGCGACCACGCTCTCCGATCAATGCGACAACGTTAACATCGGATTCGGCGTTGCGAGCAATGTCGCCCAACAAGGTGCTTTTCCCGACACCGCTTCCAGCGAACAGGCCAACACGTTGACCGCGACCCATCGTATTGAGACCGTCAATCGCTCGGACACCCGTCACGAACGGTAGCTCAATGTTTGTTCGATCCATCGGGTTAGGAGTATCAAATTTTAAATCGACAAGGTCTTCAATTTCCAATTCGCCCATGCCGTCTATCGGCGCGGCGACGGCGTTGATGATCCGGCCCAACATCGAATAGCCGACTGGGATTTGCATCTTTCGATTGAGACCGATGACCCAATCATCTCGCTGCACACCGTTGTCGGGTTCGAACGTCATGAGTTGAATTTCATCGTGGCTAAAGCCGATGACTTCCGCGTCGAGCGATTGACCATCTTGAGTCTTGATCGTCACCAATTCACCAATCGAAGCTTGCAAGGATGCGTTGATGGTGCCCTGTGCGCTGCGTAAGCGACCGACATTTTGATACATTTCGCTCGGAAGGAGTTTGATCATGCTGGGCTCTCCAACTGATCACGAACGGTCTGCTTCAGTCTGGCACTGACAAGTTTTAGCTGCTCCTCAAAGGACGCCAGCCGTCCTGAATTGCCAAAATTCACGCGGCAGTCACCGGGACTCAACTGATCGTCCACCGTTACTTTCACTTCGCATTCAATCGATTCGAATGATCCGCTGTCGAGAAGCCATTGTTGGATTGCGTCATGGCAGTCCGAATGCACAAACAAAGTCGCTTCGGAATACGCGTCGGGTTGATCCAAAACCCGCGTGACATTTTCACGCAGACGCTGCTCGATGATTTCATCCGTTGAATTAAGAAACACACGCACGATCTCAACCGCATAGTTGGCTGCCGTGGACTGAAGCGTTTGACTTTGCATTGAAAGTTTGGTCATCACGTCCTTCAAGGCAGCTTCAATTGCCTGCGATGTTGCCGCAATGACCGCGGCAGTATCCTGGCGAGCGTCGGCTTTGGGTTCCGTTTGACTGGCAGATTCGCTAGACAGGATGACGCGACAGTCTGCTTTTGCGACCCGCACATTCTGCATCGGAGAATCAAGTTGTACTGAAAACTTTGACATGTTATTCCAACGAGATGGTGCCGGCCTCATCAAGCTCGACGAGCACGCGAACTACTTCTGCTCGCCCAACGTCGATCTCATCTTGCTGTACATTTGATTTGAAACTCATCTCTTCCATGAACGATTCTCTGGCTCGCTTTGACATATTGCCAAGAATCTTGTCAATCAACTCTTGCTCAACACCCTGAACTGCCAAGACCAGTGAATCTGTTTTGGTTTGCCCGAGGACCTTCTGCAGATCATTGTTGCTCAAGTTTTCTATATCTTCGAAGCGATACATTTGAGCGGCAACCTGTTCGCCCAACTCTTTGTCTGTCTTCTGCAGCTCTTCCATCATCGGGCCACGGATGGCTTTGGGAACCGATCGAATCAAGCCAACCATTTGCTCAACCGTGTCGACAACTTCTTCGCGTTTTTCAACTTGAATGGCAACCTGAACAGTCGCTCCGAGAATTTTTTCAAGCATAACATCCGAGATATTGCTCGGCTGAGACAGTTGCAGAAACACTCCCGGGCGAAGTGAGTCAGGTAAAAACTCCAACGTCTTAGCTGCATGTTCGGTGGCCAAATTTCGAATCACCGTAGCAATCATAAACGCGTTTTCATCGCGAATCGCATATGCGACTTGGTACGGATGCAGTCGATTCAAATCTTGTAAGTGTTCGCCAGACAAAACCGGAGTCGAGAACTTTTTGACTGGCTCAAGTTCAACCTCGAAGTCCTCTTCTGCGATTTGGAGAATTTTTGGAGCTGCTGCTTGTTCGGCTCCCTCGGTCGGATTTTCGGCCTCTTCTTCAGCTAACTTTTGGTCGACAGTTTTCATCGCGAAACGAAAGTACTTCACGAAATCGTCAACAACGAACTCAACTTCATCCTGTGTCGGCGGATGCGTCTTCAGTTCTTCTAAAGTTGCCTTAACTTGCTGAGAATCAGCCGCGGGAATTCCTTCAAGCGCTTTCGAAGCAGCGTCTTCGCCCATAAGGTTCAGGAGCACTGCCAACATCTCGGATTGTGGTAACGGATTCATGATCACGCTACCCGTTTTTCATTTTGATCTTCCGCCGGTGCAGTCGCGCCGGCCCAACTCTGCACGATCTGAGAAAACAGCTCGGGGTTGTCTCGCAGCAGAGAGGTCAGTTGATCAATCGTTTCACTACGACTGTCGTCCAAACGCACAACGGTTTCATTTGTTGTGGGGGCAGGAGCAACCTTTCGCAGCACCATGAATCCAATCAACAGTGCGACAATCGCACCAATGGCCAATGAGGCATTGCGAACAAGCTCACTCCATTGAGTCCAGTCGTATGGAGGCACGTACTCTGATTCAAGAGTGTCGTCGGCTGGAAACGGAAACAACTCGACCGAGATCGTGTCTTTGGTTTCCTGATAGCCAACCGCATTTTCAACAATCGCTTCAACTCGCTCTTTAATTCCAGGCAGCAAACTTCCGTCTTCTTGAAGGAGTGCTTCAGCGTTTGAGTTGACCAGCACGCTAACAGTCATGAAGTTTTTGGTCGGCGTCGTATTGGATTCCGTCTCTTCGGTTTTCGGAACGAGGTAGCTCGTCTTGATGTTCTCTAGCTTGCTTTCGGTCAACTTATTGTCGTCGCGACCGCGAGCGAGATTGGCATCAACGCCAGCTGCACCTCCCGGTCTCGTATTGGTAGTCGTTTCAGAATTCAAATCTTCTTCGTTGGGAACCTTGCCTTCGCCGTCGTACTTTGTGATTTTCTTCGAACCGTTTGTAAACGTAAGATCTAAGCTGACTTGAACGCTCGCGTTTCCGTGACCCAAAAACTGAACCAGTTGCGTTTCTGCTTTGCGAGCGAATTTCCTTTCGACTTCAGTGGTGTACTCGATTTGGCTGTTGATGTACTGCATTCCCTGATCGGAAACCGTGTAGTTGCGACCTTCTTTGTCAGTAATCTGAACGGCTTCAGGTTCGAGATCAGCAACCGCAAACGCCACAAGAGAAGCGATCGAAGACGCTTGTTGTTCGTTTAATTGGGCATCTGGTGAAAGCGTGAGCAAAACACTGGCCGTTGGAAGCGACGTTTTTCTCTCGAAAGGACCTTTGTCCGGGACGTTCAGATGAACGTCAGCGTGTTCGACGACATTTAGTTTCCGGATGGTGTCGGCCAAACGTTTCTGCTGCTTCAGCAATGCGGTTCGACGTCGGTCTGATGGGCTGCCAAAGGCTCCCGTCATTCCGAAGCCACCAGACGTTTCACTTTCGGCGACTCCTGCACCACGAGCCAACATTCGAGCTTTTGAAAAATCACTTTTCGAAACGCGGAGATTTCCGCCTGCTCCAGAGAGGTCGTAGCTGATATTGGCCTTGTCCAACGCGTCGATCACACGATCCATTTTCTGATGATCGATGTCGCTGACTAACGTAACGTAGGTGGGCTGCGACGACCAATAGCCGACTCCGACAATCGCAGTAATACAAATCATCAAGAGCAAGGCGATGCCGACACGAGCTGCCGGCGCAGTGTCGTTCCAGATCTCAATGGACGAATCAACAAATGTCTTGAACGTGTTCACTCTATTATCGTGTCGCAGTCTATTGGTTGCGGGTTGTCGGACTAATGGTCAGAACTAGAACTGCATTCGCATTAGTTCGTTGTAAGAATCAATCAAGTGGTTTCGAATTTCCATGAATAGCTGGAAGGACATTTCTGCTTTGGCGACCGCCATCACGACCTCCTGAACACTATCCGTCTTTCCTTCAACCAAGTCTTTGATGGCTTGGTCGGAGTTTTTCTGGTCGAGGTTAGTGCTCTCCAGAAGACCTTCAAACACACTTGTTTTGCCTGAAGGCTTCGCGTTTTCAGTGGGAGACGCCGTAACGCCAGTAGGCTGAATTGGACTGCTTTGCCCAAAGCCAGAGATTGGAAGGATCGGATTCACTAGCTACCTCCTCGAAGCAGAGTTAGCGATTGCTCGACCATCTCCTTAAACATTGTCATGGATTTTAAGTTGGCTTCGTAGGAACGACTCGAGGAGATCAAATCAACCATCTCCATTGGGATCTGCACGTTAGACATTCGCAACATGCCATCTTCATCAGCATGTGGGTGCCCAGGGTTGTAGACGACCGGAAACTCACTTTGGTCAGATTCTATGCCGACAACCTCGACGCCGGTTAAATCACTAGCCAACGCGTAACGCCCTGACTTTTCTAGTTCGCTTGAAAACACGACTGCCTTCTTGCGATATGGATCACCGTTTTCAGTTCGCGTCGTATTGGCGTTGGCGATGTTGTTAGCAGTTGTTTCCATCCGCAGGCGTTCGGCAGTTAGACCAGACGCGCTGATATTCATCGCTGAAAATAGTCCAGGCATTGTCGATCCAGAGCTTTGAGGTTCTTACTTTTGAAATGGCTTTCTTTGACTGCTGGTCAATCGATTTCAATCATCCCGAAATTGCTTTGCGGATGGTCGCCATTTTCGCAGCCAATAGTTGCGAATAAGTCTGGAACATCAACGAGTTCTTTTTCATTCCGGCAAGTTGTTGATCGATATCAACGTTGTTGCCGTCCTCGCGTTGCACCAACCCTTCAGTGAATTCGACCGGAAGATCAGCGATGAACCCCGCATTCGTTTCACCGCTTTTGACGCGTTTCTCATACTCTTCAAACGAAAGTTCACGCGTCTGATAATCAGGCGTGTTCACGTTCGCGATGTTTTGGCTGACGACGCGATGGTTCTGTTCCGCGCTGCTTAACGCGTTTCCGATTAGGTAAAATTGTGAAGGTAGACCAGTCATGCCAGTTTTATCGGAAGTGCCATCGGGCCTCTTGAGTACGGTTTACCAGAACGAACCGTTTGCGACTGGTATATCGAAATTGCCCGAGAAATCAGGGAGCGGGTTTCCCCTTTCCAAGGCTGTTTGACTAAGTCACGAAGAGAAAACCAGATCGAGTTGCCGATTTGAAACCTACTTTTGGATGCTTCAGTTGTTCTTTAGCGCTTCGTTGAAGGAGAAATTTCAAGCCGTTGATTTCAACGTTTCGACTTCAAACTCAAACCAATAGACACAAATGGACATCGCAACAATCATCGGCCTTATTATGGGATTCGGCCTCATTCTCGCATCGATTGCGATGGGTGGAGGAGGGCTGACACCATTCATTGATGTTCCCTCGATGATGATTGTTTTTGGTGGTTCAATCGCCGCTTCATTGATTAACTTTCCATTGAAAAACGTACTGGGTGCGTTCGGCGTGATCATGAAGTGTTTCCTGCTTAAGATTCCAGACCCGAAAACATTGATCGGCGAATTCAAAGAGTTGGCTCAGTTGGCTCGAAAAGAAGGTCTGCTGGCTTTGGAGCAAAAGTCTGATGACATCGAAGACGACTTCATGAAACGGGGCATCGAATCATTAATCGGCGGAACTGCCGTTGATGAGCTCAGAGAATCGTTGGAGACTGAGCTATCATGCATAGATGATCGTCATGCGATGGGCAAGAAATTTGTCGATGCCACAGGTGCCGCAGCTCCAGCTTTCGGAATGATCGGAACGTTGATTGGCTTGGTTCAAATGCTTCAGTCGCTTGATGATCCAAGCAAAATCGGTGGCGGTATGGCGGTCGCATTGTTGACCACACTTTACGGGGCCATTGTTGCCAACGTGGTTTGCATTCCGCTGGCAGGTAAGCTTGAGGCACGAGCCAAGGAAGAGACTGCGGTTCGAGAGCTAATCATCGCTGGCATTGCCGCGATCGGCGCTGGTGCTACGCCTCGTGCGATCCAAGAGCAATTGTCGACTTTCCTCGCACCTAAAAATCGAGCTGGTGCTGGCGGTGAGGCGGGATAATGGCTAAGGAAAAGCCTCCTGAACCACCTGCGGAAGATATCCCTGCGTGGTTCATGACTTACAGCGACGTGATCACATTACTGATGACGTTCTTCATTTTGCTTTTGACTTTCTCGACGACTGAGCCGGAAAGATTCGACAAAGTTCAAACGAGCGCTTTCGGAAGTTCTGGCGCAACAGGAATTGTTGGACACGTTCATGATCGAATGGACAACAAATCTTGGTCGGAGAGAGTTCGCCCTCGAGCAGCGAGAATCGCGCTAAACGGAGCCGAGATTCCTCCGATGACGCAATCAGGTAAACCGAACGGGCGAGGACTTGAGACGGTCACGGATGAAGAAGCCGAAAAGGACGTGATGACGACCAACTCTTTCAAGTTGGATTTCAGGAAATTGATAAACGAAAATGGAAGTATGAAACCTCGCGGAATCGCACTGGCTTCTTTGTTGGCACAACAACTTCGTTCACTGCCTGTCCACTGCACGATGCAATTCTCAAGTCAGAACGACAGCGAACGCGCGGCTGGATTTCTGTTGCACCTTTATGACGTGCAAGGTGTTCGCCCTGGTCAGGTCGGCATTGGATGGACTGAAAGTCTGGAAACTGATTTTGTTTCGTTTGATATTGAAAGGTTCGAGCGATAACAATGGCTAGAAAACAAAAACCAATCGATGCTGGACCAAGCAAAGCGTATCTCGTTTCGTTCGGCGACACGATGACAGCATTGCTTGCCTTTTTCATCGTGCTAAATTCGTTAGCGACGGAACAAACGGGAGCCAACATGCATGCCGGCACCGGTTCATTTGTTAATGCGTTTTCTAAATCAGGCACACCCGGCGGAAAGCCAGGCAATCGCTCGGCAGACATGATCCAGCAAACGCATCAAGCCCCCATCTATGGTCTCGCTAAGAATCTAAGCAAGAATGAACCAGATGGCACAGTCGGCCCAGATGATTCTGAAGAGAAAGAACGCGTCATCAATCGCGAGAAGGAAGAATTTCAAAAGTTTCTTCAAACCATTGAAGAGTCCTTTGGGTTGGACACGAAGCAGCCAGTCATCAATCAAGTTGTCACTGACTCCTTTCAGCCGTTTGAAAGGAAAACTGGAAAAATGAGCGAGCACGCGACTCAAATTGCAGCCGACTTGATTCCCAAGCTTCGCAGAGACGGCTCGCAATTAGAAATCATCATTTGGGCCTCGATGCCAAGTAAGAGCGAAGTAAAAAGGAAACTCTCGAAGAGCCTCGAAGTCAGAACGGAAATGGAATCACTTTTCTGGATCAAGCCAGCGATGAAATCGAAGATCCGATACACCGTCAAGCCGTGGCTGTTCAGCGACGCCAAGCGACCCGTGATCTCTTTTGTGATGTCTGAGACGGATTGATCGACCGTTTCTGAACGCAAGAAACGTTACCGCAAGAAATCGAGCAATCCCAACTGCGAGATCTGGGCCGTCACCGCGTAAGTGTACTGCAGTAGAGATTGTGAATTCTGCAGTTGTAACACCGACTCCGCGATGTCGGTTGATTGAACATCACTAAGCTGTGTAGTGACTGAGAGTTCTAAATCTTCAAGGCGAAAGTTCAATCTTTCCAACGTCGCCAACGATGTTGATTGTTCTCCCAGAACCGAAAACGCGTGGTCGCTCATCGCGCTTAGTTCTCCGACGCGGCGATCTAGTGAACTGGAAACGTCGGCGCCACTAAGCCCACGTTCGTTTCGAAGATCTGAAGCAATTTCATACAGCATCTGAAACGCATCGGAAGTCCCTGGAAACTCTAGCTGATTCGTTCCGACGCCCATTACATCGGTCGTGTCAAGAACTGCAAACCTTCCGGTAGCTGCGTCCGAAACGGATTGAGCCGTCGAAAAGTCGATCGCTGTTTTACTGACTCCACCGTCGACACTTAAGCTGCCTGTCGCACGAATATCAACCGATCCATTAAAGCCCGCCGTGATTGCGGACGCATCGATGTAGACCTTTTCTCCCGTCTCGCTGGTGACCAATAGGTTGGTGTCGGTATTAGCAAATGCAACCTCCGGACCTCCGTTGAGTGAGATCGTGCCCGCTGATCCATCGCCAGACGTATCGACGATTGTAACCGAGTGCGTGCCTACATCGCCGATGATCGAATCAAGCGATTCAGAGTCCGTTCCCGGAAGCAATCCTGACGCCCCTAAGTACTCTGTCGTGTCATGTGTAATTTGTAGATCCGTCTTAGCGCGCAACGTGTCGGTCCCTGGCCCAGACTTGATACCTGTGTTGCCAAACACAATGGTGTCGCTACGGTTGTTGATCGAGAAAATTGCTGTGCCGGCGTAATACGTGTCAACCGTGACGGCCTCTCCAACATAAGCTTGGCTGTTTTCGCTGGCGCCGTTGTAGGTCACTGACAGGGATCGGCCTGCGGAAACCGGTTCGGCAAACTCAAACGGAGTTCGATCCGATTTGGTGCCGCCAAATATGAACGCACTGTCGAAGGTCGCTTTCGTCATGTCCTTAAGTTGTGTCAACAAGCCATCCGCTTCAAGCGCCAATGCTTCTCGTTCTCCGTCGTCGAGGGCTTGAATTCCCTGCTGTGCAATTGACCTCGCCCGAGTCATTATTTCGCCGAACTCTTGCATTTGCACGACGCTAGTACTGAGCACCGCTTTCGCATTGCTGAGAGATTGCATGTCGGCCGTCAATTCGGTTAGACGCGACGCAAGACTGGTCGCTTGGCGGAACGCGATTGGATCGTCAGACGGTCTCTGAAGCTTCACGCCGGAAGAGATCTGTTCTGAATATTTCAAAATGGCAGCGTTGTGCTGCGCCTGAAATTGGATGGCACGCGATCCGATAGCGGATGAAGTTACTCGATAGTGCATATTGCGACTCTTGGAGAAATACAGCTTGCGAAACGGAAGCAGCTGCGTACAGTTGCTTCAAGCAAATAGAAACTACTGCAAAATCTGAAACAGTTGATCGAACATTGCTTCAGCAGTTTGAATCACCCGAATCGAAGCTTCATGTTGCTTTTGAAATTGCTGCATATAAACCAGCTCTTCATTCAGATCGACGCCCGAAACGGAGTCTCGTTCCTGTTCGTACTTAGTCTGAAGGCCATTGAGGCTAGAACTAAGTTGAGTGTTGTTGCTGACGCGAATTCCAATCGTCGTCGTGACTTCGTTGAGGTACTCTCCGAACGAAAGCGAATTGTTCGCCATGCCGCGGGTTTGTTGCAAGTCAATCATCAGAAGCAAATTTGTTGTGTCGGCCAAATCCGATGAGACTCCCGACGCAAACGTGCCTTTGTCAGCGAGGATCTTCGCGTTGACTGCGATCGTGGAAGCGTCCTCGCCTTCGAAAAAGCTGTTCATTCCCAACGCTGAGAGGATCCCTGTTTCATCAGGATTGTCGACGAGTTCCGATTCGAAACTGTCGCCATCGACAACGCTGCCAGGCGGGAACGAAATGCTGACGCCATCAAAAATTTCGAGGTCCGTTCCAGCTTCGTAGTCTTCCCCGATGTCTAACCTCGCGATTTGAGCTCCGTCTTCGTTGAACACATTGACCAATAGGTCAGAAGAAACACCCACCTCTCCAGTTCCAGAGATTTGATATGACAATGACTGGCTAACGTCGCCTGTATACGAACCGGAGAACGTCGGAACTGATGATCCCGCATAGGTGTCGAGGTTTGGAGTCGTTTCCAAGTTACCGGTGAAGTCGAACTGATAACCGGGTGTTGTCACGATTTGCAAACCGTTCGTCTGGGCGTTGACTGAAGCATTGATGTTGGAAAAGCCAGATATCGTTGCTGCGATATCTTCGAGAGAGTCCGTTTCGGGATCGATCGAAACAGTTTCTGTGCGACGATTCCCGTCGGCATCAATAATTGAGATGTAGAGATCGCCAGCTTCGATCGGAAACGCTGCTCCTGCTTCAGCCAGCGGAACCGTAGGATCTTCGACAGGGCGATTTCCTTCAAGCAAATTAAACGATCCGCTTGGTCCCACGCCAACCGCGTGAATCTGGTCCATCTGTTGAATCAGACCACTCGCAAGCTCGTTCAATTTCGCTTCGAACTCGGGAATAATATTGTTGTAGGCATCGAGCAATGCCGGCATACGACCGCCTTCAAAATCCAATGCTTTTTCCGAATCGCCGACCGCAACCGCCAAATCACCTTCTTCTGTCGTGAACGAATGAAAGAGACTCGGATTGAAGCCCTGCTGAATCACCGAACCTCCAAACGCCAATGTGGCTCCAGTGGAGACGCGCTCATTGCGGGCAACGTCGACGATCGTCGCAATCTCGTTGATCAACTGATCAAGCTGGTCAAGCTCATGGTTCGCAGTAACCGTTTGCGAACTGATTTGAACGTTCAAGTCCGTCAGCGTTTGCATTTTCCCATTGAGCGTGTCGATCTCTTGTTCGACTTGATATCGAATCGAGGATCGAAGGTTTGTCATTTGCCCTGAAATTTGGTGAAACAGTTGTGACAACTGATCAGCCTGTTCCAAAACCGCGTTACGCTGAGTCGGTTCGCCGGGAGTCGATGTCAGTTTCGTCAGCTCGGCAAAGAAAGCATCCACTCGCTCAATCATTGAGCCTTCGCCAGCGTGAAACAGCGATTCGAGTTGCGTTTCGACATCCAGAGTTTGGTCAACGCGGCTGACATCTGAAATCGCAAAAGTCAATGATGACTCAGTGACCGAATCACGAACTCGTTCGATGTAATTGATCGATACGCCCGTTCCAAATTGGAATCCGCCGAATTGTCCCGGCAGCGTTTCTTCAAGGTGAACGGAGCGGCGATGATATCCTTCGCTGTCCGCGTTGGCGATGTTGTTAGAAATCACCTCCATCGCGTACTGGCTAGAACGTAGCCCAGACAGGCCGATTGCAAAGTTAGTCATCTCAAACCGCCTTCCGAAAAAGATTGCCGGGTTTCACACCCGCGGATTGCCCGGTGAGTGAATACTGAGTTTCGTCCGAGTCGCTTTTGAGCAAACCAGCGACCATCTTGCGATAGAAATCGTACGAATAAAACATCACCGCTTGGTTACCAAGCAGCGTTGCATGAACCTCTACCAATCGATCCAAAATGGAACCACGCAACGTTTCAAGACGTGATCCACTTGCTTTATCCAACGTCTGAATAAACTGGCGAATCGACTGTCGTGGCTGACTGGCATTTCGGTTTGCATTGATTGCCGCCAACGTTGCTTGACGCTTGCCGCGAAGGTCGTCTGACTGCTTCGAAAGATTGTCAGCGGTAAGGTTGAGCTGCGTCGTCTGTTCAGCGGTCAAGCCTCGAGAGCCCGCCGCTTCAAGGGTCACTTTCAACATTTGGTTGAGCTCATCAAGTTGCTCAAGCAATCGCAATTCGAATTGCAGATGACGCTCAACGAGCACGATCAACTTCGTCAACGCCAAACCGTCGACGGCTTTGGTATTTTCCATTGTGGCACTCCTGATGTTCGATCAAAGGGTAAGTGAAATGGGAGCAGCGTCGGCTACATCATCCGATGCGCTACCCGTTGTGTTATCGCTGTAAGCCGCTGCAACATTGGCTAGTTTGGCCGCATTCTGAATTGAGCTAGTTGCACTTGCTTGAAAATTCGAAAAACCACTTGTCAGCATCTCAGAAATCCCCAGTGGACTCGATTCAGCCAAGTCTTGACCGACGAACATGTCAAACATTCCGCCGTAAGTGTCACTTGTTTCTTCGCCGAAAAAGCCACCTTCGTCGAGCGTATTCCGCATCTCTTTGAGCATCAGCGATAGGAAGACTCCTTCGAATTCTTTCCCAATCGATTCGAGACGTGACTTCATATCGTTGGCATCACCCGATGCAGACTTCAACGACGATGCGTAGTTCTCAATGCCGCCACCAATTAGGTTTGGCGAGTTTCCAATTTCAGTCATACGAAAGTCCTATTCAATAACAAGTTCTGCTTGCAATGCGCCTTGATTTCGAAGCGTCGTAAATATGTTGATCATCGAGATTGGTGAAACGGCCAGCGTATTGAGCGCATGAGCCAAGTCTCCGACCGTTAGTCCTTCTTGCCAAACGTTGTACGTGCCTCCAGATTCAAATACGTTGACGGAGGTCCGCGGTAGAACAACCGTTTCACCATTGCTGAAAGGTGCAGGCTGCGATGCGATGGGGTTTTCGGCAGTCGAAATGATGATGTTCTCGCTCGCCAGAAGGATGCGAGAGATTTTCACGTGCTTCCCCATCACGATCGTGCCGGTCTTTTGATTGATAACCACACGTGCTCGTTGGTCGGGCTGAATACGAAGATCGCCAACCATAGAAATGAAGGCTGGCAGCGTTCGTTGAAAACTCCGTGGCACGATGATTTCCACCGTTCCAGAATCCAAGGCAGTTGTTGAATTCGGGAAAACTAAATTGAGGGCGTTAGTGATCTGAGTCACCGTTGAGTATTCTTTGTTTCGCAAGACCAATCGCAGGCGTCCGTTGTTTAACAATTGCTCAGAGCATATCTCGCGTTCAACAATCGCTTCACAAACGCCAACGGTAGGATGATTCTTTGTGACAGAGGCCCCTGCCCCGCCGGCGGAAACTCCTCCACCAACAATTGGACCTTGGGCGATCGCATAAATCTCGTCATCAATTCCCCGCAGAACAGCTTGGTGCAACGTGCCGCCACGCAAACTAGCCGCGTCGTCTGCCACAGAAACGTTGACGAGGATCGTTTCGCCTTTGCGAGCGTAAGGTGGAATCTTACCCGAAACGAGCACTGCTGAAATGTTCGTCGTTTCCGCTTGATTGACGCGAATGCCTTTGCGCAAAAAATAGCTGCTGGCCATCGAACGCGTTTGTTCGGACTGGCCACCAGTACCACTCAAGCCAAACACCAGGCCGTCACCGGAGACATGATTGTTGCGATCGCCGTCAACGAAAGTGATGTCTTTGATTCGCACCGAAGGATCGAGAGCCGATCTTGCAACCGCCGTCCTTACATTGGGAACTGGCGCAGCAACTTGCTGCACTTGCGCGCACGCCCATGCAGGACTGCAAATGCAGATAGAAATTAATATCAATAGGTTGTAAGACTTTTTCACGATTCGCAAACTGTTGAGTTCAGTTCTGTTTCTACCTAAATCAAAAAGGCCAAAGCCGATTGATCCTTTTGCTGAAAGAGCCCTGCTTGTTAAACTTCTGTTCTGGCCCTTTTCCAGTCAGTCGAATGTCAAGACTGGCGACTAATCTCGAAGGAATCGAGTTATCAGGAAGCAAGTCGACTTGACGAACAACGCCAGTCAACTGCAATGTCCGCGAGTCACCCTGAACCGAAATGTTTCGCTTTCCAGAAATGATTAGGTTGCCGTTTGGTTGAACGTCGATAACGGTCACCGTAAACCGGTCAAGGAATTGTCGTTCACTGCGAAACTCCGTATCACCGGTAAAGCCTCGGCTACTTGAGCTCGTTTGGTTCAGCGCACCATCGCCAATCGCTCCACCAAGTCCGCCACCGATTGCATAGCTCAGTCCGCCGGTGACGTTTGAGGCGCCCGATTTGTCCAACGATCGTTCGTCTCGATTTTCGACGTCGGTACTTTCACTGATGACGACTGAAAGCAAATCGCCTCGTTGCCGCGCGGCATAGTTTCGATATTGATCAATCTGATTCGGTGATCTTCGTTCAAACAAGCTTTGCGCTTGTCCGACATCTGAACTGACCGTCCAAGCACATAGCATTGATCCGCACATCAGCAAAAGGTTGATGTATTTCGATTGTTTCATGTTCGACATTTCTCTAGTTCTTCACCAAAACGGTTGTTCGATCTTGAACCACCGCGTTAATCTCTTTGTTGCTATTCGTGTTGAGCACTCTCACCACGTCGCCCTTGCCGCCGTTGGTCATTACTTTTGCATTCTTTAACCGTAACCTGAGTGGCCCTTGAACCAACAGGATGTCAACAAGGTCATTTCGCTTGACGACGATTTGTTTCCTAGTTGGTTTCCGGCTGATGTGTCGCAACGTCACGATTTCATGTGGAGCAATATCACGACTGACCGTACAACCCAAGCAATCAATGGTGGCTGGATCGACTTTGCTGTTCAGCAACGGACGTTTGATCTGTTGCACGTGTTCCGCTGTGATGACGGTGCCCTTGGACACGACGCCCGACGTGACCAATACATCATGTAACACAACAATCTGAACGTGCATTTTCTCAGTCATCTGGTTTCCGCTTGAATCGGAAAACTCCAACTGGATGTGTCGATCTCCCAGCGGCAGTTGCGTCGGGAAATAGGCCATCGTCTTGAAGCTTGTCGTGTCGACGGATTTTCGCAGACGCTTCAACGCTGCAGTATCAAGCAGTCGAACCCGCACATCTGATTGAGGTATTCCAAATTGCAAACTAAGTTCTGCTGCAATCTTTGATTCGATCCTTTGTTGAAGCTGCTCGTTTTCAATCAAGCGGATATCGATTGAATTTGGACCGGACAACTCGAAGGACTTTCGCGAAATACCCGCCAACGCAATTCGAACTGCAACTTGTTGCTTCGAGACAGTTGTTGGTTTTCCGGGCAGCAATTCATCTAAATCTAATGATGCGATCTGAGTTCGAGCCTGAGCAGTACCTCCACGAATTTGACAAACATCCCCAATCGTCAATTCCGATTCCGCAACGGTGACTTCTGCGGCACGCAACTCAACTTGAATCGCATCGGTAGCCTGAAGCGAATGACAACAAGTGAGCAAATTGAAAATCGCCATCACAATGGAGGCAGGTAATACATAGTTCATGCTTATCTCACCAAGTCGCTTGCGGTTGATAACATCTCATCGCCAGCTCGAATGGCTCGAGAATTAATCTCGTACGCTCGCTGCGCGGTGATCAGCGACACCAGTTCCGAAACGACTTCGACGTTGGCACCTTCTAAGAAATTATTTCGGATGCCTCCCAGCCCATCGAGGCCCGGCTGGCCCAACGTCGGGGTGCCTGATGCTTCCGTTTCAGAGAAAAGATTCCCGCCAAGGTTTTGCAACCCTGCAGGGTTTGCAAACCGGACAAGCTGAATTGACTGCCCCGTCGTGGACACGCCATCTAGCTGATACGACACGACTCCATCAACCGAGATACTGAGATTGGTTGCCTCAGCTGGAATCGTGATCGCAGGATCAATCAAGTATCCATCGCCCGTCACCAGTTGGCCTTGAGCGTCGGTGGTGAACGATCCGTCTCTGGTATAGGCAATCGTGTCGCCCCGTGTGACCGAAAAGAATCCTTCACCTTCGATTGACATGTGCGTCGCGATGCCCGTTTCGGTCGGCGTTCCCTGAGAGAACACGCTGGTCGTGCCGACAGCTCTAACACCACTGCCAATTTGCAGTCCGATCGGTTTAACTAGACCAGCAGCTCCCGCAGCACCCGGCGCGGCGTCTGTGTCGTAGATTAAATCTGCGAAGTTGATGTGCTTCTTTTTAAAGCCGGTTGTATTCACGTTGGCAAGATTGTTGGCCGTGTTATCGATCAACAACTCTTGCGCTCGCATACCGGTCGCACTTGAGTAGAACGCTTTTAGCATCTTGATGGGGTCCTTAACGGTTGGTTCGGTGATTAAGCCCGAATGTGTTCTCGCAGTGAATCGGAAATCGTCTTCGATGCCTTCTGGACGGCTTCGTAGTGCCTCGTGCCGATAATCATTGAGATCATTTGCGAGACTGGATTGCCGTTGGAATACTCTTGGTTGAATTGTGTGACCACGGCTTCAGAATCGGTCGGGACAGAATCTTCCCCGGCTTTGAAGATTGACTGACTTACGCGTATGAGTGATTGATTGTCGGTGAATGCGACAACGGCGAGCTTCCCAAACTCCTGCCCGTCGCCTGTGATGGTTCCGTCACCATTGATCACGATTTCACGATCGCCAACATCTTCCGGAATCGTGATCGGACCGCCCTCGCCAAGCACCGCCAGTCCCTCCGAATTCACCAACGTGCCAGACTCGCCGTTGCGATAAAACTGTCCGCTACGCGAATAGACAGTCCCGGTTGGACTTTCAAAAGAAAAGAATCCGTCGCCAACGAGACTCGCATCGAGTGGCCGACCTGTTTGATGAAGCCGTCCATTTTCAAAGCTTGTGTGGACTTCCAAAACTTCCGGACCCTGCTCATTGAAGATGCTGTCTGGCTGCGGGTTCTCCCTCTGAGTGACGACGAGCTGCGCCATCCGATGGCCACTCGTATTTAGGTTCGCGAGGTTGGAGGAAATAAATTCCTGCTGCTTGGCGATGACATCCAAAGCAGCCGCACCGTTGTACAAACCACGAATCATTTCGTTTTATCCTGACCATAACGAGATCGACGTTTAGCAAATGGCCCTAGGAATTGCGAGTGTTCAGGCCGAACCGAATACCAGTCGCAAAACGTATGCCAACAGGTAACGAAACTTCGCACAACGATCGTTACCTACGTGAATGATCGCGTCGGCGATTTTTAAAGTTGCGAAACATCAAAAGTGGTAGCGATCAAAACGGGAAAGAAGTGCGCTGTGGTGGCAACTATTTTCCAAACGCTGATCTCAAGTGATCTCGATGCATCGCCGATAGCCCTTTACGACTCTAACAATAATTAGTGTCAGGCGAACTAGCGTCGTTGTAGGGTTGCAGTTGCATTGCGCCGAACAACCGAATAGGTATTGCTTGCTCGTTCATCCAGTCCGCATCGTGACGAGTCATTCGTCAACGTGTTCAAACAAAGTGCGTCAATACAATGGCTGAAGAAACCGAAAGCGCTGAAACATCTGAGAAGAAGCCTGGCTTGATGGGCAAGCTCATCATGTGGGGTGTCATCTTTGCTCTGGGAGCCGGAGCAGGGTTTGCCGCACCAATGTTATCGGGCAGCACACCAGACGACGACAGCGATGTCCAGAATCCGGGCGTCGTCGGCGTGAAGCTGATGGACTTCCCGGAGCCTGTCGACGAAAAGGCGTTCATTGAATTCGATGAAGTCGTCGCCAATCTGAATGATCCGCGGGCTTCACGATACGTCAACTGCACACTCTCGCTTCAAGTCTCCAAGTCGCAGACGGAAGCGCTTACCAAGCTGGTTGAAGAAAAGAACGCTTTGTTGAAAAACTGGTTGATTGCACATCTACGCGACAAAACACTTGACGAAGTCCGGGGCAAGTATGGCCACAACCTGCTCCGACGTGAGATCCATGGGAAATTCAATGAGATGCTTTTTACAGACGGCATCGAACGAATTGAAGACATTCTGTTTAGCGACTTTAAGATCCAATGAGCGAACCAGAATACGTTGCATACGACTTTCGCAAGGCCGGTGGCGCCGACGATTCAGCAAGCGCGTTTCGCACTTGGATCTCCAAGGCGTCCCAAACGTTTTCCGACAACTGGAGCGAGATTGCCAACTCGGAAGTCAGTCTGACAACCAACGATTTCCGCACGCAGTCGCTGGAGGCAGCCGTTAAGGATGTTCCTGTGGACAACGTTTGTTGCGTTTTCAATATCGTTGACGAACAGTCGCAATCCATTTGGCACGTTTCACAGGAAGATGCTCATCGACTTGTCGCCGAATTACTTGGCGTACCGACATCCGCAGAAATCGATGAAAGAGCATTGACGGAACTGGAGCTTGTTCTGGCAAGAACATTTTTTGACACTTTGGCTCTTTCAGTAAAACAAGGATGGCTCGGAACGGAACAACTGACTTTTGAAATCAACTCATTGTTAGTGAATCCAAAACGCGTTCGTCTGTGCCGAAACAAAGATCTCGTCATCACAAGCAGCCTGCTGGTCCCGCTCTCTCGAGGCGAAGTAACCATCAATTGGATTTCAAAGAAGCAACAAATGTCTGTTCTGCTTGAAGAGGTCACCGATCGACGCAAACCATTGGGGCCCAAGAGCAGCCCAGAAGCGGTCGTGGAACAACTGCCCATTGAGATTATTGGTTTGCTGGGCCATGCAAACATGTCGATGCGGCGACTGGCAAACATCGCCGTCGGCGACATCGTCCATTTAGATCAAAAGATTGACCAACCAATTGTTGCATCAATTGATGGCCGACCTTTCTTCAAATGTTGGCCGGGCAAAGTCGGAGAGACCATTGGACTTGAAATTTCAAATTGCCTTAGTTCCACAAGCATCGACAACTAGAAAGCACCGACTCAATTCAATCACTAAAAGAGGTTTGCCAACATGGCTGACGAAACACCCCCAGAAGAATCCCCTGACGTTGAAGATGCGAATGCTGAAGATTCGACGCCAGACGCTACGGATGAACCGACTAACGAAACGTCCACAGACGACAACGCTGAATCGACTGATGAAACATCCGACAACGCGGCCGATGACGCGTCGCCCGAGCCTGACGAAAACGTTCGGACGCCAGAGTTTCCTGACTTAAAGGCCACACCAAATCCAGCCGGTGCAAAGGGCGAAATCAATCGGTTGTATGACGTTGAAGTCACCGTTGCGGCTGAACTTGGCAGGACCAGCGTTCCCATTCAAACACTTTTGGGTTTGTCGGAAGGGTCCGTGTTCGAGCTGGATCGAAGTATAAGCTCACCGATCGAATTAGTCGCACAGGGAATCCCGCTCGGCAACGGCGAAGTCGTGGTTGTCGACGACTCCTTTGCGATCCGCATCAAAGAAATCTACGCAAACCCAACTTAAAGCAAATGAATCTCTGCTATTCAGGAAAGTCAAATGTTGCTTTCCGGCAAAGGAAATTGAGCCGCTGAATGAATTGAAACCATGAAATTCGCTCCAAATCAAACTCAACGATTCATCTGCCACTGCACAGGTTTAGCGTTCGCATTGGCTGTGGCTGCAACATCGATGGCCTCTTCGACGCACGCCCAAACTCTAAGAACATCAACCCAGCCCGCCACCGCGGTCGATCGAATTCTCTCCTCCCAGCCAGCAACGCCACGATACGACAATAACGTCGTTCGCATGAACTTCGATCAAGCACCGTTGAGAGCGGAAGCTCCTCGTGACGGCTGGACCACGGGTGATGTTCGCGCCATCGCGAGCTACAACGATGAAGCAACAAGCGACATGGCAAAGAAACCAAACTTCATCCAACGAGAAAAACAAGGACAGGCAGACACTTCGCCCTCAACCAAAGCCGTGCCAAAAAAGCAGAGCTTCGGCAAGTTAATCGCGAACATGGGGATGAATCTAGCATTTGTATTGCTGGTTGGAATTGGCTTCATTGTGATCTCAAAGCAATGGCTTAAGCCGCAAGCTTCGTTGAAAAAGGAATCGTCTGACCATACGTCGTCGTTGCGAGTCACAGAGGAACTCGTGCTCGAAGGCAAAACATCGATTCGAGTGATTCAATGGAAGGACTCTGAAATTCTCGTTGCCAGTGACGCCACCGGTGTCCGATCGATGGTCGCGTTGACGCCGAACTTTTCTGACACGCTCGACCAAGTCGAAACCGAATTTGAAGAACGGGAATCTGAGCCAGAAAAGGTTCCGAGCCCATCGCGAAGTCGGCCAACTGCAAAGAAAACACCGCCGCAAGACTCGAGCTACGGCGTCGTTGACGATCGGCTGATCAAAATGCTTCTGGATAGCGCTAACCGTTCAGCCGCTGCATCAAAGTTGTCTTCAAAGAAAGGCAACGCATGAATCATCTCTTCGTCTCGATGCTGGCTCAAGCGGAGACCCCGGACCCGGGAGTTCTTTCGAATCTGACGCCGCCGATGCAAATAGCGCTTCTGCTGGGAGCTCTTGGATTCGCAACGGCGTTAATGGTCAGCGTCACAGCTTTTACGCGAATCATTATCGTGCTGTCTTTTGTGCGCCGAGCTCTTTCGATGCAGGAGATTCCGCCGAATCCAGTGATGCTCGGCTTAGCGCTTTTTTTGACGCTGTTCGTAATGGCACCCACCTTTGAAGCCATTAACGAAAAAGCCGTGCAGCCACTGCTCGAAGCGCAAAAAATTGCCGAAGCTGACCCGGAAGCGACGCCCACGTTCGACTTCCAACAAGCTTGGGATATCACCGTCGTCGAGTTGAAAATGTTCATGATGGCCAACACTCGCACCGACGATCTCGAACTTTTCTTTGACCTCTCCGAAACGGAGCCACCGTACGAACGTCTCGAATCGCCATTAAAGATCGTCGTACCTGCATTCATTGTTAGTGAACTGAAGACCGCGTTCATCATGGGGTTTTGCATCTACATTCCGTTCTTGCTCATCGACTTGGTGGTCTCAACCATTTTGATGTCACTGGGAATGATGATGATGCCGCCAGTGGTCGTGTCCACACCATGCAAGATTTTGTTGTTCGTGATGGTCGACGGATGGAGTTTGATTTGTAAGTCGCTTGTTTCCAGTTTCGTTACTGGATGATGTTTGGTCCAAAATGAGTAACGCAATTACATCTCAAGATCCAAACTTTGGATTCATGCAACGCAGCGAAACGTGGCTCTCGGCTACGTTTTTGATGACGCTTGTCGTATTGATCATTCCACTGCCGACAATTCTGTTGGACATGTTTTTGGCATGCAACATTGCGGCCGCCGTCATGTTGCTGCTGATAACGCTGGGAGCCAAACGGCCATTGGATGTTTCTGTATTTCCATCCATGTTGCTGTTGCTAACTCTTTTTCGACTGTCGCTTAACGTCGCGACGACTCGATTGATTTTGCTCGATGGCGACGCCGGTAAAATCGTGCTTACGTTTGGTGACTTTGTGGTCGGTGGTAAACTGATTGTCGGAATCGTGATCTTTCTGATTCTGGTCACGATCCAGTTTATCGTGATCACCAAAGGTGCCACCCGAATCTCGGAAGTCAACGCAAGATTCACTCTCGATGCGATGCCCGGAAAGCAAATGGCGATCGATGCCGAGCTCAACGCCGGCGCGATCAGCGAATCCGAGGCAAAAGAACGCCGCTCAACGTTAACGCGGGAAGCCGAATTCTACGGAGCGATGGACGGTGCCAGTAAGTACGTTCGTGGTGACGCGATCGCAGGACTGGTCATCATGGTCGTCAATATTATCGGCGGCGTAACGCTTGGAATGGGCGACGGACAATCGATGTTCGATGCCTTGCAGGTCTACTCCATTCTCACCATTGGCGATGGGCTCGTTTCGCAAATCCCAGCACTCATCATCGCCACCAGCGCCGGTATCCTTGTAACGAAATCTGCTTCGGAATCGAGCCTTGGCGACGAAATCAATTCTCAAGTTAAACGCGGTCACCAGTCTTTGTTCATTGGTGCGATCATCATGTTCCTGATTGCGTTCACGCCAGGGTTTCCAAAGCTTCCCTTCATGATGATCGGAGGCGGAATTTTGATTTTCGTGTCGCGCACCAAACGGCAAGAAGAAACAGAAGAACAAGAACGAGTTGACGCAGAAAATAAGCAAACTGAAGAAGTCGAATCGATTGAGTCTCAAGAGCAGCAGAGCTTAAATCAATTTTTGCAAAACGATCGTATCGTCATCGAAATTGGTGCAGGCCTGATCCCACTTATCGAACCGGAAAAAGGGAATGGCATCGCAGACCGAATCGCGAAAATGCGAGAAGACGCCGCTACAGAACATGGCTTCTGGATTCCTCAGGCTCGAATTCGTGACAACTTGCAGATCAACGTATCAGAGTATCGTTTCCTGATTTCGGGACGTGAAGTTTCGCGAGGAGAACTAATTGTTGATCAGTTTTTGGCCATCAATCCAGGCACAGTCAAGGTTGAGATCGAAGGGGTCGACACTCGTGATCCAGCGTTTGACCTTCCAGCAAAATGGATCAGCGAGGGAAGTCGTCGCCGTGCCGAGATGGTGGGCTTCACTGTCGTCGATGCACCGACGGTATTGATCACTCATCTGGGAGAATGCTTGCGAATGCATGCTCATGAATTGTTGAGCCGAGAAGATTTACAGAGGATGTTGGACAACCTCAAAGAAATCGCACCAACAACGGTTGAGGAATTGAAGCCCGACACCGTGCGTCCAGCTGTGCTCCATCAAGTCCTCGTTCGATTGCTGTCGGAGGGGATTCCGATCACATCGCTGCAGAAGATTGTTGAATCAGCCATCCACCACGGGCCACAAAACAAGGACTTGATACAGCTGACTGAAAAAATTCGAGGCAGCATCGGTCATTTGATCTGCGATCGATTCAGAGATTCCGAGGGCCGCGTTCGGGTCATCATCCTAGAACCTCGCCTCGAACATCAACTGCGTCAACTAAGTCAGAACAATTCGATTGTGCTGCAACCGCACAACCTTGAACGTTTGGTGCAGAGCCTGCAAACCAAATGGGAAGCATCCAGAATCAAGGATGAACCTGCTGCAATCTTAGTGGATTCTTCGATTCGAAACTCGCTACGCCAAACGATTTTTCGTTCGCTCCCAGACCTTTCGGTTATCGCCTACAGCGAAATCCCGAATGGCATGCTGATCGAATCCGTGAACATCGTTCGCTACAGCGAGATCCTCGACGATTCAGAACCCGACCCCGATCTTTCGTTCCTGTCGAAAGAAACAGAAGAGAAGATGCCCCCGGAGATTAAACAATGAACCAGATTCTCATTGATAGACGAAACCGCCAGCGACGCAAACAGAAGCAACGTCCTGTAGGCCTATTGACCGCCATGCTTACAGCTTGCGTCGTAACGTTGATAGGCGTGTTCTCCGACGTCGAACCGCTCGCAGTGCTACTACGAGCGGGACTATCTGCCGTTCTGATGGGCGTGCTGGTTTCGCTTGGCCTAGGAGTCATTCGAACGGCAAACAGTAAGCCTTAAGCCATCCAACACGCAACACCCCCTAAACGTATCGGCAAGATTCCAAACCACATTACCAGTACAGCACGTCCATGAATTCCGGAACCAATGTTTACAAACGCACTTCCACTGATGCAAATCGGGAAAGTCTGATTCTTGAGAACATCGACTACGTCGGAAAGATCTTAAGCACGATGACGGTGGCGACAAGTGATCCTGACGAACGTGAAAATCTCAATTCTGCCGGGATGGTTGGTCTGATAGAGTCAGCGAACAGTTTCGATGTCTCGCTCGGAATTCCTTTTCGGACGTTTGCATACCCGCGCATCCGAGGAGCCATTATCGATGAGTTGCGGAAACTAGCCCCAGTTTCACAACAAATGCTACGACAAATCGGAATGATTAAGAAAGCGTGGCAACAACTCGAGCCTCCAGTACCCCCAGAATTGTTGGCAGAGAAAACGAAATTGAGCTTGGAACAAGTCGCCGCTTCATTGGAGGCGATGCGATTCTTGGAACCAGAGGACTGGAACGACCTTTCGAGCGTCGTACATCAAAGTTGGAAATCAGAAGAATCTGCCCCCGAACGAAAACTAGAGAAACTTGAAATGAAGCAGTTGTTGGCCAATTCAATTCAGGCATTGCCGGAGACGGAAAGACTTGTGGTAACGCTTTACTTTACAGAAGGGCTGAAGCTTGTCGAAATCGGGGCTGTGCTCGAACTGTCAGAATCTCGAGTTTCGAGGATCTTAGCCTCCGCCAAATTCAGGTTAAAAGAACTCGTACTCGCCGACCTCAGCTGATCACCCAACCAACTCAACATCATTCCGAAACAGCAACTAAATCTTAAATTCAGGATTTAAAACAATGAACTCTCCGACTCAAACCAATTCATTAAGCGATTCACGCATCGCCCCATCCGCAATGATCCAGTCCCGGGTTCGTGTTGGCCGCAATGCCGACCACCGCAAGGAAACGAAACTCAAGTTAAACAAAAACGGCTCAACGATTGAATCCATCAATATCACCTGCGCTTGCGGCGAAGAAATCATCATCGAATGCGTGTATTCGGATGATCGAAATTGAAATTGAAACTGAAAGTAAACCCATGTTGATCATCACACCTAGTAGGACGGCAATGGCCGTGTTTCAATTTTTTGTGTGCCTCGCGCTTTGCTGTAGCACAATTGGCACAAACGCATGCGCACAAGATAACTACCGTTATTCTGATCAGCCGCGAAAGAAATCTGCGATGGAGAAGCTTTCTGATCTAAATCGAAAGCTGAAGAAAAACATAAAGCAAGGCATATTCGGGGAGAGCGGCAACGAAGGAGCCTATCGGACGTTTCAAAATGATCGCAGCGGATATCGTCAACACGACCGGTCGTTGCCCAACGACTATGACTCGCGACGACGATCCGACATTCGACTACAGCAATACGAATCAAGCACTCGACCCAACGAGTATCAACGTGCGTCGCAAGCCCAATACAATCAAGATCTCGAATATCGACAACCTCAACATCAAAATGACAGCCGCTCCCAGCGTCCGCATCTTGAACCAAGAGATGAATATCGCAACCCGGATCGACAGTTACCACGACAAGACGCTCGACAGATTATCTCGAGTGAAAACTACTTGCGACCGCCAACAAGCGAACGCTATCGTGAACCACCGATGCAAGTCAATCAAATTCCAGCGCAGGAATTTGCGCCTCCCGTTCCGCAGTATGAGCCACCGAATCCGGCGATCTCAACTCGCCAGAACGGACAATACGGATCAGGCCAGTATCAAAACAACAACCTGACTCAGCAACAGTTCGACCAACAAGAAACCGCGACGCAACGAGTCTTGAGACTTAAGACAGAGAACATGGCGCTGCTTGAAACTCGCCAGTCGCTTACAGCAGAGAACAAAAGACTAAAGGCACAGCTCCGCGAGAAAAATGAGTTACTGAAAGAAATTGCTGGGTCGATTGACGCCGCTCGCACCGAACTTCAGCGCGCGAAAACATACAACACCGAACTCAGAGAGCAAATTGCGTCTCTTGAATCTGAAAAGGCTAAACAGTTCCGCGAATCGACGAATCGGTTCAATGCCATTCGAAAAAAGTTGGACGACGTATTGATGATGGAAATGACGAACAGGTAACCCCTCGCCCCATCCTTCCTGCCGGATCCACCCATGCATGAACTCACTCAGCGAACACTGGCTGTCCCAATCTTGATCGTCGTCGCTTGCTCGTTTGTAGTTGGCAGCGCAACGGGATGTCGTTTCCTTCCATCGCGTCGCGCATCAGTTTCCAGCCAACCGCAGCAATACCAATACCAACACCATCGACGAATCGCTCCGGCGCCCGCCGACGTGCTGGTTTCGCAGTACTACCAACAGTTGAAGCCTCGTCGTATCGTTATTGCCATTCCCACAAGTCGAACGCACTTGTTGCCCGAACAAAAGACCTTCGCCCTCGCCTTGGCCGACTCACTACGCCGGTGCGGGTTTGCGGACGCCGTAGTGGCCCCACCATGCGCTTGCGATTCACAGGCTATTCGAAAAGGGAAATTTGACCTACAGCAATTGGTTGATCTTTCGAGCACTTTTTCGGGCGATGCAGTTTTGTACTGCGATGTAGTTTCATTCTCTGCCTACGAACCGTTAGAGGTCGCGATCTCGATGAGGCTCGTGGACGCCCGCGAGTCTATCGCGATCATGGCCGTCGACGGACACTGGGACCTGCGTGACGCGCAAACGCAAAGTTCGTATTTGAACTACCTTTCTAGCAATCCAACAGACAACGATTTCCAAGCTGGAATCAAATTCCAATCGCCGACTGAGTTCCTGAATTTTGTCTCCGCAGACGTCGCAAAATTAATGCTCGCTCAATAGTCTACTGCCGTCTGAATTGCCGTTGCCGTCTGAATTGCCTGTAGTCTGTTAACCCAACTGATTCAAACTACGCGAAAGAACCAATCTTTTTTGACAGGTCAGGTAGTTCTGCAAACGCCCCAAAAGCAAGCGCCTGCGATTGCACGTTCAATGTGCTCCCGGAAGTTGCCGCAACCGAAGTCTGGGTCGAATTTGAGCCACCATTGATCGCTGCGGGGATTGACAAACTTGCATTCACGACGCCGCTGGCATCTGATCCCGAAGCTGAGCGATCAGAAGTTTGAACGATGATGTTTCTGAGTGAAGCCGCCGTCAAATTTGAGTTCGCCGACAACGTCAGTGCTGCAATACCTGCAACGTGCGGCGTGGCCATACTGGTTCCAGACAACCAAGTATAATTTCCGTTAGCAGCGGTGCTGTAGACTCCGACGCCTGGAGCATCGACCTGCACAGCCCCTGAGTTCCCAACCCCGTTGCTGAATCCTGCAATCCGCCCGTTTGAATCGTAGGCTCCCACCGAAAGCACGTTTTGATAACTTCGACTTAGCGAAGCAGGATTGCTAGGAACGCTTGAACTTTCATTACCCGACGCGGCGACCACTAGCACGTCATTGGATGCAGCATAGCTAATCGCGGACGCAATGGTCGAACTGAAACCGCCACCCAAACTCAAATTAACAATGTGAGCTCCATTGTCGACGGCGTAACGAATACCATTGGCGATCGAATTCACAAAACCTGAACCATCCTGATTCAAAACTTTGATGGACATGACCTCAGCATCGGGAGCAACGCCCGTGGCCCCAAATCCGTTTTGCTCGGCAGCAATCGTGCCCGCAACGTGAGTTCCATGACCATTGTCGTCGGCGACATTGGAATTGTTGCCAACGAAGTTCCAACCATAGCGGTCGTCGATAAATCCATTGCCGTCGTTGTCAATTCCATCGCCAGCAATCTCGTCCGAGTTAACCCAGACGTTGTCATCGAGGTCGCTATGGCTGATGTTGACTCCAGTATCAATCACGGCAACAACAACGCCGTCACCGCGGTACCCAGCCTGCCAAGCTTCGGGGGCGTTCACAGAATTCAAATTCCAGTCGAGATTGCTCCCATAAAAGTCAGCCTCGGGAAGTTCCGTGACAGGCGTTGAAACTGGCTCCGGTGTTGAAACTGGTTCGGCAATAACTTCTTCGTCAGCGGGTTCAGTCACCACTGGATCGGTCGTTATCGGTTCATCGATTGGCGTTTGGACGTCCGAAGTGTAATCGAGATTCAGAGAGTATCGACCGAAGCCACCAAACACGATCGCCACGTAATTTCCCGGTGCCAGATCGGTCGTTAGCGAAGTCTCTGAGTCACCTCGAATCGACGAAATAGCAACGGCGTTTCGTGACTGATCAAAAATTGCCAAACGGCTGAAAGTATCACGATTGAATTCGAGGTCAGCCGTCAATTGACCTTCTTCAGTGACTTCGAATTCGTAACGGTCAATTCGGTCAAAGAAATTGTTCGAATCTTCCCGTTCGATCAGGCCATCGAGTTCCCCAAGCCTTTCCGTCGTCGGCGACTGGATAAAGCGCCTAGAACGACTGGCAATCGACAGGGCGTTCGCCGTGCTGTCCACGCTCTCAACTTGCTCAACCGATGTTAAAGACCGATCGAACAACTCAGCGTCGACGGGCTGGCTACACCCCGCGCTTGAAAGCGAGGCCAACATCGTTCGGGGCTCCAAAGGTTGATAATGATTGAGTCCTGGAAAGTTCTTTCGCCTAGCGTTTTGCTTGAAAAACATCTGCGTTCCTGAATCGTGAGCTGAAGTTGTCAACGAAATGATGGAGTGGCTCGCCTATCATTTTGCCGCAAGGTGATCGAAACAAGAACCGCAATTAGGATAAAAATAGTGTGACTTCGTTGACAGCGTCTGCCAGCCAACAAATGCAAGCACGACTAACTGTCTCGTCGAAGCCGTATGTTCCAATAACGCGGCAGTGTCAATTGCAAGCCACGCCATCTAAATTCAACGCTTAAGCAAGTCGCTTACGTCTAACCAAGCCGAAGCTAACGCAGGACGATAAGAGATCGTTGAAGAGTTGGCTCGTGGCGGAAAACTTCGACAGTCTACTCTTCAAACTCGACGATCCAAATTTCTCGGATCAGGGCAAGCTTTCGTTTCACACTTCTGGAAGAAATACCGAGACTTGCAGCTGTTTCTTCAATAGAGCAACCTTGCATACGGAGCTCAGCAATCTCACGGTGACCCTTGCCGACTAGTAGGCTCATCATCCGTTCCCGTTCTTCCTGAACCTCGATGAGGAATTCAGGAGTCGAATCTTTTCCGAGAAAGAGATCAAAGCCTTGGACGCCGTTTTCGTCAAAGATAGAATTCCCACTTAAATTTCGACCACCACGTTTCGCCGCCGTCTGGTGACGCATCTGATTCATTGACTTGTGACGTGTCATCACAACCAATAATTTC
Source organism: uncultured Pirellulaceae bacterium (assembly GCA_964582025.1). Lineage (GTDB taxonomy): Bacteria > Planctomycetota > Planctomycetia > Pirellulales > Pirellulaceae > Mariniblastus. Next base: position 50,086 of record CAZORS010000001.1, on the reverse strand, counting down.
CAGAGATCTTCTCGATCATTGGCCGATCAAACTTACCTTGCTCCACTCCGGCACAGAGGCTGTTGAAAACGTTAATTGCAACATCTTCTTCGTCGGAGACCCGTTTCGGAGAGTTGGCCAGTCTCTTCCTTGCGACCGCAACCAATTTCTCGAAATACCGACTCCACAACTGGCTCGCCGCATCATCCGACCCGTCTTTAAGCTCGTCGAGCCATCGAGTTACTGAGTTATGGTTTGTGTCGGATGAACTCATCTCGTTGGCGGATGTTGGAATAGGATTAATCGGACGGTCGATTCTAATCATAGCCGATACTTCAGCCACGGGACCAATCAGTTTAGCATTCCATTCGTCGGACAACGTCTTTCCGCTGGCACACCTGCAAATTTAGGGGGCTTCCGATGGCAGCCAGACAGATTCGGTAATTCGAAATTAGCATTCTATACCGGCGCACTAAAAAACCGCGTTTGGTTGGGCAAACCAATCGAAACGCGGTCATGGTCAAGTGAGGGCGCAGGGGCTCGAACCCTGGACCTACGGATTAAAAGTCCGTTGCTCTACCAACTGAGCTACGCCCTCGATCCACGCAATTTGCCGCACGAGTCGGCTGCGAGAAGGCAATAAGATGCCCGATCACCAGGATAGTGTCAAGTGCCTGAGAACAGGTTCGCCGATTTCTTTTTTTAACTATCCGATTGAAGCAACTATGGGGCAATTCGAGATAACAATGACTAGTCTAGCGAAACGACTTCACCGCCCGAAATCGACCCAAGAGAACGCCACACCTCCAGCTCGACTGCGTTCGATACAAGTCCAACGCTCCCGTCCATTCGTGCGACATTGACGCCTGCAGGGTGCCATGATCGGGACGTTACAGATGCGTAAGTCTCCTTCCTCGGATCTCGCCCTTCTTGCTGTGAACTGAAGTCGATATCGTATTCACGGCCTTCAAACCAGAATGCGGTTCTTGAATTCGGCGTAAACGTAACCGTCATCCCGGCATGATGAACTCGTCCATCGGTCCAAACAGAGTGCCCTGTGTTTTGTTGAAGACCGACGCCAAGCTTCAATTCACCGGTCGCGTCAAGAAAGTGATCCATGTTGCTCGGCAAAGCCGAATCAAAACCGGTCGCATTCCTAACATAGGAAGTAAACGCTTTCACATCTGTCGCACAGATCGTATTGCTCAGACCATCGCCGATCGAAGCATGCGTCGTTGCTTTCCCGACTCGGAAAACTCCGTCACCGGTCTCACCAGTCGACGGATCAAATATGAACCACGTTCCCATATTGAATCCATAGCTGGTCGAATGCACATAGCTCACGCCATTGCGAACGCGGTTCCCGCCATTGACATCGCTAGGACAGCTGAGCGTCGGCACCGCCAGCGTGTGGACTCCCGTTTCAAGTTGGTCATGCCAATCAGATTCGAAGTCAATTTTCGATTCAACGTTTGCTTGGTCTATTAGCGGCAACAGTTTCGCATGAACAGACCAAGAACCTCGCCTCACTTCTCCAGGTTCCAAATCAAAACTTGTTGGAAAATGGGCGTAGGCACTTTCATAGTTCAGATTGGCCAGAGCCAATTGCCTCAACCGATTGGCACATTGAATTCGCCTAGCCGATTCGCGCAATTGTTGAACTGCCGGAAGCAACATCGCAATCAAGATTCCAATGATCGCAATGACGACCAAAAGTTCGACCAATGTAAACGCACGCCGAACCGGGCGTTCGATATTGAGTTGGCTATGAGAGCAAATCATCCTTCTATTATTTCTGGCTCGTGCTGGATTTCAACTTGCGATTTGTCAAACGGTCGATTGTGCAAATATATGGCCAAACGGAGTTACCTTTGTTAGCATGGCGAACTTGATTATGGTTATCCGGTCTTCAAATTTAAAGAAGTTCGACGTCTATTCAGCACGCCCCCGTAGCTCAGGGGATAGAGCACAGCTTTCCTAATAGACTCGCAAGGATTCAGAAGGACGGGAAAACACGGTTTTTACCGCACCACTCGGGTTTGGCAGTTCGTCCAAATACGCCTGAAAATGGCCCAACGGGTGTACCGTACACCCGTTCACCTTGCCCGTCTGAGTTGTATCGCGAACCGCGGTATTCGCATTCCAGTTAGCAGCAACCATCCAAGTTGGAATACTGATTCTCTTGCTAAATTCCCAACGCGCGAGCCTCTGCTTCCAAATCCGAAGCGGTGGGTTGCCCCTGTCGCTTCTTGCGCAGGCCGTCCTTGGTTTCGTCGCTTCGCCGAAGCCGCTTGGCTTTGGCAGATTCATTGAGGAACCAATTCAGTTTTTCCTTGGAGGTGTAAATCTGTCCGCCAATCAGGATGGTTGGCAGTTTCACACCTGCGAGTCCACGGTTGGCCCAGCGAAGGAGCACCCTGCGGTTACGCTTAGTTTTTGAAATCCGAGCGATGTGGGCTGCCGCAGTGTCCAGGTCTATTATCTCTTCGATGAACGTATCAATTTGATTTGGGTCGATGTGTTTCATTTGTTTTTCAGTTTGATTTAGAGGAACTTGTCCTGCATCTCTTCATTGAGATGATTCTCTGAAGCATACGGAATCGAAAGTAGATTCCGTAGTGCCACAGATAGTTGCCGAGCGAACGGCAGCAGTCTACTAGAGGACATTTCAAAACCTAAAATCGTGCGATCATCGTAGTGGGATTCGCCAGAATTCCCTTTGTTTTGAAAGCGAGCTGGGACTTCTGGCGAAGTCCACTACAGGTTTTGAAATACCCTCTAGATGCCTTCCGATTTTAAATATGCTTCAGCATCTTCAATCTCGCGCTTTCGTTGGTGAGCGTTGTGTTGAGGACTGCTAGGCCCGTCTTCAGCGGCAGTGGTGTTGTCGAAGAACCGCAGTAGCGCTTCCTGGGACGAGTAGCGTCGACCGCCAACTAGCACTGTTTCCAGTTTACTACCTCGGGCACCACGAAGTCGCCAACGGTGAACAGTTGATCTGTTCACTCTGTGGCCTAAGTGTTTCTCGCACCACGCTGGAATTTTTGAGAAGGGAATCATTTGCTCGTTGACGATGTCGATCATGACTTGTCCTTTTGCTTAGTAGAAAATTGTTTGAACAACAAAACAATCTATCCTTCAGAGCGAGAAGCAATCATGCACAGACAGTCAAGAAAACACGACACGACCATTGGCCCAGATCTCCATCGCTTACTTACAGGGATCCTCGAAGACTTGGGTGGTCGCGAATTCATACTGGGCTGGGCCAGAAGCAATCCCTCTGACTTCATGCGTCTTCTTCCCTGCTTCCAGCCTCGCCTTGCAGAGGGAACACTACAACAACCTGAGCATGTCGTGCCAATCATTTACGAAGGCTCGACTTCACTGGTCGAAACAAGCGGCAAACAACTTGGCGCCTTTAACCGCCGTGGAGCCGCAGAATACTTGAGCATCAGCACGCGATTGCTCGATGATCTCCTTTCTGCCGGCGTGATACGGAAAGTAAAAATAGGCAGAAAAACACTCGTTCGGAAGATTGATCTCGACAGCTACCTCGAAAGGCTCGCAAATGAAGCGACGAACCACTGAGCCCGAGCTTAGATGCGAGATCATTGAAAGTTTGATTGTGCGTTGAGATCGCTCAACCGTTGATAGGACTCGGAGTAAGCCCATGAGTAAACGAAAGACGGAGACAAGCAGGCTTGAGTTGTACGACCTAGTTTGGAAAGAACCGCTGTCGAAGCTCGCCCCGAAATTGAGGCTGTTGCCAAGGGAGTTGGCCGCTGTTTGTGGTGAACATGAAATACCTAGGCCTAAGTCCGGGTACTGGGCACTGCTCGCCCGCAATAATGCTCCGGCTTCCACGCCGCTACCTCGTTTGGATGAAGGATCCATGGTGGTTGCGTTTCCAGACTATGAGCGGAAGCCAGGATCAAACGCAGTTTCATCGGCTCATTTCGTCACGGATGAAGACCTCAAAGAGTTGATTCGATTTGAAGAGAGCCCTGAAAACAAGATTACCGCTCCACAGAAACTCCGTCGCCATTGCCACCCAGTGATCGCATCGACAAAGAAAAGCTTGGCTTCCAGTGGTAGTGACAAATACGGCAGGTTACGAACGCCTCCGAGAAGCCTGACGCCCGTCTTCAATGTCATTGTCTTTAAGGAAAGTTCCCCAAGAGCCATTGAGATCCTCAACGCTATCGTGAAAGCCATTGTCGATCGTGGCTACGCTATCGAGCTAGACCCATCCGACCGACACGTCCCCAACAAAGTCTGGCTTCGTGTGCTTGGTGTCAGTTTGCGGGTTAAAAGCGGCCACGAAGTTGCGGGTTAAAATCGGCCAGTTTGGGTGTAGTTGCTGTGGTTAAATACTTGTTTTTCCAGCTGTTTTATGCCTGAGCCGGTTTGCGGGTTTGGCCGCTTTTGGAAGTTCTGTTTGCGGGTTTGCCTGGCTTTGACTTGGCTCGATTGGCCGCTTGTTTTTCATCGGCAGATTTGCCGCGAAGCCTGTAACTTCGTCCGGTAATTTGGATCACTTCGGCGTCCTGCAAGAAGCGATCGAGGATCGCAGTCGCTGCTGGGACATCGCCAATCAACTTGCCCCAATCCTCCAGCGGGCGATTGCTCGTCATCACTGTTGAGCGAAGTTCATGTCGACGCATGATGACTTCGAATAAAAACTCGCCGCTCTTTTTGGGAAGCTGCTTCATGCCCATGTCGTCCAGGATCAGCAAGTCCGGTTTGAGATATCGCTTGAGAACTTTGTCGTGACCTTCGAACGCTTCGTCGTGCAAGAAGTCACGCACGCAGTCGAAGATACTTCGGTAGTAAACGGTGAAACCATCTCGAATCAACTGTCGCCCAAGACTTTGTACCAAGTGACTTTTGCCGACGCCCGGCGGGCCGATGAAGATCGCATCGTGAGCCTTGCGAACGAAGTCACCAGCGGCCATGTTGAAGATCTGCTTTCGCTTCACCGACGTATTAAACTCGAAGTCGAAATCGTCGAGGCTTTTCTGATCGCGGAAGGCAGCGGCCTTGGTGAACCGAGCGATGCGGCGATCGCGACGCACCACCATTTCATCCTCCAAGATCAACTCCAAGAACTCCAGGTGATCGAGCTTGGATGCCTTCGCCTCCTGCAGCCGAACGTCAAGCGATGCCGACATGCCGCTGAGGCGAAGTGATTTAAGTTGTTCACGTAACATTGCGTTCATGATTTCTTTCCTTTCTAAAATCATTAAGAGACTCAAGTGAGTAATCCGACAACGGCCGGATGATCGGGTGGTCTTCGATGAAGCCGAACTGCTTTTGTTCTTGGGTGGCAGCCCGCTTGAGAAGCTGACGGATACTGCGAAGCCGATGGGCTCCGTAGGTCAGCGCCGTTTCGCAGGCCGTTTCCAGTGCAGCCGTTTGGTGTTTGCCCGCGAGTGCTTTGAGGCCAACGAGAACCCGAACGCCTTCGACTCCGCGAACGGCAATGGTCGCCTCACTCCAAGCCCGGGTGTGCGGGCCGATGGTGGCGATCTGCCGAAGCAGTGCGTCGGTGCCACGCTCGACCGAAGAGACTTTTTCCTTGGGAATATGGGCAGAATCAGTGCGAAAGCGGCCTGGTTCGCATTTGCTGTGAAGGGCAATCTGTTTCCACTGATCGTTGAACACGCGGACTAGCCGAGCGTCCCAGCGAGCCCACACGCGGCGGCCAACGTACTCCGGCGGCGCTGAGTAATAGGCTTTGTCGACTTCCAGGTGGCCATCACGACTGACGGTTCTGCGACCTTCATGGAACATCGCGAACCGGTCGCGCGGAAGTTTTAAAAGCTCGGATTGTTCAAGTTCCAGAAACTGTTTTTGAACTTGCTTCTTGGTCGTGCCGTGAATGCGCGTGTCGGCAACGGTCTGTTCCCAGTTGAGCAGAAATTCGTTCTGCTCTGCAAGGCTGCCAAACGTGCGGCCTTTGAGCGCGTTGTCCTTGGCGTACTTCACACCGTTTTCGACTTTGCCTTTGTGGCGAGGTGTGTAGGGCTTGGTCGGAACGAACACAGTGCCGTAGTGCGATGCGAACGATTGAAGTTTGGGATGCAGTTCCGGGTCGTACCAGTCGGCTCGATGAACGGCTGCTTTGAGGTTGTCGATCACCAACCGCCGTGGCACGCCGCCAAAGTAATGGAATGCATTCTCGATGATGGCGATGAAGTTGTCGGTGGTCTGCCGGTACACGACTTCGCTGTAGGCTTTTCGGCTACAGCTTAAAACCAGTCGCAGCATCCACGGCCGCCGCTTCTTACCGTCAGTACCGATTACCGGAGCCGCTGTTCCAAAGTCGATTTGAAGCTCATCGCCAGGAGGCGTTTCGATCCGCCGAAACGGCAGCGGTGTTTTCTTGCCGAGCCGTAACACGAACCGCCGAACGCTATGGTAACTGCCGCCAAAGCCATGATCGGATTGCAGGTCTTGATGGATTCGCTTGACTGACAGGCCTTGTTCGAGCTTGGCCAGAATCTGCTGGCGGTAAGTGTCGCACTGGCTTGGCGGACCGGAATGGGAGTCGGGAACGGACTTGGAATCCTGGTCCGATTTCTCCTCAGACCCGGGTTGCGGGTTTGGCCGATTTTGAGCCTCCCGGGCTTTGAGATCGCGGACGTAGCGATTGACCGTTCCACGATCCACGCCAAGGATACGCGAGATCGCTCGATTTGAGTGACCGGATTGATGTAGTGTCTCGATTGAGTTGATTTTTGCCATCGAAAGTCGGTTTGACATGCTGTTTTCCTCCAGCACTATCGTGCTTGAGAAATCCAACAAAACCGCTCCTTCAGTGGCCGCTTTTAACCCGCGAATCACTGGCCGCTTTTACCCGCGAACTGACATGCTTGGCGTGCGAGTTTGTCTCCGTCTGATGGAAAAATCCAAACGAGTTGCCAGAACCGTTGACGAGATTCGCGAGTCCGGCGACAGCTCGGTCTTTAGGTATGAACCAACTGGCAGCTTTGAATTGGAGATCGGCGAAAAAGACACAGGTTTCAACAAAGTAAAGCTTGCTGATCGAAAAACGGATGTCCTCGAGGATCGAATGAATGAAGTTCTGATTGAAATTTACCAAATGGTTCAAGCGCAAAGAAGACGTCAAGCGGACGAAATTTCCCGACGGCGACTTGAAGCTGAAAAGAGAAAGGAGCTGCAGGAGGTAGAACGTGTTGCTGCGGAGGAACAGGAGCGTATCGACTATCTCGATCGGCTCGTGAACAATTGGACGCGTTCCAAGCGAATCATCGAGTTTGTTGAGCACGCACGAGGCTTGATTGATGAGCGCGAGCTAAGTTCTGAGGGATTGGAAGAAAATCGAAAGTTTCTTGATTGGGCAAACAACTACGCAAACTCAATTGACCCATTCAGAGACATTCTTAAACGTCCTGGCAAAGACGCATCGAAGGGTAGTGGAGACGCGCCCACGTTCTAAATTCTGGAATTTAAGATATTCCGTCGTCGTCTCGCTATGTGCCCATGGTCATTGCTTGGATTCGCCATCCAGCATGTCACTTCTATTCTCAACTGCCTGCTGTGCTCGCTTGAGTTCTTCGACCAGAACTTTCTCATCCGGTAGCGCAAGTCGGTATTCGCTGGCCATCACCTGATTCGGCAAGCCATCGAGCGAGTAGTGTGCAACTGCATCATCCTTCTTCGCACATAAGATGATTCCAACAGGCGGATTTTCGTCTTCGTTTGTCCAGTGTTCGGCGGCGTAGTTCAGGTACATGTGCATTTGCCCGGCATCCGCATGGGAAAATTCACCGATCTTCAAGTCGATCACGACAAGACATCTGAGTCGACGGTGGAAGAAAAGCAAATCAACCCGGAACCAGTGGTCGCCGATCCGTAACCTCTTTTGGCGGCCTACAAAGGCGAAGTCACTTCCTAACTCAAGAAGGAATTCCTCCAGCTTCAGAATGATGGCTTCTTCCAAGTCTGACTCGGAGTATTCATCCTTCAGACCCAAGAATTCGAGAACAAGTGGATCCTTGAGCTGCTGCTCGGGGGCGAGAACTTCACCCTCTCTCGGTTCGGCACCCTCGGTCAGCATCTTTTCTTTGTTGGTCGACATCGCCGTCCGCTCATAGAACAGACTGCCAACCTGGCGATCCAATTGCCGTACCGACCATCCTCCCCGGAGGGCTTCCGATTCATAGAATTCGCGGGCATCCTTGTTGTCGACCTTTAAGAGTCGGACATAGTGCGACCAAGGGAGCGGAAATGCAGTGGCCAATGCGCTCAATGACTGGCTCGCCGCTTGACCTTCCGATTCAGCTGAATGCCTTGTTTCTTCGGTGTTTTCAGATTTCCCAGACAGTGTCTGGGATTTTGGGGATTCAGAAATGCCAGACGGTGTCTGGGATTTTCCAACGAGTCTTCCGGACAGCGGAGTTGGCCAAAGCAGATAAAACTTCCTCATGTACTCAAGGTTAGCCCGCGAAAAACCTTTGCCGCATTGACCAGTCAGATCTTTGGAAAGTTGCTTCAGCAGCCCCTTCCCGTATTCAGCACGCTCTTCCCCGCCTTGTTCAAATTCGACAATCCGTCGCCCGATCTCCCAGTACGTCGCCGTCATGATCGAGTTGACGGCACGAACGGAATTCTGCCTGGCTTCCTTCAGCAAGTCCACGACATTACCCACGAGACCTGAGTAGTGGTCATCAGGCGAATTGGTCGAAACGTTCTTGTTTTGAGTCATTACTTTTGAATTGCTTCGCGGAAGCTAAAAATCTGCTTGAGCAAAGCTTTCATCTTCACCGTATTGCCAGGCGACAGGCAAACGGCGCCAATGCCGTGCTCGCGCTGGAATTCAGGATCGTAGATTTTGCCGTCCAGTTCAATAGGCGTGAGTATATAGGCTGATTCGATAGCGGGCTCATCTCGACTGTAACGAACTGAGTCCCGATAGACGTGCATATCGTCAATACCGCTTTGGATTGAGCCCTGAGCCGACCGGTACTTTGCATCCAATACTATTCGTTTAGGCCGAGCCCAAGAGGCATGTAGGATTTCGACGACAATGTCTGGTTTACAAGCTCTTGTAATGGAATAGGGACTGCCACCTGAAAAGTTTGCCTGGAAGATAACTTTGACCGTCAAGTCTTCGCTGACACCGACGAACTTGGATTTGCTTCTCAACGAATGAAAGAGACTGCCTTCCGCAAGGTTGAAATCAGCCGTCCAGGTCAGGCCCAAGTCCATCTTCTGAATTTCATCTACAACGGCGAAGAATGTCCAATACTCATAGAGTTGATAGGAAGGCTTGAGCGTCATCAACTGCTCGGAGTCGACAGCAAGCATCGTGACAGGATTCAGGATTTGTCTCGCAATCCGGCAGAACCTGTTGTACTCAGGATGCCTGGCTACGGCGATGTAGGCTCCGCCGTCTTCAGATCGCGGCTTCAGCCCATCAAAGAATGGCACTTGAGAAAACTTGTCGACTCGCGACTGGAGCGATGACAGGCGTTCTAACCACCTTCCTTTTTGCGTCTCCTCAAGAGTTTCTAAATCTTCATCGGCGATCAGCGCATCACGGAGGCTTTCGCATTGGCGACTCAAGGCGTTGATATATCCGAGGGCGATTCGATTGGGAGCTGTATCAAAAGTGTGTTGGCGACGAGGCACATTTACTTTGTCTTGTTGTCGAGCTCCCACGACACCTCTAATCGCCGCAACCAGTGTTGGACGTCGTGCCACGCTCCTAACGGTTGCCGCATCTATTTGACGAACTTGATGGATCTTGGCTTCGTGTCTGATCGAAACCAAATTCCTGTGGGGTACTTTGACGATAGCAGCGAATGACTTTGTGAGTTTGTCGATCTGGCTGGACAACTGTGATAGAAACGCAATCGGCGGATACTTCTCGCCACCACGCTGAGTTCGCAATCCACCTGCCCGGCCCCCGTATAAACACGAAGAAGCTCGTGACTCAAGATCTTCAAGCAGTTCGTAGTAGTGCGTCCTACCCAGCTTCATGGAATCTGGCGATACATCAGCATGGCAAGAAAATACGATGCTGTCTTCGTCCACAAGTTTGATTTCGACTTCACCAGCGAAAAACTCTGGCGAGTAGTTCCAAACTTTGACCGTTGAATCTGTGGATTGATGAACGCGGCTCGGGGCGATCTTTTCATCTCCGACAAAGAGTGCCAGTTCAGGTTCCGATGAACTTGCTGTAAGCCGGTAGTGCCTGCCCTCACCCAGTCGAATTTCGTGCGAAGTGCCTGATTCCCAAATTGGAATCGGTTGCCCATGCACAAGCTCTTGCTCAATTCTGAAATTGTGAAGAAGGTTCATGAGCTACCGCCAGTACTGGGTCGCACCGACTGCAATCAAAGTCTCGTTCATATCCTTGCACTTCGCTGCAGATTCTTTGAGATCCATTTCTCCAAGCGTTGAAGTCAGTTGATCAAAACAGGTTCTCATTGCCGGAGTATCTTCGCCTCTCAGCTTAGGCAGGATTTTCATCTGGACTGCACAATCCAAGGCCTCGCTCTCAGCAAAAAAGTCCGCTGCGTCTGCTTTAGCCTTTGCTACGAAAAGCAGTATTTCGTCGATCACTCGATAGCCAAAATGTAGCTGCACGGGTTTCAAGATCTCATGTAACTTCTCAATCGCTTCAAAGGCACTCGCAACAGAAGATTGATCCACTTCAGAATGCCGTTTCGCAAAACTATCAAGGTAGCTGTCGAGTTGCACATCCCAAAACTCCAGCGTGAACGCACGGTCGAGAACCTTGTCGCTGAACGCGTGCGTCGTTTCATCCATGTTGACGGTGCCAATGATGAACAAGTTCGCAGGCCAGTCTAGTTTCGGCTCGACTGCGTCGATGGGCTCATCCTGCTGGTGGATAACGATCGAGCCGCCGGTTTCCATGGCCGACAAGAAAGGAGCGAAATAGTATTCAACCCTGGCCAAGTTCATTTCATCAAGGCAGACAAAGTGAGGGCGATCTGGTTGTTCGAGAGCCTGGTGAAGAAATTGCAAAAAGGAAGTTGTCTCGTAAGTCGTTTCCTGTTGAAGTGGATTGACGTACCCGATCAAGCCCGTTGCGTCCATCCAGTCAGGCTGTACGGGGATGGACAAGTAGTAGTCGTTAATCTCTCCATCGTTGACTCCATGGTAGGCGTGCGCGTAAAGTTCGGCGAGCTTCGTCTTTCCTGTTCCACTGAGGCCCGAAAGCAGCACGAAGTGTTTACTTGCGTGCATGTGCAGAGCTGTGTGGAACTTTGCAACTAAGCTTGGCTCAAACACGAAGCCTTTTGAAGCGATGTACTCGATCACTGATTCAAGAGTCGGAGGGGCAAAAGGCTCATTCGGCTTGTCGCCATCTCCATCTCCTTGTGGCGTCAAAGGCTCTGGCTTATCAGGGATCAATGCGGCCCAGGCCTTCCCCGATTCAGTGAGCGTTACATTTTGCTTCTTGTCTGAAGTCACCAGTTCAAGTGCATCCGACCATGACAACAACGCGCTAGGTGCGTAGTCCGTTGTCCATTTTGGATAGTGGCCCTTTAGTGCGGTATAGAGATCTGATTTTTTTAACGATCCGTGCAAATTGAGTTCGTACAGGATTACGTCAAAACCTACCACGTGCGTCAGAAGACGCTCCACTAAAGTATTGGGATCCTGGGACTCTAAAAGTTCTTCTCCCAATTGACTGGGCGTCAGTACATTGTTGATTCTTTTCAACAAGCCCAGTGCGTGCCTGAACTGGCTCAACTGCGTCGACACTGAGGACGACTTCAGTCCCGGTGATTCTTGCTTATAAAAGTCTGCAAGCTCATCGAGAGTGACGCCATTTCTTGCATAGTCCACAATCTTGATTGCTGTATTGATGTAGTCACTTATCGCGGTCAATCCTTTCCGCCGTGACTGTTGAGGTAAGAACGTGAGAACTCTGTCACCAACTGGAGTTTCAAGTTCTCCGCCGCCATCTCCGTCTTCTTCCTGCGATTGAACGAGGTGTACGTACAGTTCCCAGGCAAATATCGAGTGGGTTACTGCGTCATTTAGATCGTCGCTTGGCCCAATCGCTTCGACAATTCGATCCAACAGCATGCGATTCAGTCGAGCTGGAGAAGGTTTCTTCGGAATTGAAACACCCATCGCCTTCAAAGTGTTCTTAACTTTCCATGCACTGACGATGCAAGTCATGTCGAAGGGAAAAACAGCTGCGAGAAGTCGAAGGATTTTCAGCTTTGGTAAACGTGTCTTCTCCGCTCTGACTTTTTGCACAAGTGAGTCGTAAATTGACTCGATCTCCGCCAACCTTGTTTCTTTATCCTCGGGCAGTTCACTGGATGCAAATTCACCAATGTACTCAACGCTGCCCTTATTGGTCGCGAAGTCTGACATGCCGATCGAGCACATCCCCGACCCAGATATAGATTGGTCTTCCCAAAGCTTCAACTGCATTGCCTCTTCGGCAATTTGCTCTGGAGTTGCATCCGCCACTTCTTTAACAAGCTCCAGGTAACCGCTCTTCCATTCAGCAAGGCGTTCCTTCTTCGGGACGAATACTTCATCGTAAAACTGTTTGATGCCGTCGGTAGTGGTCAAATCCATGGCGGTGCATTATCGAAGTAGGCTGGTTCGTGATCTCGGATGTTGTTGTGGTCGCTATCAATCCATGATCGCTTTGAAAAACGCGTCCTGAGCGTCTTTGTAAAACTCGATATTGATCTTTGTCCAAAGATCATCGGGGAGGTCGTTCAATTGCCGGCGGGCTGATACTGGCATCAGCAACGTGTTTGCCTGCTTCTCGACTGCGATCTCGGCGATCGCGACTGCGTTGGGGATCATCTCGACCGAACCTCCAAGGTTCAATGAACCGACGATGATCAGACCGCCTTTGGTGCTGCGCTCAACCAACGAACTGGCCAACGCGATCAATACGGGAAGTCCAACACCAATTCCGGTGCGATCCGTATCCATGGCGCGCATCTGAATCGAGTATTCGTTCGATCGCGGCTCACGATCACCGACCAACAGCTTACTTTGAGTGTATAGGTTTTGCTCACCAATTTTCACACTCTCCCGAAAGCCAGGAGGGGTCGGTGTGTTGAGGATCTTCACGCCGCTTCCTGGGCCGGACGTCGCTTCGATTCGATAGAGTCCTGCCCCAACGTCCTGCGCCCCTGGACTGATTGCCCATATCTGTCCCGGTGGAAGCGGGTCGCCGTCTATAGCTGAATCGCTATGGAGCTCCGGCGTTGCAACAAACTGCTCAATACCATCCACGCCCATCGTAAAGCTGAAGTGCGTGTTCCGGAACTCGCTCTTGAGACACTTCTTCTGTTGCTCCTTTACCCGGCGACGAGACTCCAACGCAATTCGGATTAGCCGCTCCAAGTCTTCATCCGAAATCTCCATATTGGGATCCGGGAAGATAAGCTTCAGCAATCCACTCAGCGACTTGTTCACGGCCTCGATATCACGACCACTCAGCGCTCCGCCAAAGAACACTCGATTCTGCAACGTCGATACGCGGCTCATTGTTCGCAGGTGCGTCCAGCACTCACTTAGGAAGTCACTTACGAGTCCAAAGTGGTTGGTTAGATGCTGATTTGGATTTAGCTTCGGAAAATCCCAACCCGGAGCAAATACATGGATGCGGTCGTGGAACGCTGTGTCATCACGCATCTCAGGTGGCAACGGTGAAAGCAGATGGCCGATCCGTTGCTGCTGTTCAACATCAACATCAAAGTTCCCAACCATGACGATGCCGCCCTCGGCCCGGATGCTCTCCTTGCCGCGACTGAACTCACCGGAGGCCATGTACCCCTTCATGATGTTAACGCCGTCTTTCTGATCAAACGACACACCAGAGACTTCATCGAAACAAACAACGTCGTACTGGCAAACCAAGCCGCGCTGTCCATTCGAGTTGTTCACAAACATCTTTGCGACCGTTGCCTTGCCGCCGGAGATCAAATGCGAGTAGGGCGAGATTTGTTGGAACAGGTGACTCTTGCCTGTTCCACGCGGCCCAAGTTCAACGAGATTGAAATTGCGTTCAACAAAGGGCAGTATTCTTAGGAGCACCACATTGATTGCCCGTTCGTCGAGCTCCGTTGGTTCAAGGCCGATAGAACGCACCAGAAAATCGATCCACTGCTCAGTAGTGAACCTACTTCGCCCTTCGCAGAGGACGCTCAAGATGTCGGACTTAGATAGTTGGATCGGACGAAGTGACGCAATTCGGAATGGCCGGCCGTTCTTCTCCTGAGCGACTACCGCGTCATACTCAAGATTGACCTCCGCGTAGAATCCGTCTGTCAACATGCGTTCGTGATCATCGACCAGCGAGTCAGCGATCAAAGCATCCTTGATGCCGAGGCTGGGAATCTCCGCGTAGTAGCAGTCTGCCTTGGTGTCGAGCTTCGCCTTCACGATGTCGATCAGCTTTACCGCACCTTTGTCACGCGCCTTCTTGATGAAGACTTCTTCCTGCCCTGTGCGGACAGTCCGATCTTGAAGTTGTTTCTCAACAATTTTCAAGCCCTCTGCAATTTCATCTTCATCCACTGTCGCGCAATAACGCCCCAGCAAGAATTCGACGACGTAAGTTGGTACTGGGTACTGCCGCGAGTATTTGCGGACGAGATCTTTGCGAACCAGGTAGCCATCAAAAACCGTGGCGGCCAAGTTGTCCAACTCATCCATTACTAAAGTAGTTGACATGTTTACCTCTAATTCTCACCAATGGTGGTGTTCTGTTTTGTAATCACGGTTCCGGACGCATCGCATACAACGACGACGGCGACGCTCTCGAGCAAATCATCATCATCGACGAACAGCGCGACCGTACCGCTTGTGTCCATCTGCTTTGCCGATGTCACGACCGATGAGTCGGACGCACCGGGCTTTGTTCTGATATCTACCGACCACGCCGGGTCGACTGGCTCGACAGAGACTCGACATTTCAGGTTCGCCCACTTCACTTCTTTAATCTCAACATCACTACGGACTGGAGTGTTCGCTGGCTCGACCGACATATCGGCAATTAAACACTCCTGCAAACTGACACCTCCGTGAGCGTAGGCGTTGCCTTTGGCGAAACAACTTACCCCTGGTGCAAGGGCAAACTCTTCGTCTGTATTCCAATGCCAAACAGCCTTCGGTACGGAGACTTGTGAGTCACCCTTTATCGTTGCACACCGCGACCACTTGGAGTTTGCAAGGTAGTGGGGCAAATCAGTTTTCGGCAAGTTGCCGGGCATCAACAACCAACCGTGATCGGTGATAACTCGAACGCTACGCCAGCCAGCTCCAATGAGTTCGGCGATTCGATCAGCCAGTAGCTCTACTTGATCCTCAATAATTCCAGCCAGCTCAACTTGCAGTTCATGTCCGCGTTTGTCGATTTGGCCAGCTTCACACCAGCCCTTTGCTGACTTTGCTCCGGGATCGCCCAGCTCTCCGGACGCGATGATCTGATATCCCGCATCCTTCAGTAGTTTTTGAAATCGTGGGAACGTGGTGTCTTGATCTGTCGCTTTAATCTTGGGCACAAAGGTGTTGGGCAATCCCACGCCTTCAAACTGCTGAGCCACAGGAGCCACCGCAGGCTTTGCGGTCGCAGTAACCGACGGTAATGCCGCCCAGCGATTCTTTTGAGTACAGCGAAAGTTTCGCTCCTCCAGCGTTAGTGCTAATCGTTGGGCAACGTCATATCGCAGGCCATCGGCAAACATAACAACTTGGCCCATCTTGGCTTCAATCGTCTCCTGATCCGTATGGACAGGTAGACGGGTGGCCTTGGATAGCTCTTGTAAACGTTTTGCAGAGTGCTCGATCCAAGGCAGGTAAATAGAACGCAACGCACCATGAACCGCTTTCCGATCAGCGGCAGATTTAACGGAAGCCAATACTCGTATCGCGGCATCATCCACAAGGAAGCCCGACTCAGAATAAAGCCGACCCATGTCCTCGGCCGAATCACCACCTAGATAGGAATTGGTGCGATTGGCAACCAAGACTAGCGACTCGAGAGCGTAAGCAAGTTGCGACTGGCCAAGCTTGGCCCACACCCAGCTTCTTCGCACACCATGATCCGCTTCGAGTGTATTGATCTTCTCGCGAGCCATGTTCGGCTCAGCATCCGCCAACGCAGTCAACGAATCACGAAGCCTGTCTTCTTCATTCGTGTTCTCGGTCGGCCAGGTTTCTTTGTCATAGGCAAGTTGCCCCTTTGGCTTACATCTGATGAGCAAGTCCGGCAGGCCGGGGTAGTTTGTCGGCGACAGCTTAAACCGCTCCCACAATTGCTCCCAGGAAGCATTGACCCTGAGCCCCAATCGTTCGCCCGCAACGATCACTCCGTCTGACTCTGGATCGAATTTGTACTCGTTGTTGCAGGCACTGGAAAATGAAACCCACTTCCCAGATATCTGCATTTCTTCGGTGAACTTTTCTGGCGAGCTCATCCACCTTAACAAGTCGTGCGGTGTGTCACCGATCATCAACTTGTCAAAGTCTTCGGCTTCCAAGTGCTTACCGTCCAATCGCTCGATCGGAGTTGTCGCCAATACCGAAAGCGCCGCCATCATGGATATCTTGGTCACGTTGTCGCGAGCGAGATCCAAACCCATCGCATCTGACGAAACGAGAATCGCCTCAACCGTCCAATCACGGCCGCTTTTCTGAGTCCAGACCGTCCCCCGGTACAACAACTCTACCAGCGGTTGAAGTTCGACCGGACAATCGTTGCCAGCTCGTAGACTTTGTCGGCTGACATTCGGCATATAAATGATCGGCACCTGTTCAGTTGGAATCTGGACATCAGATAGCGTCCGTTCGACAACACACTTCAACCAAATGGCTGGCCCCGTAAGTGTTTCAAGGTCGTATTCACCATAAGTGACAAGATGCGGCAATCGCTCCCGCAACATGGGGATGACCGGCATCCATTCACCTTTTGGATCCGCCCACAGGATTGCGGCCGGTGCGACTTCACTGGCTGCGTGCTTCGCTGCGTTGCCCAAAAGCCGGATCATAGAATCAATCATCATTGATTCTCTTCCTTGTCCTGCGTTTGATTCGGTACGTTGGCGACTTCGGGATTGGCAGCGAAGACAGTTAGAATCAACTCACCTTCCACTGCCTTGTAAATCGGTCGTTTTCCCGAGAGCGTTTCACTTCGACGCAAAATTAGATTCACTCCTTCGCCTCGGCGATCCATCATGTGAGTCCGAGGAGAATCCAGCCGACCAATCGAAATGTCGACCGGAGTTTTCGATAGTAAACTGGTCAATGCTTCGTTTCTGGTTGCCTGCCTAACGGGTAAAGCATCAACATCCATTGAGTTCGCCAAATCACCTGGAATATGCAATTGCAAGCAATCGAAGAACATTCGCAAGCGGATCTTGGAACCGTGCATTGCGTAGTCGCGGTGCGCCACCGCGTTGACAACCGCTTCAAAAATCGCTGTTAGGTCGTACTGCGGTAAATCAGAACGCCCTGCAGCCTTTGAAGCTGCGATCGTCATGTTTTTATTGACGAACTCGCACGCCGCGACAACTTGCTGGTCAAGAGTTCCCCCCAAATCACTCGCGTCACGCTGGTAATTTTCCAAGTCGTCAAACGCTTTTTCCAAAGTGCCACGATACGCAACCGCCTGGACATACGCGTGCGGGAGAAGTTCTTGTGGGTTTTCAGCGCCCATCAATAGACCTGTTACTGTTGCCCGATAAACTCCAGATTCGTCTTGAACCAGCATCGCCAACTTGGAAGCAAACACTTCTTCATCAGCGTCTGAATACTCTGAGCGATAACGATCGACGAGCGGTTTCGATAGCGAACTGGAAGTTGTGCCCGGAACTACTTGCTCATCAAATCGGATCAGCCTTGCCTGACTCCGTTGCTGCATTAGCCTCGCGAGATAATCAGGCGTCATTTCACGTTTGCTACTACCAACTCGAACCCAGTAGCGGCCTCGACAACGATGAACGAACAAACTCGCCGCAATATCGACCCGAATCACTGGTTGCTCATCACCTGCAGAATCCGGCAGCTTCAACTTTCGGACACTCGCAATTAGCGGCGGCTCAAGCACATCATTTAGTAGTTCACGTATGACGGTTTCAGCGGCATCGAGATTATCCAGTCCGATGCCCAGAATATCCTTCGTCTTGTCATCGACACCCAGCAGAATCAGCCCACCTATGGCGTTCGCCATGGCGGCAATCTCAGCAGCAAGGTCATCGCGACTGGGCCCTTTCCATTTGGATCCGGAAAACGTAACCGCCTTCAGCTCTAGCCGACTGTCTTCGCCCAACTCAATCGCATCAAGTAAAGCACGAGAAGTTTCATACATACTAGTTCGCTCCTTTTAGTTTCGAGAGCATGATCCTGCGATAGCGTTTCTCGAAAGCCAGTTGACCGCCCTCCATAACATCGCAAACTTCTTCGCGAACTTTCGGGCTCTGCAAGCTCCCGGTGCATTCAGGATCAATCTGGCACTGCCCAGAACGGGCATTCATTGCGATTACCATTTCGGCATCGCCGTTGACCACAATGTTTGGGTTGTGGGTCGCAACAATGATTTGACGCGTTCGTTTCTTCTCGCGAATCTGCTGGACAATCAGGTCATAAATCAAGTGATTGTCAAGGTCGTCTTCGGGCTGATCCAACAAGATTGGAGTCTCCCCGTTTGAAAGCAAAAACGCCAAGATCGCTGCCGTCTTCTGTCCCGGCGACCCTTGCTCAATCGGACGCCAAAGGTTTCTCTTTTGATCGTGACAGTATTCGACACGCAACACATCGTCTGGGGCCCACAACCAAGTATTATCCAGTTGGTCTGGACTCATTCTGTTGAGCCGGTTGGCAAAAGGCTGAGTCCGGTCTGCAGTTGCCTGTCCCGTCAAAGCCATCTTCTCAAGGTCTTTCTTCAACTGCAGTAGGCGATCGGTAAATTCAGTCGAGCGTTCTGTATCGCCACCTGGTAAGGCATCATAGAGACTTGCAAGAATGCCTGTTTCCTGTTCCTCATCGTAAATATCCCGGTCAAACCGATCGGCACATTCGATCGAATTTCGGAAGGCGACCTCGCAGTCTTTAGCGGAATCGCCATAGGGAATTACGGTGGCACGAACGAAACGATTGTCTTCCAAAACTCCATTCAAAAATTCGGCACGGCGGACAGCACGATCCTTTCTATGCTCATGAATTTTCACTGCGGTTTCCTCGCACTGTTGAGCCAAATTGGCCAACCGAGTTTCCGCGTCTGAAATCGACGTTAGCTCCTTCTCAACGACCGCACGTTTCTGTACCAATTTGCCGTATTTGGAAGGGGCATCAACTCCGGCTGCTGTCAGCGCTTCGACAACGGTGACGTACTTTCCCTCAACAACTTCCTTTAAGCGTGTCCACTCCGAAGTCGCCAAACTCTGATCCGTCGTCACCAAGAATTCACTGATCTCGCCCGCAATGGCACTCAGCCGGCCCGCTACATCGACCTGCTTGTCCTGTAGCTCTTTGACATAATCCAACGCGGCCTTGTCGCTTTGTACATCCTCGTCAAACAACCCGCGATCGAAGTCACTCGGCGCAATCGCTCCAGAGATTTTGGTGATTTCATGTGCGACTTCTTCCAGCTCGTCCCGTTGGCCGTTAAGAATCTGCGATTGTCGCTGGCGCCGTTGATAGTCTTGCAAGGTTTGTCGATTATCACCTCGCTCAAACAACTCGATCCCAGCCTTGACGTCACTCAACTCTCCAAGCAAACGCTTTTTCGGTTCAACTTGTGTTTCAAGTTCACGACGTTCATTTCTCAATCGCTTGAACGTTGCCTCTAGTTGTCGCAATTGCTCACGCCAGTCGTTGAGTTTCAAGTCAGGCGATTGGTCAATCAGCTGCGTCAGTGCCAACGGATCACGGGCGATCTCAAAGACCTCCTTTTGCGAAAGCACGCGGATCGGAAACCGCTGCCTTACATCCCCCGTATCGGAAACCCACTGTCCGTCCTGCCAGGATTCGACATCAACTTGCTGAGATTCATACGTCCATGTCAATCGAAATTTGCCCGTTGGCTTTTTGACGATTGCTTGAATAGAAGAACCCTCTAGCATCATTCCACGTTCTCTTTTCGACGGAGCGGTTCGATTGAATTCCTCAAAATCTGGCCGCATTTCATCAGGGAGGTCTTGTCCTCTTTCAAAGGCAAGCCGGACGCCGTCGATCAGCGTTGACTTACCTGAGCCCCTTCCTCCAATCAGGCCTGTCAGCCAAGGCGAAAATTTGGCCAACATCGCACTGTTGCCACGGCCCATGGTCTTCAAATCTTTTACCGCGACCGATTCAATCACCATGGACGGCAATTGATTTGGGTCAGCTTCCGTTTCACCTCGCATGACGGACAAACCGCTGCCATCATTTAATGCCAGCCTTAACCCGTCAAAACATGGCTCACCCATCTTCACCCAAGTAAAACGATCCCCAGGAAGGACGCCACTTTGGAAATTGTGACAGTCAGTACCCACGACCTGAGCCAGTTGTGGGTCGATGTCAGTCCACAACCCGGGCGGACTCCAGTTCGGGTCGACAATCTCGACCGCATCAATCACGCCTTCTTCCATCAACTGGCGTTTCGTTACGGAATCGCCTTGCAGCTCTCCCTCTTCGTCTGTCTCAAACAGTCCTTTGACCGTGTCGATATGGGCTGGAATACAAAGCCCGCCGCTTGCTCGAATTTCCCGAGCAACTTCAATCGGGGATTTATCGGTACGGATTTCAGGATCACCTTTGGTGCCGCTGAAGTCACATTTGGCCAACAGATCATGAATCGTCTCAGTTGTCGCACTCGGGCCGAACAAGCCAAGGATGTGAATACCAGAATTGACTGAAATCTCGACTCCGGGAAACAGGTACAGCTCGCGGAACCAGTCCGGCTGTTCGTTCTGCAGTTTGTGGTACTCGCTTTTGAGAGTGTCGATCCAGCCGCCGCCGTTGTGATCGGTAACTGCAACGCAATCAATTTCAGCTTCCATGTATTTCCGCAGCCAATTTTCTGGCCGTAAGACTTCGTCCCCCGTCAATCCATGCCAGATCGTATCGGTTGAGAACGGTGTATGCGTATGGAAGTCGAACTTCCACCACCGGCTTCCGTTAATTGTTTCCATTTGTTTATTCCTGTTTACTGTGATTGCTTACAATTTTTCATTGCGATAACTGACGCCCTAATTCGCTCTGATGTTCACGAAATCTGTTTCGTCGACATCCATTTAACCTTTGATTTCCCAATGTTTTAGTCGCCGACTTCTTCACGCGCCTTCTGCTTGAACTCGTTTGTGTAGTGAAGGTCATTCCAGCGGAGGCCGTCGAATTTATCGCCGCCTGTGAAGTCTTCGGTTTGCTCATCCCAGCTCCAGAACCAGGGATACTCCTCAAACGGACGCTTGGGTTCTTTGCCTTTGTCCGCCCCCCAACCGGTTTTTTTGGGTTTGACGCGCAGGATTCCGGAGCCCTTCAGTCCGCCATCTATTGTGTTTTGCATCAGGGGACGGAGGTTGATGCGGACACCATCGTTGATGTCAGGGTTCCAGCCAATCGCTTGTTTGTAAATTGGTTTCCATCGAACGAAAATGTCGTACGGCGGTTCACCAGCGAGGATAGCTTCTAGGCGTTGCTTGAGTTCGTTGGCGGCTTGCAATCGCAATTCAGCGCCACTGATTTCTCGGTTGACTTCGTCTTCTTGTCGTTCGATCCAGTCACCGAGGTAGCTGTAAGTCAGTCGCTCCAGGACTTTGTGACCACCTGGGCCAGCAAGTTTGTGATAGTTGACCAAAGCATGAAATCCGTCGCGCTTGCGTCCGTCCCAGATGTGCCAAATAAAAGGACGTTGATCGAACAGTTCGCAATGCTCTTTGAAGAATCTGTTGCGAAACCAATCGTCCAGGTCTTCGTCCGTTGAAACGCCACAAGCACTAAGAAGTGGGCCAAGTCGATCGGCGGCCGTGTCTTCGCCGCGAAGTGATGGGATGCAGACGATTCCGTCTTCGTCGGTGAATGAATCTAGTTCGCTACACCTCGCGACCAAGTCGCGTGCGCGGTCGCTGAGCCGCATCTCCGAATCAAGTTCTGCAGGCCAGCGGTAGCCAAGCAACCTTGCTACTGCGACGTGAAGCGGTTGCGATGATTCCGAAGGCCATCCGTGAAATAACCATTGCGTTGGATCGTCACTCTCGGGACTTGGCAAGCCATTAGGAAATTGGGCCGCCGCGCGCTTCTCCCATTTTGAAAGATCAAATCCGATCTTTACAAAACTACCGTTGGTTACATTCTTTTTCTTGTCGATCTTGCGTACGGCAGCGGCCAGCTCCCCAGACTCGGCGAACGCCCAAATCGCAGAAAGGTACTGCGGAGTTTTGGGGACTAGGATCGCAGTATTCGTATCGAAAACTTCTCCTGTGTAAATTGTGGCGGGAAGATCTCGCATTTGACGAATAGCAACACCAAGCTTCTTCCAGGCGGAACGGCCCCTGACATAGGCAACGCCGGAATCAACTGCGTGAAGAAAATCCTCATTCCACCAAATCACACGAGAACGGCCACCAAAAGGTTTTGTTGATTCAACTGCCGATTGCCAAAGCTGCCAAGGATCTGCCAAACAGACTTCCCAAAAATTGCGTCCGTAATGGGGGAAGTCAGCCGGCGAAACACCTTGGAGTGAATCAGCATACTCAGACAGAAGCGTGCCTTTGACTGGATCGTGAACGGTAATTCGGTGATCTGGGTTTTGCAAAAGGTCTTCTTGCAATGTTACGCGGACAGAGCCATTGCGCAGTTCGTCATCTTTCTCCTCAATTGTCGGAAGAGGAAGTGCGTTGACAGAAAACATACTGCTTCTCTTCGACGGCTCCGATTTACGGATTGCTGAAAGGGTTGTTACAGGCCCACGGTCACCAAAAGACCGCCACGCTTCTTCACCCAACGTAGAGCCGAATTGTAAGTCTTGATTCTCCAAAAGCGACTTACGTAGCGATGAATAGCTCGAAAGAAACCACCAGTTCTGCGGTGAAATAATTGACGCTACGCAATCATCTTTGCAAAATTCGAGACACCTAAGAACGCAAGCAGTCGAAAGATCGGCCTTGCCGAGCTTGTAGTAAGTGTCAATGTGAGCATGGAGGATTTTGTCTTGCTTGCCCCTCCCCAAGTACGGCACGTTCGTCAACACTAAATCATATTGATCCGACAACAACTTCGTCGCCGTTGCCAAGCCTTTGGCGGCGAGTTGAAGTTCGTGCGATTCAGCTTCGGTGTTGGGATCGGCGGCGACAGCGGATTCAAGTAGCTCGATCACGTTGTCCATTCCGGCTTCATCTAGCTGATGGCTACCCAGGAAACGGCGAGGATTGATGAGACTGCCAAGCGTCGAAGCCTGACTGAACATGTCGTACAGCTGACCAAAGAAAAATTTGGTGTTCCCGTCGGCTTCGTCGTCCAACACCTTCATCCACTGATCACGTTTGACCGTCACCGATTGGCCGACATGAGCGATCGCCATCGACGGCAATTTGCGGTAGTTGCTGCCGTCAAGCTTCCAGGCTGCCAAAGCCAAATTGAACACGGCGATCTGCGTACAGCGTTTGTCCAACTCCAAACCGAACAGGTTGTCGACCAAGACCGCGTCAATTGCTTCTCGTAGGCCAAGTCCTTCTTCACTCATTCGCAATCGAACCAGCAACTCAAGCGCAGCGACCAGGAAATGACCGCTTCCGCAACATGGATCAAGCACTTTTAGCTCAGCCGCTGCAACAGGCCAGCCGTCAAACGTCCCGCCCATCGGCCGCCATGGGCCGTCGTTCTCAACCTGTTCAGAATCAGAATCCGAGTTCTTTGAATCGGAGCTATCGCCTTGCGGCTGGCTTGATGATGGTTCGCGCACAAAACGCAGGTATTCAAAGTCATATCCGCCGGCGGACTCCAAACGAACCGCTCGGCGAAGTTCGTCTTCACTTTCAGCTGTGTCTGCAAGTGACGGCTGCTCGGACAATACTTTTCCAGCGTGCCAGGCTCCCAGCGTATTATCAATCAGAAATGAAACCATGTAGTCTTCGGTGAAGAACTGAGTCACCGCAGGCAGCGTCGTACTGTCGATCTTGTCGCCAGACTTGTTGGCTTTTGTATTCTCTTCGTCCTGCCAAAACTGATAGACCCATCCAAGACTGTCGCTGGCCATGAA
This sequence comes from uncultured Pirellulaceae bacterium, assembly GCA_964582025.1. Classification (GTDB taxonomy): domain Bacteria; phylum Planctomycetota; class Planctomycetia; order Pirellulales; family Pirellulaceae; genus Mariniblastus. Next base: position 25,890 of record CAZORS010000001.1, on the reverse strand, counting down.
AACTGTCTGAGGCAAACCAAGCTTTGCGGTATCGGATGCCGGCTCTTCCAGCAGCTCCGTCAGCTTGAGCATTGAATCGGATGCGAGCTTGAGCTGCATCACTGGATTGTCGACCGGAAAGATCGCCGGAAGCTGAGCCTGTGTGTATTGGCCAGCCAATTCCCACGCGTCGATGCCGTCCTCGTGAGCCAGTTCCTCAACCTCTTCCATCGAGACTGCTTGTCCCGAATCCGGTTGAATCAAGAGTTCGTTCTCAACCAGGAACCGGGCGAACAACATTCGATGCCAATGTTGATAGGCACACTCTTCCACCAGTCGATCAATCTTCTGCGCACCAGACTGAGAGTTCTGGCGATCGCCAAGAAAACGCGCATGAGCACGCAGACGATTTCGCAGCTCGATATCTTCATCGCTGGTAATGTGCCCACCACGTTTCCCTTCATGGACGGTCAGCGACTCCAGTTTCTCCCGCGCAGCGTCGGTAGCGACCTTGCGAGCCTCCAAGACCATCCGCTCCAACTGCTTACGAAGCTTGGAATCCAGCGGGCCGTTTTGTGAATCAGTTTTAGTTTGCATTACTCATCGTCCTCGATTCCAGCCCGTTCCATGATCTCGAGTGAGAGTTTTTTGAAATCCTTGTAGGCGTTGCGAACCGCGGCAACGTGAGCTCCAAGTGCGCCATCGGCCGGTTTTAGATGGAAGATAGGTTTGCCGGCCTCTTGTGCCATCGCCATCAAACTGCGGTAGTGCTTCAATGTTGCCAGACAATTCCTGTCAGTCTCGACAACACGTTTTTTTGAAGTCGCCGCGTCAAGCACTTGCGTTCGATAGGCACTTGGAATCCTCGATATCCACCTTTGATAAGACTTCACCGGTCTGTTCTTGCGTTCATTGTGCTGCATAACGATGTATCCCAGTGGCTGCATATTGCCTTCGGGTAATTCGATGTCATCGGCCGGATTTTTTGGCATGCGCTCTTTCCATTCTTCACGCCATTTCCGCAGCCTTGGCCCTACGTTTCTCAGTCCTTGAATTGAAAACAGGTCTGGCCCTAGGGGCATGACCACGTGGTCAGCAGAGATCAGGGCGGCTCTGTTAATTGCACCTAGGTTTGGCCCGAGGTCGATCAGGACTACATCAGCGCCATGTTCTTCAGCCCCAGCTTGAAGAACTCTCCAAAATCCAGTGATAACACGGAATGCCCGTTCGTCTCGATCCAAACACTTTGGCCATACCTGGGAAAGGTCGTCCTCAAAATCGGACAATGCCATGTCCCCTGGGATCAAGACAAGATTGTCGTTGATCACTTCGAGCAGTGGTTCTCGAATATCACCTGTTCCACGCTTGATGGGCTCAACCGCACCGAAAATAGTCGGAGTGCTTTTATCTTCAGGCCACAGTTCTTCCAGTCGCTTGTCAGACAAAAATGCAGCGGAAAGGTTTCCTTGCGGGTCAAGGTCAGCGGTCACAACGCGGTAGTCCAGGTCGGCCAACATGTGCGCGACATGATAAACGAGCGTCGTTTTTCCAACCCCGCCCTTATTGTTAAAAAATGCGATGACGGGAACACTCATGCGCGACTCCTTATGGTTACCGAAATGTGGTTGGGTTGAACTTCAAATACTGGGGCTGGATTTCCGTTGTCAGCTAGTTGCTGTTTTGCGACCGATATCCCAACGCCAAATCGCTGGACAAATCCGAGTGTTTTCATGACTTCAGCTACGTTCGGATTCCGATAGTCGGTGATGCCGGGTTGGCCAAATTTTTCGATTGTTACTTGACCATAAGGCCCACCAGGATTTTGAATCTCGATTCGATCGCTAAACCAGTAGACGCGAGTAGGTGCATTGGAGGTTTGGTAGTCGCGGTGCATGATCGCGTTGCGGACTAGCTGTTGAAGAGCCGCGATTGGGTAGTCAGGAGCACGCACTTCGGTCACTTCAGCGACGATATTTGTTGCAGTGCGAATGTTGGCAGTCATGATCGCATCAATATCCGTCAGAACCTGCGACAGCGGCCCGTGAATGTCTTTTTGATCAATGATGTCATCCGTGAGCTCTGTGCCATCTAGGCGAAGAAACTGAACGTACGCACCAGGAACAAAGTCAGCCGGTGATTTCCCAAGGGCAATGATCCCTACAATGCTCGGGACGTCGTCGGGGCCAATTAGAAATCGAAGCGAAGCTAATTGTTGCTCAACCGTTCTTCCGTTTTGTTCCAGTACATCAGGCGCAATTGCAGAAGGCAGATAAGTCCTCTGAAAGAAATCTACATCCAAGTCTTCAAGTTTCGCGACGTTAATCGGTTGAAGATCCCACGGCAAATTGTGTGCTGCTCTTCGTTCATTTAGTCGCCGCTCTTCTTCTGCGGTAGCAGTGGCCCTGCGAGGCCCAACGCGAATCCAAGTTCGTCCCTTAAATCTGATGGGTGGATAGAACGAAGGCTCCACTTGGACTACAGCAACTTCACAACCGCCAAGAACTTTTTTCTCCACTGACATGACAGGCATTGGCAGGATGTTGCCGTCGCTACGCATGTCGGATAGTGTCAACAAGAGCTGATCTGTAATTGGCAGATTCATGCAATTGCCATTGTCTGCGACGCCAACAAAAACCACACCAGTGACACCGTGCCCAGACATGTCATTTGCAAGTGCGCAGATCGCCTGGCGAATTTTTCCGGGCTCAGAAATCGCTTGCTTTCTTTCGATACGATCCGATTCCAGATCCTTGTAAAGCACTTCTAGCTGCTCGTCGTTTAACATTGAATTGCACCTTAGGTTGTTTGAATGGTTAGCTAATGACGATAGGGCCGTCGCCAAGTTTCTCGATTAGTTTGGTTTCCTGTTCGACCAGCCACGACTTAATCTCGGCTTCGGTTTTGAGAGTTCCACTGGTCAAATGAACCCGCTGCAGCTTGGGCTCTATTAGCTTGGCTGCCGTAGTAGTGGCACTAGAGAAACGACTGGTCAGAGCGTCCGCTTTGTCTTTCCATGAAGAGAGCGGCGTCTGATCCAGGGTTCGCAGCAGTTCCTCATCACTGCCTACAGCAATGGTGGGGATCTGCGAGATGCCTTCGCTGGCGAGAATCTCGGTTTGCTTGTCGGCATCAATCTTCTGCCATGAATCACTGGTTGCCAACGAGCTGTGACAGTTGTCGTAGGCGTTCTTGAATCCGTCATGCGAATCATTGACGGCATTTCGTAATGCTCCCGCAGCCTTCTTAACCAACGGCGTCACATGATCGGTGCCGTCGAGTAGCAGACGGTTTTCTACAATTCCATCCACTGCAGATTTGATTTCGTCGAACCCTTCTTGCCCCTCGGCATGCTTCATCAATCGACCAAGAGTCTCCCATTGAGGCATTCGCTTCTCAGATAGCTCGGCGAGTGACTTCCATTCCGTGGCGGATTGCTTCAGGTCGGCCGCTTGAGTCAGCATCGCACTTAGTCGCTCGTTGCCGGCAAGGTTTCGTAAATCATCCAGGTGCGTGGTTTTCGGACGCTCAGGAAGCGGTGCGTCTCCACCCGATTGCAAACCCAGTTGCCCCAGCACTTGTAAGAACTCGCTCGATTTCATTTCCAAGTCATCACTGGGCTTGGCAGAAACACCGGCGTCCTGGAACAAGCCTCGCAAGGCGATCTTGTCTTTGGCAGAAAGAGTGATCGTTTCCAGCTTGAAGTCAGCCCTCTTAATCTTGGTCTGGTCAAGCTTGCCCATGGGCACCGATTCGCCTTGATACCGAACCGTCACGTCGCCGGAATTGTGCAACGCCATCAAGGCCCCGTCGACCGTGTCCTGAGGCCAACCATAGGGCGTCGCACGAAAGAGCTTCTGCAGACTGCTGCCGTCAGATCCAGCACCAATCTCACGCATCAAGGCTTTGCAAACCGGATGCTGTTTTGTTTCGGTGTTCCAGTCGACGGCTTGAAGTGGAGTTTCGTCGCCGTTCTTAGCTCGACCGATGACAACAGTCCAGTTCTTATGGTCGGCGTCTTTGAAGTTCGGGAACAGCCGATCAAGTGCGTCACTAGCAGCCTCTTTAACTTTCTCATCGACAGTCAGTGGAAGGACTTCCGAACCGCCTCCTTTGAAGACTTTCGCGCCGTCGATCATTTCGTTGATGATCTCGTCACGACATCTTTTCGCATCCTCTTTGCGGCTAGTGATAGCGCGTTTGGCCTCGTTCGCCGGCTCCCCAACGACAACTCCCTTAAATTGAATCGTACTTTCGGCAGCTTCGTAACGAACGATCTGGGCATCCAGATTGTTGTTGCCACCTCCGGGCTTTGGGATGGACACGAACACGATTGGGCTGTCGGTACCAGCAGCTCGAGCACTTTCGATCACCTGCTTTTCGCTCGCAGCGTTTTCGTCTCGAATCCAAACCGGAACAGAGTCGCCATCGACGACAGGTTGATCATCACCAAAGTGAATCGCGAGACGTCGCTTCTCTTTTCTCGCTCCGTGAAAGAGCTGAATGGATTTGATCGCATCATTGGCAGCAGCTCGAACGAGATTGTCACGCTTTGTGTAAATCTCGCTTGGCTGGGCGTTGAGACGCTGAAGACGAGTACGGTATTCATTGTCCCAGTTGGAATACTCTTTCGTCTGCAGGTTGTACTCGTCTTCGTCCTTTAGAAGAACGCCCTCTTCGACCAATTGATCAAGCAGTTCTGGAATGACTCTGCGAAGCTTGGAGCCGTCACCTTTAAGATCACTTACCATCAAGTCGGGCAGCATTTCTTTTGTGGCTCGAACGCCAATGTCAAAACCGGCTTCGCGAGGCAGTTTGCGCACCAAAAAAATCAGTCCACACAGTCGGCGTTTGAGAACACCCTCTTCGGTGCCGTCATCCAAATTGCGAATGATCACATCTAAGGCACCCGGCAACACAGCTTGTTGGACGAGGTTCGGTTGAAGTTGATCGAACATGTAGTCGGCCGGGACAACGCTTCCAAGCGGAGACTCTGCGGATTCATGAAGTGCGTCGTGGATGATACGAAGTTGGGAACGCAGCATCCCGCTGGTGCCAGCCGGATCGACAGCCCGAAAGACGGCTTCCCAAAACCGACGGCGAACGGGCAACAGAGGATAGTCTTCGACCAGGATTTCGCGGTCGTCGCTATTGCTGCATATTCGTGTGCCGGACAACTGTCGTTCGATTTCGCCAGCGTTCAAGTCAAGCATCTTGCGGATAGCGTCGACGTGTTCAGGTTTTTTCTGAAGCAAGACTCGGCGAGTAACCGTTTCAACATCGGCATCCGAGAGTTCGACCGGAATGGTGAACCGGGCACGCAGCCACTCAAAGTGTTTGGCTTGTGCGGCCAACGCATTCTGCCCAGCTCCAATAACGATGGCGCGAGAATCGAGTTGTTTACTGAACGCTTCCGCGATCTCCACGATGTCTTTGACGCGATCCTTGCTGTCGCCGATGTAGATTTGCACCTCATCCAACACGATGATTGTGCAAGGAAGCTGGTCGTCGACAGACAGGACTTCACGAACAATCTCGATCAATTCCGATGTAGAGATGTCGCCCGGCTGGACGAACTCTTTCTTGAGCGTGTCGCGTGCTGATTTTCGGTCGCCGTAGCCACTGTCGACGCTAACCAATGCGTCGTGAAGGATGGGGCTGACGTAGAGGTTGTTCAACTCGCGAAGAAACTCTTTGCCCGCATCTTCCACGGCAGACTTGACTTGATCGTAGAAGCCATTGTTCTTGAGGTAGAGACAGAACTTAGCCTGGGCAAAGTTCTCAGGCAGACCTTTTGAACGAAGCACGAGTCCAAGCACTGTCAGTTTAACGCTGTCAGTACCACCCGAAGGAAGCGTTCCAGAGATCGCATGAAGCCCACCCAGCCGACGGCCCTGAGTGTCGAGCTCTTTTAGTGCCGCCAGAACGTCAGACGACAAATCTGGAACCAATGAACGTGCTCGCACACCATCAGCGAATTCAGTATCGACCCAGAGGTGGCAAAGCATCTTTAAGAGGTGGGATTTACCACTTCCGTAAAAACCGCTAACCCATGCCGCTGGTTGCTGCGTTCCGTCGACGTGACGAAGGAAAGACTCGAGGATACGGGTCGTTCCATCTTCGTACTGGCCCTCGCAAACGAAGTTTGACAATTCCTCGCGGAGTGTTTCGCGCTCTTGGTCGGTGAATCCGTCGTTGATGCGGGCTTGGCCGTTGTTCATCAGTTTTGAAACGGCTGGGTCGCGAACAAATACTTCTCTGTTTTTCATCTACCTTATTCTCCTGAGTGGAGTGCGATTGGAGTGGCGAGGTAATTCCAGCCGTCCCGTGCATCTAAAAGCCAATAGGAATCCTTGTCGTAAGTTCCAGGGAAAAAGAGCACCAGACGGCCACGGTTCTCATGGACGGACTTCTCAAGCACCTCAGATACTTTGACAAAACCAAACAGTGATGCAGCGCCGGTGACAGCTACAACAGTGTCTTCATCGACGCCCGGATCAGTGAGGGCTGCGACAAGCTGGTCAACAACGAACTGAAAGAACTCAGAGTTGAGCTTGAGTTTCAAGTCCTCGGGGCACTCGAAGTATTGTTCCCGGTAGTCCGTTTCGCTCATCCATTGAGCAAACAACTTGGTCATATCAAAGTGGGACCAAGAATGTCCGGACAGTTCGGTACGATTCTTGAATTCACCAATGTGACTGCGAAGCTTACGTTCATCTTCTTTGGGGTAGACAACGAAGATCGTTTTTTGCGCGCCGGCTAGGTTGCGCTGCCAAGGCGCTGAAATATGTTTCTCGTATTTACCCGCCAGTTTATCAATTCGACTCATTGATCACCTTCAGTTCCTGTTTAGAGATGAGTCCGGGGAAATCCAACTGCGTGACGTCACCGCTTTGTTTAAGCTTGATAACGCCAAGACGACTGGCGTCAGTTGCTTTTTCAAACAGCTCCGTCCAGGACGAATCAAGAACCAGCGTCCATAAAGTTTGGAATGCACGATTACCGCTACGACCAAGCATGTGGCCAAGCAGCAGCGCGTATGCCACGGTCAAAGGTGTTGCGTTCACGAGCTGACGCGATTTGCGGACTCGACCAGCTAAGTGGCCAGATTGTGTCCATGTAGAAGCAGTGTTGCGTACGATCTTGTCCAGTGTGTTGTCATTGAAGCGATCGCCAACAGACTGGCGAAGTGAGTCTGTGAACTTGTTTCGAGCAACTTCGTCGCCGGGACTCAGGTTCAGAATGTATGGGGCTGTTGCCCGGAGTAGCGGATCACGAGCCAAAGTGCAAAGCAGGGCCAGCAACGGACGGCCTGGTTTGTCTTTCTCCCACAACTCACGCATTACGCGGAAGATCGCCAACGAGGGGTCAAGCGAGTAGAGTTCAGTCAATCTCTGTCGCGTTGACTGCCGAGTCGTGTGTGTCCGCTTGTCGGTAACGTTGTCTTCGAGGATCGCGTCGAAGTAGTCATCTTGGGTTGCAGTATTCGGGCGTGAGTCGAACAGCAGTTCCAGTTCGGTTAGCATCATCGTGCGGCTGGCATGCGCACCCTTGTTGCCAAAACGAAAGCCTAGCTTTGCGGCCGAGCTGGACTCGTTGAAGATGAACTGTGATGGCTGAATGGTATCCATCGCGGAATTGTATCAAATCCGACGGCAAGTTTGCCGTCCAAGTCGGCCCGAGATGCAAATCCAGCGTTTCTCCGTGTAAAGCTGTAGGTTTCGAGCAATCAAGGAAGCCTGATTCCGCTCAAATTGCCTACGTGACCTGAAAGGCTTATGCTCATCCTTCACCATTTTTGCAACCAACGCGGAGAATAGCTGATGGCCACAAACATGATTTTGATTTCTGGAGGGCCGGGGTTATTCAACGCCGCCGACCCTGACCACGACATCAGTTGGGCTAATTACGTCACGCCACCGCTACTGATGACCGATACGCCGGCCGAACAAACCGCTTTTGAAGTCGCCGACGAAGTCTGGTGGTTTGTCTTCAAGCCTGCCTACGAGGCGCGATGGACTGATGATGTCGCCAACAATCGAACTTCGGTTCAAGACGTGAGAGCGCAAGGGTTCGACAATTATGTAGAACTGATTGAGGCGCGAGCGACGAGCAGAGGATGGGGCTTGCGCTGGTTTGTATCGGAAACTGAGTTTTGGACAAAGATGTCGAACTTCAACGATCCGATCGAGAGAGTGATCTACTGGGGACACGCCAGGAATGACTTGTGGTTGTCGGTGCGCCACAATGCCAGCAATGTAGCGAGTGCTCCTGCTCCCGAAGCCATCATCAATGTCTCGAAGATAGAAGCGTACGCAGATCAGCGACGTCCGGATGGTCGGTTGATGCGACAGCGTTATCCGTTGCGGCCAGATAAAGAGCATCTTTGGATCGGATGTAACACAACGGCGTTTGCGCAAAAGTGGTCGGAGAAAGTTAAAGTCTGGTCAAAAGGAGTTGAAGGAAAGGTTCAATTTGCGGACATCGTCAACGATGGACACATGCCTTCGCTAATCGGATCTGCAACCATCAAGCGATACAAGAATGATGGCACCTTGGATTCGTCGGCAACTTCCTGGTAACCATTCAGTAGTTCCGAAAACACTCTGGGTTGCTGGCCTTCAGGCTGGTGGGACGTTCAAAAGAGATCGAACAAATCTGAAAGTCCAAGGTCTGGCACAACAAAAAAATGGCGTCACCAACCAAAGGCCAGTGACGCCACATGCACCGCTCATGCCTACTCAGACTAGCGAGGGCAGTTGTTGAGGCACGGCTTTGGCGTACGGACGCCACCGCTTTGGTAGCACCACACTTTGGCCAGAGCACATGCCGCACAGTAGGCATCACCCGGTGTCGGGCCAGTGCCCTGGAACTCTTTCGAGATGCCAGGGTTCAGATGACACGTCGCGGTGATCTTCATCGTGTACTCTCGTGTAAGTGGAAGGCCGATCGCACTACCGACTGCTTCAACGCCACGAACACAGTCAAGCACATGCTGAGGAGTTCCCGGCACCAGTTCTAGCGTGGTGTGCCAGCCGCATTCGTATGATGGCCCATGAAACTGCGCTTCCGCAATGTAATGAGCAGGTACCATGCACTGACGACAAGGTGAGTCGTACGACGGAGACGCGTAGAACACTGGCTCGGTGAGAACCGGAACGCGTGCCTGTACAACAACAGTCGTGTTCGTCGGCTGCCCACCGCTGAAACCAGATTCAACATTTGCACCAATCGTTCGTGTCTCTGCAGCCGGCACCAGCAACTGATCGCGGTTGCAAACACCGTTTCCACATGTGACCGTAGCACGACCATTGTGGTATCGGTCTTGATGTTCACGACCAATGCCGACACAGCCATAGACGTTGTTGTCACGAGCAAGGCACTTCTGACATTCAAGGCAGTAGACTTGGTAGCTATTGTCAACGTCGAATTCGACGTAGTCGGCAGTTGCGAACACGTCGCCGTAGGTCGCTCCGTCCAGGACAGTGTTTGGCTCTGGGCAGTACGGAGCGCGGTTTGGAATCGGACAGTTGATTGCAGCCGTCACGATGTTTGACACGTAACCAAGGCGCTGGCAATCCGCCAGCTTCTGTTGATCGCGGGCGAGTTGACGGCCTTGGTCGGAACGGTAGCGACCGAAACGGTACGTCATCCCGTCACTCGTAGTGTAGTACAGGTGTGTGTACGCGAGGTCGTTAGTGCACTTCCCCGGCAATGCCGGGTTAGCGTACGAAGCAGGCTGCTCGCACTGGCAAGCGAAAGCTGGAGAAGCCGAGGCTTCAGGGGCAGGACTGTTGTCCTGTGCGTGTGCACTCGATGAGAGCGCACATGCTGTAGCGAGCACGACAAGTCGTGCTACCTTCTTAAACTGTGACATAAGTTTATCCTCAGTTGTTGGCTGCTGGCTTCGTCCGCGAAGAATCACAACAGCTGTTTAGTAACATCCTCTTCCTTGAGAACTAAGGAAATTTAGGACTCCAAACTTGCGATGAAAATCGACGACTAACGCGTGATTTGGCGCGATTTGACGTAGCGCATGGCGAAAACCATTTTTCGCGGTTAGCATTAGCGTCAAATTTGTCAAATCATGCCAAATCGTGCCAAAATTATTTTCAAAAATCGCAGCTAACGGATCTCCAAATGAAGGACAACTTCGATTCACCTGAGGACTTTTATGCAAAACTGAAAGCTGCGGTATCAAAAAGCGAGCTAACCAAATCGGAAATTGCCACTAAATTTGGTCTGAAGAAAGTGAGAACGCTCGACCAATGGCTTAAAGGCGACAGAAAGACGTTTCCGAGTGATGACCAAGTAAAAAAGGCGATGCAGATTCTTCCATTTGAGCAAGAGTATCACGCGGATATTTTGCGGGTCGACGGAAGGTGGCTCTTTGTTGGCGAAGATATCATAGAAAAAAGAACGCTCTCGCACCAAAAGTCTTGTGATTACATGGGGGCAATCACCCTAGAACAGCGTGGCCGCTCTGTAAGTGGCAAAGGCATGCAATCTGTTTTTGGCAAAGACAAAACATTACTAAAAGCTTGTGTTCCAGTTGAGGTGAACGCGACTGTTGCAGACTCAAGCCACTTACACGTTACTTGGTATCGTTCAGGTGGTGAAAAAAGCCGTAGTTTTGGGTCGGGAATTTTGCACTTTCCTGAATGGTCTGACACCGCAAAAGGGATGGTCATGAGCGCACCCACAGCTTTTCACATCACGACTGCTCCCGTTGTAGTTGCTTACATAGAACTTATGAGAGAATCAGCGATCAAGTCGGAATCGGGCGCTGAGTACGAGTTATGGGCTCAAAGGTCTGAAGAGATCATCAAGTGTTTGGAGGGATGCGGATAACTAGGAGAAGCCAAGGATCAAGTCGAGGACGCTACCATTCTTAAGGGTCAATCTGCAAGCTCCATAAACCTGCAAAACCCATTGGCCAGTCTCATCTGCTCTGGCGTGGAGCACTCAGCATCCAGCAAAGCGGGACTTCCCACCAACAGAACCAAACACTTTGCTCGACTCGATGCGACATTCATCCGGTTGCGATTGAACAGGAATTTGATGCCGCGTGGAGCAACGTCAGCAGAGGAACTGGTCAACGAGTAGATGACGATCGGGGCCTCTTGGCCTTGGAATTTATCCACCGTGCCGACTCGGGCACCATCAGGCAGGGCTTTGGTCAACGCGCTGACCTGAGCGTTGTATGGAGCGACGACCAAAATGTCATCTAATGTGATTGCTGCGAGCTCGGCTTCTTTGTTCGACCATTGATGGCTTCCATCTGATAGGCGTGCGACCAATGTGCAAATTGCTTCCACCTCCTCCACACTTCGGTTCTGATTGCCGTGGTGCTCGACGGGAACGTATCGCAAACCGTTTCCCGAAAAGGCAGACCCAAAGACCTCCTGCGTTGATAAGCCGTCGATACTCGCAAGGCGATCGTCGTAGTACTGCTCGGAAGTAAAGGAACAAATAGACGGGTGCAGCCTCCAGGTGTCAGCAAGAAAAAGGCCTTTGTCGTCCGGGATCGTGTCGCTGCCTTGAAGAATGTGGGCCAGAGCCGCTATGCCACTACCTTCTGGATGCGTTGCTTGCTGTGGTTGCTCAAGTTGCTGAGGATCACCAAGCAGTACTATGTTCTTCGCCGCACGCCCAGCTGCCAATGCCATCGCCAGTGACATCTGCCCGGCTTCATCAATGAACAGGTAGTCCAACTCTTGCTCCATCGTTTCGTCAGACCAAAGCCATGCCGTTCCACCAACCACACACCCATCGTTGATGGCTTCGAGCGATTTGTCTTTGTTCTTTAGTGTGTCGATATTGGGAGGCAGGTCGTAACTGGTTTGCTGTGCAAGCCGCACGACCGATTCTCCTTCTTCGTTGATCTTTTGAACTCCGGACAACAGGTTAATGATGACGGCATGACTAACGGCACAGACTCCGACCCGTTTTCCTTTCGAGGCAAGGGCATGAATGACGTGACTACCGATGTAGGTCTTGCCAGTTCCAGGCGGGCCTTGGATCGCCAGATAACTGTCCTCAAGGTCACCCGCAAGCTCGGTTGCAACTTCAATAAACGATCCATCTCTTGGGAGGCTGAGTGACTTGAAGCGAGGAGTGCGAGAGCTTAGAAGATCATGTCGCGCCGAGAGAACGTCCTTCCCGGCCTTCGCTGCAGCACTCAGCTGTTGGCCGAGCTGAAACAATGACTCTGGCATCGAGCCTGGGCGAATGTGCTTGAACTCGAATACAGAGTACGGATGGATGCCTGTTGTGTCTTTACGTTTCTTGATGCCAATGGTGCGGTCGCGCAAGTCGACATGGTCAACTGAACCCATTGGATTGCCTTCGATATCCCACAGAGCATGTCCATCATCAAGAGTGGTTTCTTGCTCTGGGAATCTATAAATGTGAACCGGAACGGAGTTGGCTCGTGCTCCTGGTATTTCTTCTATGAACTCAAGTCCTGATACTGCGAGGTTCTCCTGCAAGAGCTCTTCGTGTTCGAGGTCGCGAAGCCGAAAGAACTCCCACCACTTGCACTTTGCCTCCCGGCGAAAATACTCAAGCATGTGTGCCAGCAGCCATCTCGATGATTGGTTCTCGCCCTCGGGTTCCTCGATATCAAATGTTAGCAAGTCGAAGACACGCTGCGCTTCGGCCGACATCTCTTTGACAGAGTCTTTGGCTTCTCGATCACCGAGTGGTGGTCGCGTCAACTCAGCACCGGTGGCGACAAATTCGGTGCGAAGTTTCTCCAACCAGTCGCGTAGCACCAGGGTGGAGATACAGTCGTCCTTGTTGTAATTTTCAACAACCTCACGGTGGTGATCTTCGATTTCATCGGTCATGCCAAGTTCGATCAACCGTTCGACTTCACGCAGAGCCTTACTGGCGTCCTTCAACACCTCAGCGCGTTCAAACCCGTAGAACTGCTCCAGCTGTTTGATCGAATAGCTTTCAACGCTTGCACGAATACCTTGCCGGGTGATTCCGTAAAGATCGACAAACACCTCACCACGAAGAAGGTCATCCAGTTCTGTTTCACGAGTCGCGTACCGGAGAGACAATCGTTTCAATGCCGACGACTCATAGGGGGCGAAGTGATAGATGTGCATGCCGGGGAATTGCTCCCATCGCTTAAGGATAAAATCAATGAAGTGTTCAAACGACTTCCGTTCGTCTCGCTTATTCAGGCCCCAGATGCCTTGATAGGAAGAACCGCCACCGTCTGTCACAAAGCCGAACAGGTATTCCAGTCCGTCACCCATTGCACGCGGGTTACCTTCAATGTCGAAAAAGATGTCACCTAGATCCGGTTCAGGAAGTCGGAGGAATCCTCTGTTGGCTTCAATCGCATTGAACTCGTACTCCGGCGTCCCGGATCGAATACCCTTCAATTGAATCTGTGCTTGGCGATGCGATTTGTCGTAAGATTCGATTGCTCCACGATTGGGAAACTCGCAAAGCGGCTTGTCCGCCTCTGCAAATGTGGTCAGCGTTGACAGGCCTTGGTCAACGACTTCCAGTCGTTGCGACTTCGTCATGCCAGCGACGAAAGAGAGATGGTCGTCGTCACGTCGTTTCTGATTGCACAACGGCCACCAGTTGCAAATGCTGCAGTGTTCACACGGTTCGGGATAGCTGGACGAATCCGGATCGGCGTTCATCGTGGATTCAAATCGCGACTTGGCCATCCGGAAGTAGGCCATGTAATCTGTGACACGCAGCCGATCAATCAGAAACGGATCGGCCTTGGTATCCCCAGGCTTAACCACAGACATTGATGTTGGCATTACACCTTGAACTTCAGCGAGCATTTCGGAGTAGAGACAGAGCTGAATAACGGCGGTTGATTTTGTCGTTTGAGATAACTTGGTGTCAGCCACTTCGTAAGACCAGTCGCCAAAGTCGCTTGGCGAATCAACTTTGATGAGGAAGTCAGTGCGACCACGCCAAGGGTCTGAAATCAGCCAAGCCTGCGCGATGATATCGACACCCTCACGCATAGCTTTGATCGCTGCTTTCGTGTTCCCGCCATCGAATTCCTTGAGCTCAAGTACGGATAGACCACACCCCTTCAGGTGATCCAGATAGGCCTGTTCGTGCCTTTCGCCCAACTCGATTAAAAGGTCGAGCATTGGGTCTTCTCGATACTCGAGCTTCAGTTTACCTTCGACGTACTTTCGATTTAGCTGAGTGACATGTGAGCACGCGAGATGGTTTGCGAGATCTGTGGCAGAGAAAACAAGTTGATCGGAATGGATTCGCATCTCGGTTTTTGATTCTTACTTGGGTGAGGTGTCGTTACCAGTAGTTGCTTCAAGCTTAGATTGCTTGACATTGTAGCGACGATTCGGCGAATGGCTAAAAAAATGGCTCCGTCCCGTCGGCTAAACCGACGGGACAGAAGCCAAGGTTTGATTGCGTGACTTTATCGTTTCCGCCGATTGGGATTGGGACGCAGAAGCCCTTCACTGAAGAAGCTTCCCATGGTCAGCGCAATACAGATGACGAACACGGTTGCTGACTGGAACAACAATGCGGCAAACGCTGATATCCCCAGTGCCAGATATGTGTAGATCACATTAAGCTGATTTCGTGCCTTCAATGATTCCTCCTTTCGATATTTGGTTACCCCGTCCAGGTAGCACAGGCCCTTTGGTATGGGCAGGTGGCACACGTCATGGGGTTACGGTTTGGATAGAAAACACCAGTCGCGATCGCATCAAGCGTGAGGTTGGCAATCAACTTCGTTCGCTGGATCCGGCGCCGGCTGGACTCAACAGTGAATTGCTCAACGACTGGCGACTTGGTTTTGGTAATTACGACGAATTCAAAACTCAGCTGGCGATTGGGTACCAGTTGCTTCACGAGTTCACCATATAACTCCAGTTGGCCCGCGTTAGATTCGGCGTTGCCTTGGTTCCACTTCCGACCAGCCGTCTTGTAGTCCCGAACGACTAACCGGTCATCGGACTGAAACACCAGATCGACGATACCTAGCAACGGACGGCATCCTTCAAGAACCTTCTCCGAGATCCGCTCCTCGATTCCAATGATCACTCCGTCGGTGTTGCGGTGGGGACTTTTAAGGAACTGGGCGAGCATCCGGCTGGCAAGTTGTTGAATAGCATCTACGTCGCTTTCGCGTTTGCTGAACCGCACCTCTGCGGACTCCTCGGTACGATCCTTCCACTCCGCCCAAAACTGAGTCTCCAGCTCATCAAGATTTGGAAGCGGAACTCCTTCAAGTTCTCGGCGATGATAGAGCTCGATTGCGGAATGAATTGAACTACCAAAGAGCAACGAAGAGGCGATGTATTCCGGCTCCACCTTGTCGAGGTAACGAAACCGATACTGAAGTGGGCAACGCCTGAACGTATTCAGTTGCGACCAACTCACAAAGTCGCGTCCAGCAACTCCACTGGGCTTGTTGGATTCCGGAACGTCGCGCGGATTAGCCAATCCGATCATTGGCTCACCGCTGGGGTGTCGCCAGGGTTTTTGAGCTGATCAATTACGAGAGACGCATGGCCGATCGAAAGATCGTCAGGACGCGAGACATTGAACTGGCTCAAGATACCCGGAAGGTCAACGCCATTGCGATTGGCAATCGCATGAATGGCTCGGACTTGGGATGATGTCGCCCCTCTGGCTTGAGATCCAGACGTAGACTGGTTCGTGACGCGATTGGTTGTAGAAGATTGGTGCTGGCCTCCAAACTGCGGCTTCGATTTACCTTCGTGTGCTGCCAATTCAGACTCGACTGCTTCACGACAAGCTGCATAAGCTCGTCGAACAGCATCTTGAAACCGGTCGGTGCTGCCGTTGTCGTATCCGCCGTCGATTTCAAATTCGACATGACACGTGGCTCCCAGTGAGCCGAAATTCTCTTGTCCGACCTTCTTCGACAGGCCGACGTTGATCCGTACAGGCATGGTGCCTCCTTGGTTGGTTGATGAAGTAAAGAATGAGAAAGAGCCGCAGGAGCACGAAGCACCTGCGACTCTTTCCCATCTGAATTTGCTTGTCGCGTTAGCCGTAACGTACGACGACAAAGATGCCAAAACCGACAGCGATCCAGAGGAGGAACGCACCCGGGCCAATGAAGCAGGTGGCGATGGCGCAACTTGCCACCAGTAGTGCGATCGGCTTGGCAAGGATCTCAAAGTTTGAGGCCAAGTTCATGTTCTCCTAACAGGACTCGTAAAAGGATTGTGTGGCGCCGACGAAGGGGCTATCCCAGTCAACGACTTGAGGATCAGGCATCGCTGCCCCCTCGAAGTCAAAAGCATCATCCGGGAAAGCCCCAACAATGCTGAAGCCACGTTGCTCAATAGTTTCGACGTCTTCTCCAGTCGCTCTCGCCACTGCATTAAGTTCCGCTTGGGTCATCAGATTTCTCCATGAAAAATGACCACCCCAAACGGAGCGGCCTATTGAAAGTCCGCCCCGCACACGCAGAGCAATTGAAATTGAGTGTGTGACTACTTGACAGGTTTTGCTTTCGCCAACCAGTGATCCCGAAGCCACTGAACTTCTGCTGCAAGAGCGTCGGTTCGTTTATCAAAAGGGCCAAGTGTTGGCCCATCGACCGGTGCTAGATCGGCGATCCAACGTCCGGTGCTGTTGGGCTCCACATGCGATGCCCGAGTGATTACTGGTTTGCCGAGTGAATGAAGATCAAATGCTTCGTCGTAGATGCAGCGAACGCCGCCACTGCTTTCGATGATCAACTCCATGGCTACTGCCCGCCTGACTGATCAGCCGAACGGTTGGGCCGAATGATGTTCCGGCGGGGTCGGTCGACGACCAACTGATCTAAACGGCTTTGCACAGTCGAAAGATTTGTTGAAAGAGATTGACGCAATGTGTCGTTGTCACGCAAAGACTGCGGTTGAACTCCTTGCATCAACGATTCGCATCGCTGGACAAGCGAATCGAGCTGGTCGTTCGATCGAATGTTGAGCTCCCGAAAACGGGTGAAGAACTCAATCATGTTGGTAACCGCCGAGTCTCGAAAGATCTTTGGCTTTCCGTCATCGTCTCCAGCCAAGCGGCTTGCAAGATGGTTCACCAGTCGATCAAGCTCTTCTACAAAGGCAGATTCTGCCAACTCAACAGCTTCATCGAAACGCTGGGAAACTCGTCGAGACTGCTCGGCATAGACTTCCGGGTTGAGCCGTCGCAGGTAGTCCGGCGGATCAACCGACGGAAAATCCCATTGGATCTGGAACTCGTCTTCGATCGAACTTGGGTAGTCGCTGGCATCGAACAGGGAGCCAAGACGGGCACGAGCCGCTTCTTTGATCTCCGCAAACTGATCGTCGAACATGCGCACTCCCGCTTCAAGTTGTTCGCGGAAATCCTCGAAGGTCGAGTTGAAGTCCTCGATTCGATTCTGCCGGATCAGCCGTAGCCCCGTTTCCGGGTAGGGCAAACTGTTCTCTTTCCAGTACTTTGTTGCTTGCGATTTGATTGACGTGAGCGACTTCCAGGCATCGTGCTTCACGTCGATCAAGCGTTTGCCAGCAGAGATGGACGCACTGTCAGCATTGAACGCCTCCGCAGCCTGGCTCTTTTGATCTGCACTAAGTGACTTCGACGTGCCGAGCCACTTGAATTTCAAACGACAGGCAGAGAAATTCTCTCTCAGTCTTGCAGACGCAGTCTGTGAACCCACGCTCGAATTGAGCGAAGATTCTGACTCTGGCTCAAGGATGGTAGCCATCGTCGCCTCCTTTCTTGGTTTGGTGTAAGCGCACGAAAAACGGTCGCCAGAGATGGCGACCGCGTGCGCGATTGAATGTTGGTAGGTTTAGCCGAACAGTGCCGAGAACAGCCGGAAGATCGAAAAGCAGATGGCAAGTCCACCCACGATCCAGTAACCAGCTGCCTGATTGATGTAGTCCCATTTGGTTGGGTCTTTAAGTCGCGCGGTCTCCTTACGAGCGCGACGAAACCCGAGGTAGATACTTCCCACACCGAGCAATGCCGGAATGGAAAAGATCAACAAGACTTGAATAAACCAGAACATGGTTTGCTCCTTTCAGTTGAGAGTGGTTTAAGCAATGCTTCATCGACTGCGTTGAAGTCTGACGAAGCAGTCGCCAAGAAAGCCAGGTAGGCTTGAGGTAAAGCATCCAGTAGGCAGAGTGAACCGAAGTTGATCCGACTTGCCTTTGCCTATTACCCAGTGGTACCAGTAACGATTAACGAAGCCAGTTGCTGGGAATTGGCCTGATATGCGAGTTCATCGCCCGATGTCAGCCGGGTCAAACTTGTCGAAACAAGCTCGTCTCGACCTTTCCATTTGATTGCTGAGAAAAGCTCAGCGCTGTTGAACTTGGCACGAGTGGCACCAATGTCTTTCGTGCTTGCTCCCGCGAGGATGCCCTGATCGTCAAGGTAATGTTGAAACATTTCTTCTTGGTCAGGAAAAAACTCGTCATCGAGAAACATCAGTGCCGCGCGAGCAACCGCGAGGTCTTTTTGATTGAGCATAGACTCCATTTCGATATCAAGATGTTGGTTAAAAGCACGAGTCAATTCAAAGATGGTTTTGCTTTGATTCGGCGACGTGATTTTGGTTTCGGCTTGGCGTACTTGTAGATGCCGCCCCGCTGTGCGTCGATGCAACGTCCGCTGGCCCAAGACCGTAGACTCTCAATCGACTCTCGGGCCGTACTGGCCACAGGAACCACATTGTGAGCAGCCTGTTTCAGCGGAACGTCGAGCAGAGCAGAAAGTCTGCAGCAAGCTTTGATCTCAGCCCCAGTCCATGATTCATCCTTGGGCTTCGCCTGTTCCGGATCCAATTCGTAGACTGAGATGTACTGCTTCCAGATCAATGCACGTTCTTCGTTTCCTGGAAGATCAACAAAGAACACTGAATCGAATCGCTCAGCCCTGGCAAACTCAGGTGGGAGTCTCTGAACATCGTTCGCAGTGCAAACAACAAAAGAATCACTCTCACGATCATTGAGCCAAGTAAGGAAGGTGCCAAACAATCGAGCAGACACGCCGGAATCTCCATTGCCTCCACCGCTCGCACCACCGAATGCCTTGTCGACTTCATCCAGGCAAACCACTGACGGCCCCATCGAGTCAATGATCTTCAAAGCTTGTCGCGTTCGGCTTTCCGTTTGACCGACCAGCGAACCCATTAGTGAACCGACGTCCAGCAGAATCACTGGTCGACCAGTTTCGTTGCCAAGGGCTTTGCAGATTTGAGATTTACCGCAGCCCGGCGGGGACAACAGCATCACCCCTTTGGCGTTCACTCGATCACTGGAGCGGGTCAACGCACGTTTACATAACGACTTCAGTGCATCCAGGCCACCGAGGTCGTCAAACGAAGCATCGCCCCGGTACAACTCCAACAGACCACTCTTTTTTAGCGTCTGGGTTTTTAGCTCCCATGTTGTCTCGGGAGTGATCTTTCCGTGTCGAACCAGAGACAAACTGAATGCCGACTCAGCCTCGGCCCGGGTTAGCCCTGATGCTGCATCGAGCACCTGTTCTAGTTCGCGGCCTTCCGGCAACTCACCGTCCTCGACACCGATCCCCTCAGCAATCTCATGAAGCTGTACTCGATCCGGCAATGAATGCTCGATAGCAACGAACATCTTTTCGAGCTCAGCCGGAAGCTCAAGCACCGGCGCCAGCACAACAACAATCGACCGGGTTTGTTTGCCGCCATACAGTTGCGATGCCATTGCCTGAATGATCTCAGGCGAGCCAAGGAACCGGTGAAAGTTCTCCAGCACAAGCACTGAGGTTTCCTCACCCACCGCTGTAGCGGACTTCACAGCGGCGAGCGGATCCTGACCGTCTTCCACAGACTGGCCACCGACTCTCAAGCCCTGATCGACATCCCATCGGGCGAACCGCCACGACTCCTCCTGGCACAATGCCTGGATGTCCGAGGACGCTTCTTGGGGCTCTTGGGTTTCGATCCAGATCCCCGTAAAACAGCCAGCGATGTATTCACGGAGCCTTTGTTTAAGTTTCGGCATAGACGCCTCCTTTTGGTCACAAATTGGATTTAGTTTCAAATTCCAGAATTTAGATTACAACGGTCAATTGACTCGCTGATCCTGCTGAACTTTGGTTGAAGCGTTGATGTAAAACTCGGCGGTCGTTTGCTCTTTGGCCTTCTGCCCGAGAGCCTGTTCTACAAAGCGGCTAGCCTCGATACATTCGCTACCGGTGAACCCTTTGGTTTCGATGGTCGAACTGCCTTTGGCATCGACCACGATTTCAATCTGTTTGTTCAAGATGCACCTCCTACCTGGACGGTCAACTTGATCGAACCGTTGTTGAGTCGCCGCTCCACAACCGAATGGCCTTTCTTTCGAGCCTCGATCTTGGTGCGTTCGACGGCATAAGCTTGCAAGAACTGATCTAAGAATTCCTGCGATCCCCAGCGGCCCTCGTAGTTGTCGTACCGGAGCTGGCCAGTCTCTGTGTTGGCGACGACCGGATATTTCCAATGTGGCAGTTCGATACCAAGTCCAGTCTCTTCAGATGAATACAGCTGAAAAGTTCCCCGCGTTGCACGAGGTAGATGAAGGCGAGAGCAGGCAGCTTGAACAGCTGCCTCATCACGCACTTCGGTTTTGACCTCAACGATATGGCTCATCGAATCTCCTTTCGTTTGGTGTTGTTGGTTGGTGTCAATGCACGAAAAAAGCCGCCAAGAATTCAATCCTTGGCGGCTAAGCAATTACTCGCTCATGTATTGTGACGCGTTTTCGATCGAAATTTAGTGTTTGTAGGTGGCAACACCCAGAACCTGCTTTCGAGGCCGCATCGGGATAGTCATTTTTATTCAGCTATCAGCGATTGAGTAGTCAGTAGCCTTCGTCGATGATTTGGTACTCGGCTTGATTCGCCAGCTCCTTGAGGTGCTTTGAAGCGGTCTCGTGCAGATGAAACTCTTTTCCGCCGTGTAGGATTGTGAATGTTTGTGAGTTGCGAATCTGTTTATGCAGCAACTTTGCATATAGATCGGAATATTCAATTGACCTGTTGCCGCCGCCAAGATCGACGACTTTCGTCGGCTCGAGAATTGTCTTCTGGCCATTGGACTCGATAGTCAGCTTCGACTTGAAATCAAACTGTTCTCGCAGTGACATTGGGACATCCAATATAACCATGCTTACGAGGCCGTCAGTAAAGCCGGAAGATCTAGGGTTTCGTTTGTCGACGACAACGAATCCAATAGTCAAAAACAAGGGGGCATTTGAAATTTGAATCTTCTTCGTTACGAATATCGTCGAGTCGTTTTCTCGCGTTTCAAGTATCTCCATTGGGTCGCCGTAAAATTCTGGCGATGCGAGTTCTTCTAGTTTGTTGATTATCTTTTCTGTTGTGTCTTCCGCTTTGGAGACCATTTCCGCGACCTCCCCATTCATCCTTGCAAACTCTCGATCCATTTCTGCTGAAGTCATCTCTTCCACAGTTTTTTCTTCAACGGACTGCCCCGCAATTACATCGGGATCGACATCTGTGATCGAGCGAGATCCACCCGGCATGATCCACCACCCAACAAGGCATAGTCCGATCAACAGTCCGGCTACCGAGGCAATCTTCCCGAAGTCACTCAACCCACCAAACCAATTCCGCCCAGCCTTAGTCGCGACACTTACTGCGTGAGGCGAGTCATCAAGTCTTTGGGTTGTATCCGTTAGCTGTGTGACTTTGTCTGCAAGGCCCAGCGTGCGAGCAAGGCTTGAATCTGAAACAAGCAAGTCAGCAACATCGTCGCGAATTGAATGAAGCTCGCCATCCTTCGTCTTGATCAGCTTCTGATGCCCTTTTACGATTTGCGTGAAGTCATTTAAGCCTTTAATTGGCTGACCAACGGCTTGGCCAGCTGCCCGGGTGGCTTTTTCCAGCGGCCCAGCAAGTTCAGCGGACTCTTGCTTTAGTTCATCAATAGCCCGACGGCGGTTAGAAACAATTTCAAGTATGTTCTGTGTTTGATCAGACTGTACGAGTACTTCATCATTTGCTTCGAGCAATGCCAGCCCAGCTTGCCGGTTTGCAGACTTGATCTTTAGCTTCTCAACCTGAAGTTGAGCGTTGAGCTTGAGCTGCGTCGCTTTGACTTTGGCCTTCTCCATAATTGTTACGTTTGAAGTGGCGTTAGAATCTGCCAACTTTTGCATCAGGTTTTGAATCCGAGACTTCAAGTCTTGTCTTGGCTGAAGGTAGATTTTGGCTGAATCCGACAAAACATCCCAGCATTCAAACCCGAACTCCCCCAAGGGTTCAGCCTGCGAGAGAAGCTCCTTCGTTGCTGCTTCAACACTCTTACGTGCCGCCTTGACGTTTTGCTCTGCAACCTTGAGCTGTTCCCCTGCGGTAGTTATTGCGGGAATCGCTGACTTCAAATCTTCAGCCTCTTTTGCCAGAGTGATGTAGCGTTGCTTGAGCTCCAGAAACCCTGGTTGTGATGCACTTTTCGACAGAGCAATCTCGGCGATCTCCCGTTTCTGACTCGACACGAGGTCTCGCAGTTTGGCGCGACTCAACTGTGGCAGAAGGTTCTCGCTTGAGGCCAAATCTGAATTGCCAGAGACGTGCTGCTCAGGAAGGACATCGGAGGCGCGATCCGGTGCAGCGGAAAACAATCCCTTAATGCGACTAGCAAGTACCGGCTGCTTCAGGCCCTCCTTCCAAACTTGAGTGGAGCGCTCGATTTTACCTTCGGACGCAAATTGTTTTAGTTCAGATGATGAAAACGGGCCGCGTCGGGCATCGCCTTGAACTATGAACCAACTTTTTCTTGCACCCATTTTGTCGTCTCGCTTTCGGAAGAGGCTCTGAGAAGGTGAGATTTAACGCATGAACAGCCTTCTGATCGGCAAGGAAAGCAATGCGCAAAGCCAACATAAGCACGCCGTAGGCTATAGTCAACAGACAGCCTAAACGACCGTTCGTAAGCTAATTTCAATGCTTGGGAACGAACTACGTAAAGCTCGAGAGGATGCTGAATTGACGCAAGAACAACTTGCGCTCGATGCTGACGTTGACCGCACCTACATTTCCATGCTTGAGAACGACAAGAAGTCGCCGACAGTCGACATGCTGTTTCGTCTCTGCGATGCGATGGACATCGCCGCATCCGAAATCATCCGCCGCGTTGAGCGCGGTGAGTCAGTAGAAACAGGCGACTAAACGACATCTCCTTAATTAGTTAAGCTCGAGCAACAGCTCTATTGCCCGGTGATCGCTGGTCGCACCAAACACCGGAACGCGTCTTGGTTTTGACAGCAGACCAGAGGTGTCGAAGCCCAACCGATCATAGGGGCATGGAAAGGAAACCAGGCTACACGATCCCAGTCGGAACCAAAGTCGAGATCCGGAATCTGAAACTCGGCAGCGAACTGCGGCAACACATCACCCGCAGAAAGTTGCAGTTCGCCGATCGCACCAACACCGGTTACGATGGCCGGGTCTTTTACTTCACTTACGGTGATTGGAGCATCGCTGTGAATGCGGACTTGGTAAAAAAGCTTTAATGGACAGCCAAGATCCTCGGACATGGCGAGGCAGGAACCTACTTGGATTTGTACTGACAGGCGTGCGCGAACGGATCAACTACAAGTAGCAAAGGCGTTTTACTCGTGAACGAGCTAGATAGACTACGGGCAGACACCGGCAAGTGGGAGAGCGTTGCATTCGCACCTTGCCAAACAGATGAAAGAGGAACGTACGACGGCAATGCGCAGGCCCGTTTACGATTGCTCCTTACGCTTCAGTACGACTGTCGGGATGCCGATGCCGATGCCGATCTTGTTCGTTATCTTTTCACTAACGAAATCGAGGCCGCGAAAAACGACAGCTTTCAGGGCTGCGGTGAAGGATTGAAGCTGGCTGCATTTCTTTTGGCTAGGTTTCGTGAGCCAAGTGACGCCAGACTGTTCGCCCGCGCAAAGATTGCGAACTTTGATACTGCGTGTGGCTTCCCCGCTGAGTTCATTCCTTTTGCTGGCGGGCAAAATGCCGAGCGCATTGTCAACGAGAGCGATCCAGCTCTTTGGGAGCGACTGGCCTCGTCTTTCGATCTTTCGATAACGCCTGAAAACCTTGACGAATGGTGGCGGTCGATCAACGAAGACTACCCAGACTCTGAGCAAGGTGAGCATCTGCTTTCACTTTACGAACGGGCACTTTCGTTTGACGATAGCGATCGAGCGATTCGATACCTTGAGCAATGGGCCGCCGAGGAGCCGGAGTCGAGATCCAAACGCAGTCAGTTGAAACATGAGTATGCTCGACTGGGAGACTTCCGTAGAGCGGCGGAGATAGCCACCAACATTGTCGATCGCACTGATACTCCGTGGGACAGGGCCTCCTCCTTGGTTAGCCTGGTAAAGCTCCAGCGACAGGCGGGAGAGTTCGCTCTGTCACTGAGTACAGCCCGCCAACTGGATACGACCTTTGCAGCCTTCGACGAATGGATAGGCGTTGGTCTAGGCCGGATGGCCATCCATGAAGTCTTCGAGTTGTCGCTTTCGTATCCGGAGACAGCCGGTGCCCGTGACGCGTTTTCGCTGGCGGACTGTTGGTTCCAGCAGAGTCGTGACCTTGCACTCGTTGGGATGGAGTCGGGAGCCAACGCGGCAAAACGGTGCAACCTGGCCGACAAGGTAATTGAGTACGAGCGGATGGCGACGGTAGAGCGAAACCGAATCGATGACATGATGGCGAATTAGCCAAATAACCTCACCTTCAGCAAACCGTACCATTCCATTTGCGAAATCCGGGCATGGGAACGCAAAAGCAGAGATGGGAGTAGCCCTCAGGGTTGGGAAGTGTGGATGGGGAAGACTCACAGCTATTCACCGTGTCACCGAGGTGTCGTTGCAGCTGGTTTTGTTTCTAGAAATCCAATCTGCCCGTCCGCATGCTACCAGGTTTTGGCACTTTTATCTTGCTCGCAGCGTCGTCCTTATCGCATTCTGGTGCCTGTTGCCTGACAACGTCCTCTAGCCCTACCTCTCAGCCATTGTCGCGACCGAGTAAGAGTCGTTATGTATTTCAATAGATTCAGTTTTTTTGGCAAGCATAGCGAGACTTTAGTTCTACAAACTCGCAATTCCACACGGCTCAGTACTCGCCCTCTCAACGCGTGGCACTATGCTTTCAAGATGTCCAAAAATCTCTGGAATGACTCCGTTCCGTCGAACTCTCATCAAGCAGTCGTCGTTGGAGTCGGTATTTGCTGAACTATTTCACTGGAAATGCAAGAATGAGTTGGCGCCATCATTATCTTTGGATTTGCATCGTTGGTGTGATCCAATACTTCCAATTAGTTTGTTGTGCGACGGTTTGACTGATGGCTATTGCTTGGCCTAACCGTACCTGTAAACGGCTGACAGACTGCGTCTACCTAGCGTCGCTGCAATCCAACTCTTCTGTTGCATGGCTCTGAGCTAGACAATCTTAATGAGGAGAGTTTGCCAGAAACTGAAGGCTAAGTTGCTCTATCAGTCGGTTGGGAGAGGGCTCCAGGCAAGAAAAGTTAAAAAAGTCGATCCTAATGGCGCAGTAACTGAGTGATATTGCGCATGTTCTCGCGCACATTTTCGGCATGTTAAAGTGCTGTTTCAAATGCAAACTATTCGCCATGACATACTCAGTCGCTCACCGCGTTCACCAGTCGCTCACCAGGTAGATGGTGAGCAGTTTTCACTGGTAACTATCGAATGAAACTGGCGTTTTTTAGTACTGCTCACCAGTTCACCACTAAAATCCATATATACGTGTAGACCTTGTTGTCCTACTACTCGACCTCTCTCACGAGGGTAGTAGCTAAAAAGTGCCTATCCCTTCTGGGAATCACTGGTGAACTGGTGAGCAGCAGAGTTTTGAGCTCTGCTGCTCTCGAACCAGATT